>CAMLOR010000076.1 GCA_946481615.1 uncultured Aquimonas sp.
CCAGGTCGTACTCGCGCTCCAGGCGCTCCTGCACGATCTCCATGTGCAGCATGCCGAGGAAGCCGCAGCGGAAGCCGAAGCCCATGGCTTCCGAGCTTTCGGGTTCGAACCGCAGCGCGGCGTCGTTCAGGCGCAGCTTCTCCAGGGCCTCGCGCAGCGCCGGGTAGTCCTCGGCGTTGACCGGGAACAGGCCGGCGAACACGCGCGGCTGCATTTCCTGGAAGCCGGGCAGCGGGCCCGGCGCCGGATCGCCCGCCAGGGTCAGGGTGTCGCCCACCGGGGCGCCGTGCACGTCCTTGATCGAGGCGGTGATCCAGCCCACCTCGCCCGCGCCGAGCTTCTTCAGCTCCTTGCGCTTGGGGGTGAACACGCCCACCTTGTCCACCTCGTGGGTGCGGCCGGTGGACATCACCAGGATCTTGCTCTTCGGGCCGATCTCGCCCTGCATCACGCGCACCAGCGAGACCACGCCCAGGTAGTTGTCGAACCACGAGTCGATGATCAGCGCCTGCAGCTTGTCGGTATCGCGCGGCTTCGGCGGTGGGATGCGCGCCACGATGGCCTCGAGCACGTCGCGCACGTTGAGGCCGGTCTTGGCGCTGACCTGCAGCGCGTCCTCGGCGTCGATGCCGATGACGGCCTCGATTTCCTTCTTGACCTTTTCCGGATCGGCCGTCGGCAGATCGATTTTGTTGAGCACCGGGATCACTTCCAGCCCCTGCTCGACCGCGGTGTAGCAGTTGGCGACCGACTGCGCTTCCACGCCCTGCGCGGCGTCGACCACCAGCAGCGCGCCTTCGCAGGCCGCCAGCGAGCGCGACACTTCGTAGCTGAAGTCCACGTGCCCGGGCGTGTCGATGAAGTTGAGCTGGTAGACCTGCCCGTCCTTCGCCGTGTACGGCAGCGAGACCGACTGCGCCTTGATCGTGATGCCGCGTTCGCGCTCGATCGGGTTCGAATCGAGCACCTGGGCTTCCATCTCGCGCTCCTCGAGGCCGCCGCAGAGCTGGATGATGCGATCGGCCAGCGTCGATTTGCCGTGGTCGACGTGCGCGATGATGGAGAAGTTGCGGATGTGTTGCATGGGTTCCGGGGAAGCTGGCGCGGACGGCGCCCGCAAAAGCGCGGCATTATGCCATGCCGCGCCATCCCGGGCGTCCGTCGTTCCTGCGGAAGGCGGGAATCCAGCGACTTTTGCCGCACCGGGCAAAGTCGCCGGTTCCCCGCCTGCGCGGGGACGACTATTCGCGGCGCGGAGCCGCGGGCGGCGGCGTCACCGCCACGAACTGGGTCTGATCCTCGCGGCGCACCAGCAGCATCACCGGCTCGCCCGGCGCCGCGCTCTTCACCGCGGCGTTGAATTCGGCCACGGTGCCGACCGACGTGCGGCCCACCATCAGCACGATGTCGCCCGGCTGCAGGCCGGCGCGGCGGCCGGGGGCGCCCACGACGCGCGAAATCACCACGCCCTGGGCGGGTTCGAGGTCGAGCGCCTTGCGCTGTTCGGGATCGATGTCTTCGACCACGAGGCCGAGCGGGTTGCCGGCGGCGGCATCGGCATCGCCGGCCGCACCGCGTGCGGCCACGTCGCGCGGCAGTTCGCCGATGGTGACCGGCAATTCGATTTCCTTGCCGTTGCGGAACACCGTGAGGGTGGCACGCGAACCGGGCGCGGCCGCGCCGACCAGCGGCGGCAGATCGCCGGAGCGGGCGATTTCGCGGTCGTTGAAGCGGGTGATCACGTCGCCCAGTTCGACGCCGGCCTTCCTGGCGGCGCTGTCGTCCGCGAAGCCGAACACCAGCGCGCCGCCCGGGCGCGGCAGCTTGATGCTGCGCGCCAGTTCGCGCGTGACTTCCTGGATGTTCACGCCCAGCAGGCCGCGCGCCACGTAGCCCTTGCCCTTGAGCTGCTGCACGGCGCTCATCGCGGTTTCGATGGGGATGGCGAAGCTCACGCCCATGAAGCCGCCGGTGTTGGAGAAGATCTGCGAATTGATGCCGATCACCTCGCCCGCGGTGTTGAGCAGCGGGCCGCCGGAATTGCCGCGGTTGATGGCCACGTCGGTCTGGATGAAGGGCACGTACTGCTGGCCGGTGACGGGCGAGGTGCGGCCCGTGGCGCTCACCACGCCGGCGGTGACGGAGTGATCGAAGCCGAACGGCGAACCGATCGCGACCACCCACTGGCCGGGCTTGAGGCTGTCGGAGTCGCCGAGCTTCACCGCGGCGAGGTTGTCGGCCTCCACCTTCAGCAGCGCGACGTCGGCTTCCGGATCGCTGCCGACCACCTTGGCTTCCAGTTCGCGGCGATCGTTGAAGCGCAGCACGACTTCGTCGGCGCCGTCGATCACGTGATGGTTGGTGAGCACGTAGCCGTCGGCCGAAATCACGAAACCGGTGCCAGCGGAGGTGCGGTCGCGCGGCGCGCGCGGCTGCGAGGGATCGCCGAAGAAGCGGCGCAGGGCCTCGAGTTCTTCGTCGGAGAGATCGCCCGCGCTGGGCATGGCGTTGCGTTGCGCGGCTTCCACCGTGCGCGTGGCCGAAACGTTGACGACGGCCGGGCTGACCTGTTCGACGAGGCCGGTGAAATCCGGCAGCGACTGCGCCTGGACGGAAACGGAAAGGCCGAGTGCGAGCGCGAAGGACGCGACGGCCTGCAGATGACGATTCATGGGTCGATGACTCCCGTGGCTCGGATGTGTCGGTGCGAAAGCGAACTGCGCTTGGAGCGCCGCCACCCCGCGAGAGTTCCGGCAAGCGCACCCAGCAGCGTGGGCGGATCCGGCGCGATGCCCGCGGCGCGCGCCAGTGCGAAGCCCAGCATGGCGCCGCCGAGCAGGCCGAGCAGCGCGAGTCCGTAGCCGCGCGCGGCCTGCCGCAGCAGGGCGTTCTCGTCGAGGGAAAGCGTCCAGCTTTCGCCCAGATGCGGGGCGCGCGGGAATTGTTCAAGCGGCAGATCGATCCGGCTGCCGTTTTCGCCCCAATCGCGGAAGACATTGCAGCGTCCCGCGCAGCCGGCACAGCCGCTGCACGACGCGGTGGCGCGCAGCGTGGCGCGCGTGGCGTCGAGCGCCACGATTTCGGCGCGCCGCTCAGCCACCCGTGGCGGGCAGCACGCCCTGCGCGAAGCGTTCGACCGTGGCGGGCGGCACATCGCCCAGCACGGTGATCTGGTGGCCGTCGAGCACGCGGCCGAAGAGATTCACCGCGCCTCGGCTGGAAAGCCCGGTGAAGGCCTGCGCGGCGCGCGTGAGCGGCTCGACGTAGACCGAGACGCTGGCCAGTCCATCGCTGAAGACCAGATGTTCGCCGGCCTGCGTGCCTGGCTGGCGCGCGGCCAGTTCGAAGCCGTCAGGCACGTTGGCCACGCTCCAGCCCGCCGGCGTCGCGGCGGCGGGCTGCGGGCGGGGCAGCGGAGCCGGCAGCGGGTTTTCGGCCGGTGCACCGGCGAGATCGGCTTCGCCCGGACGCTCGCGCAACGCGATGCGCGTGAACATCCATTGCTCCACGGGCCGGCCGTCGGCGCCGAACCGCACCGACTTCAGCAACATGCCGGTTTCGGTTTCGAGCCACAGCCGGTAGCCGTAGCGGAAGGCATCGCGCGGCCGCACTTCAATGGTTTGCGCGGCGAGGCCGGCGATGCGGTCGGCGCCGCCCAGGGCCAATGCATAGTGTTTCGGCAGACGCGACGGATCGGCGCCGAGCGCGACGATCGACGGCGGCTGCAGCGGTCCAGGTTCGCCGTACATCGCGGCGCGCGGACGGCTGCCGGCCAGCAGCACCTGGCCCTGGCTGCGCAGGACTTCGCGCGGCGCGCCGCTCAGCGAAACCAGGCGCTCGCGCGCGCCGCCCGGATCGACCGCGTGGAAGACACGCAGCGCCTCGACCTGGTGGCCATGCACGTAGACCACTTCACCGTGGTAATCCAGGCCGGCGAGGGCCTGGCCCATGCGCGCGAGCCAGGCATTGGCGTCCTGCGCCAGCGCCGGCAGCGCGAGCGCCAGCCCCGCCAGGAGGGCCAGGCGCGGCGCCAGGCGCATCAGCGTGCGGCTTCCGCGGCCGGCGCGCGCTCGCGCACCGGCGTGACCAGCGGCAGATAGGGCACGAAGCCCTGCACCTGCGTCGCCTCGTTGTGGCGCACGAGGTAACTCTCGATGCGCGGATCGATACGCACGACCGCACCGTAGGGCCCGGCCTCGCTGGCCGACACCGTCAGGGCCTCTTCGCGCAGCGGCGGACGCAGGTCCTGCTCGCGATACGGCGACGGCGCGACCTGCGGCGCGGGCACCGAAACCGTCTGCGGCGCGGTCGAAACATCCGGCGCTTCGGCCGGCGGGCGCACCGCCATCAGCGCGGCCAGCGCCACCGAGGCCGCGACCGCGAAGCCGCCGATCCATTTCAGCGCCTCGCGCGGCACGCCGCGGCCTGGCGTTGCCTCTTGCGCGATGGCGAGCGAGACGCGTGCCACGAAGTCGGCGCGCAGCGGCGCGCAACCCTGGCCGCGCAGGCTGTCGCCGGCCACGTGCCAGCGCTGCCAGCAGCCGGAGAGTTCCGGATCGTCCGGCAGGCGGCGGACCAGGAAGCGCGCCTGATCGCGTTCGAGCTCGCCGTCGACGAGCGCGGAGAGCTGCTGCTTGATGTCGGTGTCGCGATGTTCGGCGTTCATGGCCTGGCTCGTTCGGTGCCCAGCAAAGGGCGCAGTTTCTGGTCGATCGCGTCGCGCGCACGGAAGATGCGCGAACGCACCGTACCTATGGGGCAATCCATCGCCTCGGCGATCTCCTCGTAACTCAACCCGTCGACCTCGCGCAGGGTGATGGCCATGCGCAGCTCTTCGGGCAAGGCTTCGACCGTCCTGGCGACGGTTCGTTCAATTTCCTGCCGCATCAGTTCGTGTTCGGGCGTGTCGGTGTCGCGCAAGCGGGTGCCGGCGTCGAACTGCACGGCGTCCTGCGCGTCGATGTCCTCCGACGGCGGGCGCCGCCCGAGCGAGACGAGATGGTTCTTGGCGGTGTTCACCGCGATCTTGTAAAGCCAGGTGTAGAACTGACTGTCGCCGCGGAAGTTCGCCAGCGCCCGGTAGGCGCGGATGAAGGTTTCCTGGGCCACGTCCTGGGCTTCGCTCCAGTCGTGGATATAGCGCCCGATCAGGCTCGTCACCTTGTGCTGGTATTTCGCCACCAGGAGGTCGAAGGCCCGCTTCTCGCCCTTCTGCACGCGCTGGACCAGCGCCTGGTCGATATTGTCTTCGCCCATCCGGGCCGTCACTCCGCAGGTTGTTCTTATGATGACCCTGAGCTGCGGTCCGCGAGCAAGACCTGCGCTTTGCCGGAAAGTTCACCGCCGTGCCCGCTGCGCGTTGACCTGGAGCGCGGCCAGCCCGGATCATAGCCCCGATGCGGCCGCGTATGGTGGCCCGATCCCCAGGAGCTTCCCGATGTTCGACGGCCTGCGTTTCCGCCATTGGCAGCCTTCGCTGCGCCCCGACGGCGTGGTGGTGCTGACGCTCGACCGCGCCGGCGAGAGCGTCAACGCGCTTTCGCGCGAGGTGCTCGACGAACTCGATCTGCTGGTCGAGCGCATCGCCATCGAGAAGCCGAAGGCGGTGGTCTTCCGCAGCGGCAAGGCGGCGGGCTTCATTCCGGGCGCCGACATCAAGACCTTCGAGGAATTGGACAAGAAGGATCTGATCTACGATTGGATCCGCCTCGGCCAGCTGGTGTTCCAGAAGGTCGCCGACCTGCCCTGCCCCACGGTGGCCGCGATCCACGGCCATTGCATGGGCGGCGGCACCGAGCTGGCGCTGGCCTGCGACTACCGCATCGCCTCGAGCGACGATTCCACCAGAATCGGCCTGCCCGAAATCAAGCTCGGCATCTATCCCGGCTGGGGCGGCAGCGTGCGCTTGCCGCGACTCGTCGGCACGCCCGCGGCGATGGACATGATGCTGACCGGCCGCGCACTCTCGGCCTCCAATGCGCGCGCCATCGGCCTGGTGGACAAGGTGGTCGAGCCCGCGATGCTGCTCGACGCCGCCATCGAACTGGCGCGCCGCGGTACCTCGCGTCCGTTCAAGCAGCGCGCCACGGCCTGGGCCACGAACCTGTGGCCGGTGCGCCAGGCGATGGCGCCGATGCTGGCGAACCAGGTTGCGCGCAAGGCGCCGAAGGCGCACTACCCGGCGCCGTACGCCCTGATCGACACCTGGCGCCGCAGCGGCGGCACCGTGCATTCGCGCCTGCGCGCCGAGGCGAAGGCGGTGACGAAGCTCGCGAAGACTTCGACGGCCCGCAATCTGGTACGCGTGTACTTCCTGCAGGAGCGTCTGAAGGGCCTCGGCGGCAAAGAACACGGCATCAAGCACGTGCACGTGGTCGGCGCCGGCGTGATGGGCGGCGACATCGCCGCCTGGTGCGCGCTGCGCGGCTTCGAGACAACGCTGCAGGATCGCGAGATGCAGTACGTCCAGCCCGCGCTGGACCGTGCCGCCGCGCTTTACGCAAAAAAGGTCAAGCGCGAGGACAAGCGCGCCGCCACCGCCGCACGCCTGAAGGCCGACGTGGAAGGCGCGGGAGTCGCGAAGGCCGATCTCGTGATCGAGGCGATCTTCGAGAATCCCGAGGCCAAGAAGGCGCTGTATGCGAAGGTCGAGGAGACGCTGCGCCCGGAGGCGCTGCTCACCACCAACACCTCGTCGATCCCGCTCACCGACCTGCGCGAAGGCGTGAAGCACGACGCGCGTTTCGCCGGCCTGCACTACTTCAACCCGGTGTCGATGATGCCGCTGGTGGAGATCGTGCGGCACGACGCGATGGCGCCGGAAACCGAACGCCGCCTCGCCGCCTTCTGCCGCGCGCTCGACAAGCTGCCGGTGCCGGTGGCGGGCACGCCGGGCTTCCTCGTCAACCGCATCCTGATGCCCTATCTGCTCGAAGCGATGACGGCCTATGGCGAAGGCATCCCGGGCCCGGTGATCGACAAGGCTGCGCTGCGTTTCGGCATGCCGATGGGCCCGATCGAATTGGCCGACACGGTGGGCCTGGACGTCGCCGCGTCGGTCGGCAAGATCCTCGCGGACTATCTGAACCTGCCCGTCCCCGAAGGCATGCAGTCGCTGCTGCAGTCGGGCAAGCGCGGCCGCAAGGACGGCCAGGGCTTCTACACCTGGGTCGACGGCAAGGCGCAGAAACCCGAAGTGCCGAAGGACTACAAGGCGCCGGACGATCTCACCGATCGCCTGATCTACCCGATGCTCAACGAGAGCGTCGCCTGCCTGCACGACGGTGTCGTGAGCGACGCCGACCTGCTCGATGCCGGCGTGATCTTCGGTACCGGCTTCGCGCCGTTCACGGGCGGGCCGATCAACCATATCCGCGCGCAGGGCATCGCGAAATGCCGGCAGCGGTTGGAGCAGCTGGCGGCGCGCTACGGCGACCGGTTCAAGCCGCGGCCCGGCTGGGACACGCTGCAGTAACCATCGTCATTCCCGCGCAAGCGGGAATCCAGTGACTTTCGATGCGCGGCGAGGTTGAGAGTCGCTGCCCCCCCTTCGCGGGGCGACCCACCGATTGCATCGTGTGGGTCGATTACATCGTATGCGTCGGCTTGTCGGCATTGATCATGCCGGCCAGGTGGGTCTCGATCTTGCCCTTCACCATCTCGCCTTCGGCCGAGTCGTTGAACTGCACGCCGATGCCCGCGGTGCGGTTGCTCTGCGCGCCGGGCGGGGTGATCCAGATGACGCGGCCGGCCACCGGCAGGCGCTCCTTCTCGTCCATCAGCGTGAGCAGGATGAAGACCTCGTCGCCCAGCGCGTAGCGCTTGGCGGTGGGCACGAAGATGCCGCCGCCCTTCACGAAGGGCATGTAGGCGTTGTACAGCGCGCCCTTGTCCTTGATGGTCAGCGACAGGATGCCCTGACGTGCCATCCCTGCTCCGGCCAGCATGATCAACCCCCAGCGATGCGTTCCCTTGGCGCGATCTTAACGCAGGCCTGCCGCCACTGCCGCAGCAGTTCGCCCACCATCAGATCCTGGCGCAGCGTACTGCGCAGCCAGTCGCGCGTGCGATTGGCGGCGTCGGCCCAGCCTGCCAGCGCATTGGCGTCGACCTGGGACGCCAGTCCCGCGGCCGCGAGCCGGCCCGACGGCGCGCCGGAGGCGCGGGCCGCCTGCCATTCGCGCACCGCTTCGACCGCGAAGCGCAGGCGCAGTGCAAGGCGATCCTCGATCCAGCGCGTTGCGGCGAGTGCCGCGCGTTCGCGCCCCGCGGCCAGGGCCGCGAGATCCTTCGCCACCTCGGCGCGCAGCGCCAGACCGTCTTCCTCGATATCCCGCTGCGCCTGGCCCGGATGGCCCTCGTTGGCGTCGAGCGCTTCGTCGACGAGCTTGGCCTTGGCGCCCTGCGCCAGCAGCCAGTCGCGCGCTTCTTCGCGCGGCGGCACGCGCAACTCGACGCGCTGGCAGCGGCTGCGGATCGTGGCGGGCAAGCGATGCGGATGATCGGTGACGAGGATCAGGTAGCGGCCGGGGATCGGTTCTTCGAGGGTCTTGAGCAGCGCGTTGGCGGCAGCGGTGGTGAGCAGATGCGCCGGCTCGATCAGCGCCGCCTTGGCGCCGTGCGTGGGCGACAGTGTGAGCCACTGCGACAGTTCGCGGATCTGTTCGATCACCAGCTCCGAATACATCTTCTTCGGGCTGGATTTTTCATTGAGCGTGAAACCGACGAAGCGCGCATCGGGATGGCCCGGATGCCCCTGCGGATGCGCGGTCGATTCGTCGGGACGCGTCTCCACCGGATCGCGTTGGAAGCGGTTCTGGAACAGCCGGCACGACGTGCATTCGCCGCATGGGCCCTCCGCTTGCGGCGCGAGGCAGAGCAACGTCTGCATCAGCCGCTCCGCGAGGGCGCGCTTGCCCAGGCGTTCGGGGCCGCTCAGCAGCAGCGCGTGCGGCAGGCGGCCGGCGCGGTGCGATTCGAGCAGGCGCAGGAACAGGCGCGACTGCCACGGGGCAAAACCGGCGATGGAGGATGTTTCAGCCACGCGGGGCTCCCGTCATTCCCGCGCAGGCGGGAATCCAGGATCTTGCCTGCGACGCGATGGCAGCAAGATCAACCATTCGCGTCCATCCATTCCGCGAGCGCAGCGCAGGCGGCCTGTGCGACGGCGTCGGCCGGCTGCGTCGCATCGATCACGCGGAAGCGTTGCGGTTCCGACGCAGCGCGGGCGCGATACGCCTCGCGCACCCGCTCGAAGAAGGCCTCGTTCTCGCTCTCGATGCGATCGAACTCGCCGCCGCGCGAACGTGCGCGCTGCAGCCCCGTCTGCACCGGCACGTCGAGCAGCAGGGTGAGGTCCGGCCGGCGGCGCACGGCCCAGCGTTCCAATCCTGCGATGATCTCGTCGTCGAGCCCGCGCCCGCCGCCCTGGTAGGCGAAGCTGGCATCGGTGAAGCGATCGCAGAGCACCCATTCGCCTGCGTCCAGCGCCGGTTCGATCACCTCGCGCACGTGCTGCGCGCGCGCGGCGAACACCAGCAGCAGTTCGGTTTCGGCACTCACGTTGCGCAAGGCCGGATCGAGCAGGACCGAACGGATCGTCTCGCCGAGCGGCGTGCCGCCGGGCTCGCGCGACGGGCGGAACGCGATGCCGCGTTCGCGCAGCATCTGCGCCAACGCCGCGATCACGGTGGATTTGCCGGCGCCCTCGCCGCCTTCGAGCGTGATCAATCGCCCCGGCATCAGCGGCGGCCCAGTTGCCAGCGCGCCACCGCGCGGTTGTGATCGGCGAGATTGCTGGTGAACTCGTGGCTGCCGTCGCCGCGCGAAACGAAGTACAGCGCATCGCCGGGCGCCGGTTTCACCGCGGCCTGCAACGCGGCGCGCCCCGGCAGCGCGATCGGCGTGGGCGGCAGGCCGAAGCGCGCGTAGGTGTTGTATTGCGTGTCGTCTTCCAGATGCTTGCGCGTGAGATTGCCGTCGAAGGCGGGGCCGAGGCCGTAGATCACGGTGGGATCGGTCTGCAGCTTCATGCCGAGCTTCAGGCGGCGCGCGAATACGCCGGCGATCTGCGGGCGCTCGGCGGCGACGCCGGTTTCCTTCTCGACGATCGAGGCGAGGATGAGCGCCTCGTACGGCGTTTTGAGCGGCAGATCCGGATCGCGCTGGTCCCAGGCAGCCTCGAGCGCGTTCTTCATCGCGGTGTAGGTGCGCTTGAGCAGATCGGCGTCGGTGATGCCCTTGGTGTAGTTGTAGGTTTCGGGCAGGAAGCGGCCTTCCGGATGCTCGCCGGGCGCACCGATGCGTTTCATCACTTCGGCGTCGGAAAGCCCCGCCAGCGTCTGCCCGAGGCCGGCGTCGCGCGCCATTGCCAGGCGCAGTTCGCGGAAGGTCCAGCCTTCGACGATGGTGAAACGGTGCTGGATCACGGCACCGCTTTCGAGCTTGAACAGCAGGCGGCCGGGCGTGAGGCCATGTCCGAGCGCGTACTCGCCCACCTGCAGGCGCGTGATCACGCCCTGTTCCCAGGCCAGCACTTTCCAGTACAGATCGTGGCCTTCGCGCACGCCCAGCCGGCGCAGGCGGCGCAGCACGTCGTCGAAGGAATCGCCGGGCTTGACCTCGAGCACGCGTTCCTCGTTGCCGAACGCCAGCTCGCGTTCGGCGAAGCGACGGTAATCGCCATGCACGAAGTAGGCTGCGCCGGCCGCCAGCACCAGCGCCAGCAGGAACAGGTTGCGCAGGAAGCGCGCGAACCCGCCGCGCTTCTTGTTCGGAGCTGCCGGTTTCTTGCTCACAGCGCCGGCACCTCGTCGTGGAGCAGTCCTTGCAAACGGCGAATCATCGGCCCGACGGTCCATTCGCGCCCGCCAAGCCGGGCGACCGGGAGGATACCGCGCAGGCTGCTGGTGAGGAAAAGCTCGTCGGCCGATTCGATGTCGTCCGTCGCAAGATCGGCTTCCACCACGGTTTCGCGCGTCATCACCCAGGCCCGCGTGACGCCCGCGATGCCGCACCGATGCAAGCGGGGTGTGAAGAGCGTGCCGTCGCGCACCGCGAACAGGTTGGCCGCCGTGGCGCCGATCACGTGGCCGTCGGTGTCTCGCAGCAATCCCTCGGCGAGGGCCGGATCGTCCCACTCGCCACGCGCCAGCACGTTCTCGAGACGGTTGAGGTGTTTGAAGCCGGCCAGCGCCGGTTGCTGCGCGAGCCGCAGATCGCACCAGCGCACCGCGATGCCTCCGCGCACCGGCGTGGGTGCGTGGTGCAGTGTCCATGCGATGGTCGGCTCCGCATCGCGCGGTGGCGCGTAACCGCGGCCGCCGATGCCGCGCGTGAGCACAAGCTTGAGCGCCACGCGCAGCAGTGAGTTCTCGCTTTTGGCCCGCACGCCCGCGCCCGTTCGGGATAAGCTTGTCGAACCCGGACCTCGAGGCTCGGGTTCGACAGGCTCACCCCGAACGATTGAGAGAACTTGCGGCGCGTCCTCGGCAGACCCACGCAGCATCGCAACCACGAACTCACGCGCTTGGGCGAGCAACGTGG
Source organism: uncultured Aquimonas sp. (assembly GCA_946481615.1). Next base: position 11,545 of record CAMLOR010000076.1, read on the forward strand.
CGGAAGCGGGACACGCGATGCGCAACGCCGCGCAGCCGCGGTGCAGGCGTGCGTAGTGCGCGTCCCACCAGACGGGTTCGCCTTCCGCGACCAGCATCGTCTCGAACAAGCCGTCGCCGTAGTTGAAGCCGCGATCGCCGATGCCGATGTGGCTCATGGACGCACCGATCATCCCGCCGCTCCCAGCGCACGCAGCAGTCCGCGCGCCTTGGCGCGGGTTTCGGCGAGTTCGGCGTCGGGTTTCGAATCAGCCACGATGCCGGCGCCGGCGCGGAACTGCAGCAGGCCGTCCCGCATCCACAGCGTGCGGATCAGGATGTTGAGGTCGAGATCGCCGTCGCGGTTGAGATAGCCGATCGCGCCGGTGTAGGGGCCGCGTTCCACCCCCTCCAGTTCGGCGATGATTTCCATGCAACGCACCTTCGGGCAGCCGGTGATGGTGCCGCCCGGGAACACCGCGCGGATCACCTCGCCCGGCGTCGCGCCCGCGCGCAGTCGGCCGCGTACGTTGGAGACGATGTGGTGGACATGCGCGTAGCTCTCCACCGTCATCAGTTCGTCGACTTCCACGCTGCCCGGCACGCATACGCGTCCGAGGTCGTTGCGCTCGAGGTCGATCAGCATGATGTGTTCGGCGCGTTCCTTCGGATGGCCGACCAGCTCGCGCACGCGCTCGGCATCGTCGTCGCCCTCGAAGCGCGGGCGCGTGCCGGCGATCGGTCGCGTCTGCACGCGATCACCCTGCACGGATACCAGTCGCTCGGGCGAGGAACTGATCACCGCCCAATCGTCCCAGGCGAAGCAACCCGCGAACGGTGCGGGATTCGCGCGGCGCAGCGCCGCGTACACATCCGCCGGGGCGGCGCGGGTGCGCGCCTGCCAGGCGCGCGAGAGATTGGCCTGGAACACGTCGCCCGCGGCGATGTAGTCGAGGATGCGCCGCACACCCTCGATGAAGCGTTCGGGGTCGTCTTCCTCGAGATGATCGAGTTCCACGGTGTGCGGCGGCGCCGGCGGCGCGGTGATGTCGCGCAGGATTTCGTCGATGGCCGATTCGTGCCCGGGTTCGGCGACGACGAGCGTGGAACCGTCCGCGTGGTCACGGATCACGGCGACGGGGCAGCGCAGCGCCAGCGCGACAGGAATCGGTCGTTCCTGCGACGGCGCGAACCCAGTGACTTCGTGCGCCTTGGTCAGAGCCAAGCCACTGGATTCCTGCGTTCGCTGGAATGACGTCAGGCGCGGTTCGATCTGTTGCGCGAGTTCGTAACCCAGATACAAGGCCCAGCCGCCGCGGAACGGCAGCGCGCTTTCCACGCGCGGCACGCGCTCGCGCTGCCAGGCGGCATCGAGATCGGCCAGGAAATCCGGCGCGTCCCGCGAATCGTCGATGCGCACGGCCTCGCGCGGAAACGCGAGCAGCAGATCGAAGCGCGCGCGCTCGTTGCCGGTGATGGCGCTTTCGAGCAGGCAGGGATAGCGCCGCGGCCGGGCGCGCTGCAGCGCGAGCAGATCGCAGCGCGCCGCCAAGCGGTGGACGATCACCGCGTCAGACGCGCCGGAACACCAGCGTGCCGTTGGTGCCGCCGAAACCGAAGCCGTTGGACACGGCCACGTCGATCTTCTTCTGGCGCGCCGTGTGCGGCACGTAGTCGAGATCGCAGCCTTCGCCCGGCTCGTCGAGGTTGATCGTGGGCGGTATGACGCCGTGGTGGATGGCCAGCACGGTGAAGATCGCTTCCACGCCGCCGGCCGCGCCGAGCAGATGACCCGTCATCGATTTCGTCGACGACACCATGGTCTTGTAGGCGTGGTCGCCCAGCGCGCGCTTGAGCGCCAGCGTTTCGGCCACGTCGCCAAGCGGCGTGGAGGTGCCGTGCGCGTTGAGGTATTCGACCTGATCGGCGTTGAGGCCGGCATCGCGCAACGCCATGGCCATGCAGCGCGCGGGACCATCGCCGTCTTCGCTCGGCGCCGTCATGTGCCAGGCATCGGAACTGGCGCCGTAGCCGGCGAGTTCGCAATAAATGCGCGCGCCGCGCGCCTTCGCGTGTTCGTATTCTTCGAGGATCAGCACGCCGGCGCCGTCGCCCAGCACGAAGCCGTCGCGGTCCTTGTCCCAGGGCCGCGAGGCGCGCACGGGTTCGTCGTTGCGCGTGCTCATCGCGCGCATGGCGCAGAAGCCGCCCATCGAGGTGGGCGAGGAACCGCG
>CAMLOR010000077.1 GCA_946481615.1 uncultured Aquimonas sp.
GGATGCATCAGCAGCTGATGGCGCGGCTTGCCCTTCACCAGGCGCGGCGCGTTGTGCATCCAGGAATTGTTGCTGCGGATGTCGCGGCGGCCGATCAGCAGCAGCGCGTCGTGCGGAGTGTCTTCGCACATCGCGGCCGCCAGTCGCTCCAGATCGTCGACGAACAGCGCCGGCGCGGCGTCGATCAAGCCGTCCGGCGTTTCCAGGCGGCGCAACAGGCTCGGTTGCAGCGGCCCCAGGTCCAGCCCGTGCGTCGCCGCGGCCAGCGCGGCGAAGTCGAGGCCCGACCCGCCGCGCTTCAATCCGGCGGCGACCATCGCCTCCGGCGGCGGCAGCGGCTGGAACGGTTTGCCTGCGTGATCGGCGACCGACTGCGCCAATGCATTGAAGATCTGCCAATCGGCACGTTCGTCCTCGCCCTGCGCGCGCAGCGCGGGGCTCCAGCGCGCGACCCGGCGCACTGCGAAGGCGTTGAAGATCAGGTCGTAGTGCGGCTGGCTGAGGAACGAGGCCGGCGGCAGGATCAGATCGGCATGCCGCGTGGTTTCGTTGACGTAGATGTCGATCGCCACCATGAAATCGAGCGTGGCGAAGGCGCGGTCGAGCGCCGCGCCCTCGGGCGTGGAAAGCACCGGATTGCCCGCGACGGTCAGCATCGCGCGGATGCGTCCCTCGCCCGGCGTCTGGATCTCCTCGCGCAGCGCGCTCACCGGCAGTTCGCCGGCGAATTCGGGCAACTTCCGCACACGGCTGCGCCAGCGCGCACGCTGGCCGGGCGAGGTGCCGGGGCCGGTGACGGGCAGCACCGGCTCGTTCGGCAACATGCCGCCTTCGCGATCGAGATGGCCGGTGACCAGATTCACCAGCTGCACCAGCCACTGGCAGAGCGTGCCGAAGGGTTGTGTCGACACGCCCATGCGCCCGTAACAGACGGCCGAAGGGGCGTCGTGGAATTCGTCGGCCAGGCGCCGGATGGTTTCGAGCCGGACGCCGCAACGCGCGGCCAGCGCCTCCGCGTCGAAGCGCGCGATCGCTTCGACGGCGACATCGAGATTCTTCAGTTTGCCGGCGTAGCGATCCAGCCGCGCACCGCGTTCGAGCAGGCGCTGCAACAGGGCGACGAGGAACATCGCATCGGTGCCCGGCCGGATGAAGTGATGCTCGCTGGCGCGTTCGGCGGTCTCGGTGCGGCGCGGGTCGATCACCACCAGCTTGCCGCGCTCGCGCACGCCTTCGAGCCGGTCCGCGATGCCGGGCGCCGTCATCAGGCTGCCGTTCGACGCGACCGGGTTGGCTCCCAGCATCAGGAAGTAGTGCGTACGGTCGACATCTGGCACCGGCAACAGGAACTGATGGCCGTACATCTGCGCCGCCACCAGCTGATGCGGCCATTGATCCACCGACGATGCCGAAAAGATGTTCGGCGTGCGCAGCGTCTTGAGCAACGCGGGTGCGTAGGCGATGTGCCCGAAGTGATGCACGTTCGGATTGCCCAGGTACACGCCGACGGCGCTCGCGCCGTGTTCGCGCTGGATCGCCGCCAGGCGTTCGCCGGCGAGCGCGAACGCCTCGTCCCACGGGATCGCTTCGAATTCGCCATCCGCCCGCTTGCGCAGCGGCTGCGTCACCCGATCCGGATCGGACTCCAGATCGAGGATGGCGTTGCCCTTGGGGCAGATGTGCCCGCGCGAGAACGGATCGTCCCTGTCGCCGCGGATCGCTACGAGGCGTTCGTCTTCGTACTGGAATTCGAGGCCGCAGATGGCCTCGCAGAGCGGACAGGCGCGGAAGCGGGACTGGCGCGACATGCGCGCAGTCTAGCCTGTCCGGTCCCTGCGCCGATCGCGTTCCCTCGGCTCGACCTCCGAACGGGAACCGAACACGATGCGATCGATGAAAGAGTGTGTCCTGGCGCTTGTCCTGGTCTTCATCGGCGGGCCGGCGCATGCGCTCAGCCAGCACTGCGTCGCCACCGCCGCCGAACTGCGCACCGCGCTGCTCGCCACCGCCGCCGGCGACGATGTGGAAATCCGCATGAAGACCGGCACCTACGCCGCGGGCGGTGTGCCGTTCTCGATCGCTCTTGGAAGCAACAAGCACCTGATGCTCAGCGGCGGCTGGTTCGGCGTGGGCAGCACCTGCACGCTGCAGCTGCGGGATCCCGAATTGACCGTGCTCGATGGCGGCGGCAACGGGCTGGTGGCAGAGGTCGGCCAACTCGGCAACAGCCAGTCGGCGTCGGGCACGTTGACGAACTTCTCGCTCGCCGATGGACTGACGACGCTCGGCGGTGCCGGCTGCATGGTCGTGGAGTTCGACACCGGTGCTCCGTCGCTTCTGATGGACCGGCTGCACGTCACCGGTTGCGGCCAGAACGGCGGCTTCGGCGGCGGCCTGCACATCCGCAACGGCGGTGCCGCGACGGTCGTGCTGCGCAATAGCCTGTTCACCGACAACGCGGCTCCCAACGGCGGCGCCGTCGCGCTGAGCAGCACGCACCAGCAGGCCGTCACCGTGCTGGTGCACAACACGATCGCGGGCAACACCGCATTCAACAGCCAGGCCGGCGGCGGCGTGTACCTCGTTTCCAACGCGGCGTCGGCGGGCGTAGTCGAGCTGCGCAACAACGCCATCGTGGACAATTCGCCCGCCGACCTGCAGTCCAGCGAATCCGGCCCCGGCTTCACGGGCTTCAACAATGCCTACGCCACGGCGGCTGCAGGCAAGTTCACCGAAACCGGCAGTGTGACAGGCGATGCGCGCTTCATGGCGGCCGGGGATTTCCGCCTCGCCAGCGATTCGCCGCTGATCGATGCGGGCGCCGCCCTCTCGCCCGACGACGCGGCCAGCCGCGATTACGATCACCGCGTGCGCGTGCTCGGCGCGGCCCCGGACATCGGCGCCTACGAGACCGATTACGCCGTGTTCGCCGACTCGTTCGAGTAAGGCAGGCCGGAAACGATCGCGGCGCCCGAAGGCGCCGCGAATCGTTGCTGCAGTGGGGCGAACTCAGCCCGCCGAATTCAGCCGGCGCTTGCGCGCCCGCAGCGCTTCGCCCAGCGCACGCGCGTGGGTTTCGTACTGCATCGCCAGCACGCGCACGACGTAGCTGTTTTCCTTGTCGTGGCGCACCTGCTGGATGCGGCCGAGCAGCTGGTTCTCGGTTTCCTCGATGCGGGTGACCTGGTCCTGCTTGATGGTCTTCATGCCGGGGCGCAGATCGCGGTAAACGGCGTGGATCTCGCCGACCCAGCCCTTGGCCGGCGCAGCCTTGGCGGCCTTGCCCTTGGCCGGCGCCTTGGCGGCCGCGGCGGTCTTCGCCGCCGGCTTGGCCTTGATCGGACGCGCCACCACTTCGTTCGCCAGTTCCTGCGCCAGATCGGCCTTGGCACGCGCCATGCGTTTGAACAGCTTGGAGAGCTCCGCGTCCTTGACCGATTCCGCCGCTTCGGCATAGAACTCGCCGCCGTCGCGGCTGGCTTCGATGAGTTCCGGAAGGATGTTGCTGCTGTCGCTCATGCGCTGCTCCTTGCTGATGACGCGAACCGCGACGACCCGAGATTGGCGCCCGGGAAGGCGCCTGCGACGGGAGGACCCGGTCGTATCGTGGTGGGAAGCCTGACCCCGGCACCGCGTCCGTGGGACGGAACGCCGGCATCGTCAGGACGGCGCAAAGCTTAACGCTTGATTCCGAAAGATATCGTTATTCAGGATCAGACGCCTTGGCGCCTGTCAAGGCTTTCCGAACCGAATCATACACCTGCGAGAAAATGCTGAGCCGGCCGATTACTTGCCAAAGAAACGGTTTTTGCGCTATTCGCGCGAAAACCCGTTCAGCTTGGCCCCGTTGACGGGCATGGGAAGATGGCCGCCATGGTGCCCGGAAGACACATCGCGGTGGTGGGAGGCGGCCCCGCCGGTCTGATGGCGGCCGAGCGGCTGCGCGCCGCCGGTGCCGAGGTCGACCTGTTCGACGCCAAGGGATCGGTCGGCCGCAAATTCCTGATCGCCGGCAAGGGCGGGCTCAATCTCACCCACTCCGACCCGTTCGAACGCTTCGCTTCGCGCTACTACGAACGCGCGCCATGGGTGGCGGAGTGGCTGCGCGATTTCGACGCCGATGACTTGCGCGCCTGGGCGCGCGGGCTCGGCGTCGAAACCCTGGTCGGCACTTCCGGCCGCGTGTTTCCCGTCGACCTGAAAGCCGCACCGCTGCTGCGCGGCTGGGTGCGGCGCCTGCGCGAACAGGGCGTGCGCTTCCACGTGCAGCATCGCTGGATCGGCTGGGAGGGCGACGCGCTGGCGTTCGCCAACGGCGTGAAGCATCGCGCCGACGCCGTGGTGCTCGCGCTCGGCGGCGCGAGTTGGCCGGAGCTGGGCTCCGATGGCGCATGGGTCGAGACGTTGCATGCGCACGGCCTGCGGGTCGCGCCGCTCAAGCCGGCCAACTGCGGCTTCGAAACGGCGTGGAGCGACGTGTTCCGCACGCGCCACGCGGGTGCACCGGTGAAGCCGGTCAGCATCGCGCTGGAAGATGCCGAGGGCGAATTCCATGCACGGCAGGGCGAGTTCATCGTCACCGCGCACGGCATCGAGGGCAGCCTCGCGTATGCGCTGTCGGCGCCGATGCGCGAGGCGATCCTCACGCGCGGCGCGGTGACGCTGCGGATGGACCTGGCGCCCGAGCGCAGCGAGGAAGCGCTGCGCGCCGCCCTCGCCCGGCCGCGCGGCAAGCGTTCGCTGAGCGAACATCTGCGCCGATGCACCGGATTGGAGGGCGTCAAGCTCGGCCTGCTGCACGAATGCCTGCCGCGGCCGCTGGACGGCGATCCGGCGCGGCTCGCGGCGGCGATCAAGGCCCTGCCCCTCACGCTCACCGGCATCCGTCCCATCGAGGAAGCCATCAGCACCGCGGGCGGCGTGCGCGCCGAGGACCTCGACGATGAGCTCATGCTGCGCGAACGGCCCGGCGTGTTCTGCGCCGGCGAGATGCTGGACTGGGAGGCGCCGACCGGCGGCTACCTGCTCACGGCCTGCTTCGCCAGCGGCGTGCGCGCGGCGCGCGGCGTGCTGCGTTGGCTGGAGCGGCGGCCGTGAAATGCGGCTACTTCGACGCGGCGCGCTGCCGCTCGTGCAGCGAGCTGGCCACGCAGTATTCGGCACAGCTGGCGGCGAAGGAGGCGCATTGCCGCGAGGTGCTCGAATCCGCGACATCGTCGCTCCCGCGCAGGCGGGAGCCCGGCGACTTGCACGCGGTGCGATGGTTGCCGCCCGTTGCCAGCCCCGAATCCGGCTTCCGCAACAAGGCCAAGATGGTGGTCAGCGGCACCGTGCAGGCGCCCATCCTCGGCATCCTCGATGCGCAGGGCGCCGGCGTCGATCTCTCGGATTGCCCGCTCTATCCGCCCGCACTGCAGGCGAGCTTCGCGCCGCTGGCGGATTTCATCCGCCTGGCCGGCATCGCGCCTTACGACCTGATCGCGCGGCGCGGCGAATTGAAGTACCTGCTCATCACGCTGGCCGCCGATGCCGGCGAATTGATGGTGCGCTTCGTGCTGCGCTCGCAGGAACCGGTGCAGCGCATGCGCAAGCACCTGGCCTCGTTGCAGGCCGCCCTGCCCTCGCTCGCCGTCGTCACCGCCAACCTGCAGCCGCTGCACGCGGCGGTGCTGGAAGGCGAGGAAGAACTCGTGCTGACGCCGCGCTCGCACATCACGATGCGGCTCAACGGCATCCCGCTGCATCTGGGCCCGCGCAGCTTCTTCCAGACCAACGACACCGTGGCGGCGGCGCTCTACCGACAGGCGCGCGACTGGGTCGAAGAGATCGATCCGCCCACGCTGTGGGACCTGTTCTGCGGCGTCGGCGGTTTCGCGCTGCATTGCGCCGACGGACGCCGGCAGGTGACCGGCATCGAGACCAGCGCCGACGCCATCGCCAGCGCGCAGCGCAGTGCCGGCGAACTGGGAATCACGAACGTGGAGTTCCGCGCGCTGGATGCAGCCGATTTCGCGCTGGGCGAAACCCGCGTGCCGCCGCTGGTCATCGTCAACCCGCCGCGCCGCGGCATCGGCACGCCGCTGGCGCGCTTCCTCGACGCCTCCGATGCGCGGCACGTGATCTATTCGAGCTGCAACGCAGAATCGCTGGCGCGCGATCTGGCGGCGATGCCGGGCTTCACGCTCAGGCGCGCACGCCTGCTCGACATGTTCCCGCACACCCGGCACTACGAGGTGCTGACGCTGCTGGAACGATGAGGCGGCGCGTCGCCGACTATTCGGCGTCCGAAGGCAGGACCGTGCGCCACGCGATTTCGCCGGGACACCGTGACTCCACCCAGGCGGCTCGCGCATCGCGCGGCGCGTAGCAGACGGTGCGCCTGCGATCCGCGATCTTCGCGTCCGCACCCATCTCGTCCGACTCGGTGCCCGACTGTGTCAACCGCAGCAGCACCTCGCGCTCGCCGACGCCGACGAGTTCCGCGGCCACCTGCCAGGACCAGCACGGCCCGACCAGTTCATCCCACTCGGCACGATCCCCGGCGCAGGCGCCGGTATTGTCGCCGCCGGTTTCGAAGCGGCCGGCCACCGAGAAGCCGGCCGGAGCGAGCGACACCAGCACGCCGTAACCGTAGCTGAGCCCCTGGCCGCTGTCGGCGCCGGTGAACCACAGCCAGCGGCCGCCGGCACCGTCGGCGACCAGCGCCGGCGACGGCGCGTTGCCGTAACTGCCGTCTTCGAACAGGGCGTCGTCGCGTCGCGTGACGACCCAGCCCTGCGGCGCACGCGTGAACAACGCAACACCCACTTTCGCAGTGTCGGCATGGCCCCAGGCGACCTCGCCCTCGTGCAGGCGCTGCTGCTGCACGACGAGGACGCCGTGCTGCTTGCCGTCGTGTTCGTAGGTGGCGGCGAGCATCGCGCTCACCTGCGAGTCCGCGTCCTGCGCGCGCTTCGCGGCGGACCCGTCGGCCAGCAATGCGACGGCGCTCGCCTTGTCATAGCCTGGGTACAACGTGCGCATCGCGGAGGCTGTGTTGAAGTCGGCCGCGATCGCCGAATCGGCAGCGACGTCTTGCGCGATCGCCATGGGTACGCAGAAGGCCAGCAGCGCCGCCAGCACGCCACGCACCGCACGACGCCTACGCGGTCGCAGCACGGATTCCAGCCTCGCGCCCACGGCGCTACTCCCCGACCAGCTCGCGCAATTGCCGCTCGCGCTCCACCGTGGCCCAGTGCCTCCACGCCACCGCGGACACCGCCGGCCAACGCACCGCACCGAACGTCACCCAGGCATCGCGATACTTGATCCAGGCGCGCTCGGCATCGCGGATGCCCTCGGGCGTGGTGGTGCCGAGCGGGCCGAACATGACGCCGGGCTCCTCGAACTTCGCGGCGGCACGGGCCCTGCCATAGGCCTCGTTGAGGCGACGGTCGGCCTCGGCGAACTGCGCCTCGTCGGCCTGCGGCAGTTCTCCGCGCTCGAAGCGCTGCACGCTTTCGAGCAGCGCAATGGCGAGCGCCTCTTCCTCGGCCACGATGAAGGCCGCGCGGCCGGTGCCGCTGGCGTCCACTTCGCCCGCGATGCGCGCCTCGAAGAACGCCTGCGCCGCGGCGTGCAGCACGTTCCAGGCCTCGCGATGTTCCGGCGGCCAGGCCGCGAGCAGCGCCTTCCAGGTTTCCTCGCGCAGCGGGCGCGCCTTCCAGGCCTCGCGTTGCGCGCAGAAGCCCATCATGTAGCCGCTGGTGATGTCGTCGCAGAAATCCAGCGGCTCCTGGTCGGTGCCGGCCTCCATCGCCGCGAGATGCTCGAGGCGGTTCTCGACTTCGGCATAGGCGCCGCCGGCATCGCAGGCGAACCGGCGCGCGAGCGCGTAGTCGCGCGGCACGCCCAGGCCGTTGGCGTAGATCGCGAGCAGCGAGGCCGAACCGCCGAACATCGTCATCTCGGCCTCGCCGACGGCACGTTCGGCCCAGGCGCAGCGGCGGGCCGCCTCGTACTGCTTCTCGCCGATCAGCGAGTCGGAATCGCAGTCCTTGTCGGGTTGGGTCTGCGACTCGGCCGGCAATTCGATCTGCACGGCCTCGGCGCAGCCGGGCACGTCTTCGGACTGCGCCAGCACGAGCGGCGCGGACAAGGACAGGACGAACGCGAACAGGATCTTCATGCCGGCAGTGTAGTCCGCGTCAACACGCGCGCCATCACCGACTTCAGCGCCAGCGGCTTGAGCGGCTTGTAGAGCACGTGGCAACCCGCGGCCTCGACGTCGGCGCGGATCGCGGGATCGTGGTCGGCGGTGATGACGACGCAGGGCAGCGCCTGCACCGCGGCGCCGAGCTGTTCGCGCAGACCGAGTCCGGTGAGGCCGCCGTCGAGGTGGTAGTCGAGCAGCAACAGTTCGGGTGTCGACGCGGCCAGCAGCGCGCGCGCCTCGTCGAGCGAACGCGCCGGCAGCACTTCGCAGTGCCAGCCTTCGAGCAGCGAGCGCATGGCCTTGAGCACGGCGGCATCGTTGTCGACCACCAGCACGCGGCTGCGCGGCGCGCTGGGCATCGCGGCGGCCGGCTCGGGCGCACGCGGCGCGACCGGCGCCGCACGCGGCACGTCGATGGCGAACACGGTGCCCTTGCCCGGCTGCGAGCGCAGCGTGAGCGCATGGCCGAGCAGGCGCGCGATGCGTTCGGCGATGGCAAGCCCGAGTCCCAGCCCCTGCCCGCCGCGATCGAGGCGGCGGAACTCCTCGAAGATCACCTGGCGATCCTGCTCGGCGATGCCCATGCCGGTGTCCCAGACTTCGATGCGCAGGCGATCGCCGTGGCGCCGGCAACCGAGCAGCACGCGCCCCTGCCCGGTGTAGCGCACGGCGTTGGCGAGGAAATTCTGCAGCACGCGGCGCAGCAGCTGCGGATCGCTGCGCACCCAGGCCGCGCACGGCACGCGCCGCAGTTCCAGGCCCTTTTCGCGCGCCAGCACGCCGAATTCGGCCGTGAGGTGCTGCAACAGATCGTCGAGCCGGAAGGCCTGCACCTGCGGCGCCATGCCGCCGGCGTCGAGGCGCGAGATATCGAGCAGCCCGGCCAGCAAACCTTCCGCCGAACCGAGTGCGCCGTCGATATTGTCGACCGCCTCGCGCTGCGGCGTGCGCTCCAGTTGCTGCGCCAGCGCATGCGTGAACAGGCGCGCGGCATTGAGCGGTTGCGCCAGATCGTGGCTGACGGCCGCCAGGAAGCGCGTCTTGGCGCGGCTGGCATGCTCGGCCGCGTGCGTGGCCTCGGCGAGTGCCGAGGTGCGGTCGACGACGCGCTGCTCCAGCGTTTCGTTCGAGCGGATCAGGTCGCGCTCGGCACGGCGGAACGCGGTGACATCGGTGAAGGTCGCGACGAAACCGCCGCCCGGCATCGGATTGCCACGGATCTCCACGACGGTGCCGTCCGGAAAGATGCGCTCCGAAAGATGCGCCGTGCCCGCACGCATGTGCGCGAGCCGCCGCTGCACTGCATCCTCGATGCCCCTTCCCCCGCTCGCGGGGGAAGGCCGGGATGGGGGCGCTCCGGCAAACCCCCGCCCTATCGCCCAGCGCGCCAATTCTTCGACCGGCACACCCACCTGCAACAACGCTTCGGGAAACCCGAACAACTCCGCATAGCGCCGATTCCACGCCACCAGGCGCAGATCGCGATCCACGACGCTGATGCCCTGGCTCATGTTCTCGAGCGCCGCTTCCAGCAGCCGCTGGTTGAAGCGCAGCGCCTGCGAGGCTTCGCCGACCAGCGTCGCGACGGTTTCCAGTTGCGGGCCGGATTCGCGCCGCGCGGTGTCGAGCAGCAGGCGCGCCGACGCCGCGCCGAGGATGGCGGCGAGTTCGCGTTCGACCTGCGCCTCGAGCGCCGGGCCATGATCCTGCGCCGCGAACAGATCGCGCGCGCGCGATTCGGCGAGGAAGCGGCGCGCCAGTTCGCGCAGCGCGGCCGGCTCGATGCCGCCGCTGCGGCGCGCATTCGGCTCGTGCGTGCGGCGCCAGGCCAGCAACAGCGTCACCAGGGTTCCGGCCGCGAGGCTCGACAGGACGGCGCGCAGCAACCGGCTCCAGCCCACCAGCCCGAACAGCGCATCGGGCGCCAGCCACGCGATATCGAACGGCCCTTCGAGGAGCCAGCGCGGATCGTCCCACCACAGCGGCGCCAGGCTCGGCAGCAGCAAGGCCCAGATCCACACCGCGACCGCGGCCCCGAGCCCCGCCAGCACCGCGCGCGGCGGCGTCTGCGGACGCCAGAGCGCGAAGGCGAGCGCCGGCGCCAGCGTGGCGAGTGCGGAGAACGACACCGCGCCGATGTCGGCCAAGGCCTCGCTGCCGGCGATCGCGCGGCTGTACGCCCACGCCAGCAGCACCACGGCGAGGATGCCGATGCGCCGCTGCAACAGCACTTCGCGCTGGCGATTCGGCCCGCCCGGCTGCGCCCAGGCGCCGCGCACGCGCAGCGGCGCCAGCCAGTGGTTGGCGATCATCACGCTGAGCGAGAGCGTGGCGAGGATCACCATGCCGGTGGCCGCGCTCAGGCCGCCGAGGAAGGCGAGCAGCGCGAGCCCGCCCTGTCCCTGCGCCAGCGGCAGCGCGAGCACGTAAAGATCGGACGGCACGCCGAGCGGCGCCAGATGCGCCTGTCCCGCGCGCGCCAGCGGCAGGATCGGCAGCGCGATCAGCACCATGTAGAGCGGGAACAGCCAGCGCGCGGTGCGCAGGTGGCGCTCGTCGCGGCATTCGACGACGCCGACGTGGAACTGGTGCGGCAAGGTCACCATCGCCAGCACGCCGAGCGCGATCAGCGCGGGGAAGCCGTCGGTGCCGTTCGGTTGCGGCACGATCGGCGGCGCGCCGGCGTAGGGCCCGAACAGCACGAAGGCGCCGAGCGCCAGCATCGCGCCGAGCTTGAGCAGCGACTCCACCGCCATCGCCAGCACGAGGCCGCGATTGTGCTCGGCGGCGGAAGCGCGCCGCGTGCCGAACAGCATCGCGAACAGCGCCATCGCGAGCGCGACGTAGAGCGCGCTGTCCTCCCACGGCGCGGTGGCAGGTTCCGTGCCGCGCGTGAGCAGGCCGTAGCTCATCGCCACGGCCTTGAGCTGCAGCGCCAGATACGGGATCAATCCGAGCAGCGCCACCAGCGTGATGGCGGCGGCGAGCCACGAGTTCTTCGACAGGCGCGTCGCGATCAGATCCGCGATCGAGCTGCTGTTGTGTTCGCGCGCCACGCGCACCAGGCGCACCAGCAAGCCGAGGCCGAACGCATAGAGCAGGATGGTGCCGACGAAGGTGGGCGGCAGCGGCCAGCCCGAACGCGCGGCCTGCGTGACGGTGCCGTAGAACGTCCACGAGGTGCAGTAGACCGCGAGCGAGAGCGAATAGACGACGCCCCAGCGCCGCGCGAAAAGCTGCGGATAGCGTTCGCCCCAGACGGCGGCGCCGAAGAGCAGACCGAGCCAGAGCAGGCCGGCGAGGATGACGAGCGGAGCGCTAAGCATGGCGTCGCGCCCGCCCTACCTCAACGCCACCCCCAGCGCCGCAGCCACGTTCGCCACCCACGCCAGCTGCGCACCTTCGCGCGTGTCGTAGTCCGGCCCCGTGTAGCCCCACCAGTCCCAGCATGCCTTCGGATTCAGCGGCAGATAACTCGATCGCGTTTGAGGATACAGCACGGCCAATCCGTACACGTCGGCCCAGCGGTTGAAGCCCGCGTCGCGCGCGAAGGTTTCGCCGACCGACGCGGCATCCTGTTCGCAGCCATGGAACACGATCAGCAGGCCGCAGGCCTCGCCCGCGGCGCAGCGCGGCGGTAGGTACAGGTAGCCCGCATCGCCGAGCGAAGGATCCTTGCCCTGCGCCGCGAACGGCGCCTGATCGAAGCGCTCCAGTTGCCCCGCGGCCGCGGCCGGCGGCGTGCCCTCGGGCGGGCCGAACATCGCGGCGAGCATCGTCGCCGCGAAATCGCGTCCGCAGTTGCCGAGATACGGTGGCGCCGCGACAGCGCAATCGGCGCCCGCGTTCGCCGTGGGAAAGACATGCGCGAACGGCGCGTCGCCGGAATATTCGACCTGCAGGCTCGCCTCCTGTGCGAGCGCGTCGTACACGCCGCGCGCGGCCTCGACCACGGAGGCCGCCACCACGGTGTCCTGCGTCCCGCGCGCGACGAACACGCGATCGCCCGCCAGGCCCGCGAGCGGCGCCAACTGCCGGCCCGCGCGTTCGCGCACCGTGGCCGCCAGCGCAGTGGCATCGGGTGTGCCTTTCATGCAGGTGGCAAGCGCGGTGTCCAGCTTGCCCTGCGCGCAGTGGTACGGCGGACCGGCGAGCAATGCCGCGCCAATGAGTCGATCCGAGTACGCAAGGTGAACCTGCTGCGCCATCGCCGCACCGCTGGAGAAACCGGCGACGGCGACGCGCGCCGGATCGAGCGCGAGCTTCGGCAGCGGCGCCGCGGGCTCGTGGCCGCAGCCGGCCAGCAGGAGCGCAAAAAAAGCGGGCCGCCAGAGGCGGCCCGTCGGGGTCGAGCGATTCATTGCGCTCAGAAATCGTAGCGGGCGGTGAGGCTGTAGGTGCGCGGCGCACCGTAGAAACCGGTGAGCACGCCCAGCGAACCGATGTTGTAGCCCGTCGTGCGGTATTCCTTGTCGATCAGGTTCTGGCCTTCCAGAGCGAAGCTCCAGGGGCCGTCCATGTCCCAGAGGAAACCGGCCGACAGCAGTCCGTAGCCGTCCTGGCGGATCGCTTCCGACAGATCGGTGGTGGGATACACACTGCCCTGATAGGTATAGGTTACGCGGCTGGTGAGCGATCCGCCCGCGAAGCCCGTCACGTGTACGCCACTGATCGCGCCCGAGAACTCCGGCGCATTGGTGAATTTCTGGTTTTCCGACACGTCCACCACCGAGCAGGTGCGCGGCACGGTGGTGGTGCACACCTCGGTCAGGAACTCGTCGTACTCCGAATCGAGCCAGGCCACGTTGCCCTGCAGGCTGAAGCTGTCGCTGAACTGGATCGCGTACTCGGCCTCGATGCCCTGCACGGTGCCCGCGCCGGCGTTGGTGAAGTCGCCGAAGAAGGCATCGTTCACGTTGTCGCCGTCGCTGTCGTAGGAGGTGAACACCGACAGCTGGATGTCCTTGTAGTCGTTGTAGAAGTAGGCCAGGTTCAGGAAGACGGTGTCGTCCATGAAGCTGTTCTTGGCGCCGACTTCGAACGAGGTCACCTTCTCGTCGTCGAACGGCAGGCGCGAGCGCGGGAACTGCGTGGCCTGCGCGCGGATGTTGAAGCCGCCCGACTTGAAGCCCTGCGAAACCAGGCCGTAGAACAGCGTGTTGTCGTCCCAGCGGTAGTCCACCGAGATCTTCGGCGAGACGTTGGTGAAGGTCTTCGCATCCTCGAAATCGGCCGCGATCGGCGTGAGATTGGCTGCGGTGCAGGCCAGCGCCAGCGTGGTGTAGCTGGCGTCGCGGTAGCAGCGGTTGAGCACGTCCGCGGATTTCTCTTCGTCCGTCCAGCGCAGGCCGGCGGTGATGGACCACTGGTCGTTGAAGTCGTAGGTGCCCTCGCCGTAGATCGCGATGCTGTCGGTCTCGACCACGCCCTGGGTGTCGCCGAAGCTCAGGTTGAAGAAGTTGTTGAGCACCTGGCCGCCGGCCTCGCCGTCGAACCAGTACA
>CAMLOR010000078.1 GCA_946481615.1 uncultured Aquimonas sp.
AGACGATGAGGTCGGGCTGAACCGCGTCGACGGCGGCGAAGAAATTCGCGTCGAAGGCCTCGCGCGAGGCGTGCTCGCGGGGCCGGATCGCCACCGCCGGGATGCCGTGGCCGCGCGCCAGGTCCATCGCGCCGCAGGCGGGCTTGTCGCTGAACAGGCCCACCACCTGCGCCGGGATCGCCCCGCGACCGCAGGCCTGCAGGATGGCGTTGAAATTGCTGCCGCGGCCCGAGGCCAGCACCGCGAGGCGGAACATCAGCCGATCCGCACGCGCTCGGCGCCGGCCGCCTTCGCCACGGACCCGATGCTCCAGTTCGCCAGGCCCTGCGCATCGAGCGCCGCGCGCACCGCGGCCGCGTCGGCCGCCGCCACGATCAGCACGAAACCCACGCCGCAGTTGAACGTGCGCCACATTTCTTCGCGCGCGACGTTGCCTTCGCGCTGCAGCCATTCGAACACCGGCGGCAGTTTCCAAGCGGACGCCTCGATGTCGAGCCCGAGGCCCTCGGGCACCACGCGGATGACGTTTTCCGTCAGGCCGCCGCCGGTGATGTGCGCGCTCGCGTGGATATCGTGCTGCGCCATCAGCGCCAGCATCGGTTTGACGTAGATCGCGGTCGGCGCCATCAGCGCGTCGGCGAGTTTGACGCCGCCGAGGTCCAGTTCGAACGGCCGCCCGGCGCGATCGACGATGCGGCGGATCAGCGAATAGCCGTTGGAATGCGGGCCGCTCGAGGCCACGCCGATCAGCACGTCGCCTTCGCGCACTTTCGCGCCGTCGAGCAGCTTCGATTTCTCCACCGCACCCACGCAGAAGCCGGCCAGATCGTATTCGCCCGGCGGATACATGTCGGGCATCTCGGCGGTCTCGCCGCCGATCAGCGCGCAACCGGCCAGTTCGCAGCCTTTCGCGATGCCGCCGACCACGCTCACCGTGGTGTCGACGTCGAGCTTGCCGGTGGCGAAATAGTCGAGGAAGAACAGCGGTTCGGCGCCCTGCACCAGCACGTCGTTGACGCACATGCCGACGAGGTCGATGCCGATGCTGTCGTGGCGGCCGAGCTGCTGCGCCAGCTTGAGCTTGGTGCCGACGCCATCGGTGCCCGACACCAGCACGGGCTCGCGGTATTTGCCGGAAAGATCGAACAGCGCGCCGAAGCCGCCGAGCCCGCCCATCACCTCTGGCCGGAAACTGCGCTTGACCAGCGGCTTGATGCGTTCGACCACTTCGTTGCCGGCATCGATGTCGACGCCCGCATCGCGATAGGTGAGGGGAGTGGAAGTCACGGCGGCCATCGCTTTGGCGAAGCGCGAATTGTACCCGTTCCATGGACGCGCCCGGCGTCCTTGGGCAACATGGCGCCATCCGCCGCACCCCGGAATCCTTCCCCCATGCGTGTTTCGCCCCTGCTGCGCTGCCTTTTCCTCGCCCTTTGGCTGTGCGCCGGCGCGGCATGGGCCCAGGACGATGCGCTGTACGAAGGCGAGTCCATGGTCGACAGCCAGAGCGAGGAGCAGCGCGCCGCTGCCCTGCCGCGCGCGCTCGGCCAGGTGCTGGTCAAGGTGACGGGCGATCCCTCGGCGGCTTCGGACCCTGCGTTCCAGGGCGCGCTCGGCCGTGCCGCCGGCATGGTGCAGCAATATCGCTATCGCGAAGACGTCGTCACCGAGGGCGGCGTGCCGCGCCTGCGTTCGTTCCTGATCGCGCGCTTCAATCCGCAATCGGTCGATGCCTTGATCGCCAGCGCCGGGCGCAGCATCTGGCCCGCGCCGCGTCCTCGGCCGCTGCTGTGGCTCGCCATCGACGACGGCCGCGGCGCACGCCTGGTGGGCGAGGCGCAGCAGAGCGCGGTGGCGCCGCTCACGCGCCGTGCCGCCGAGCGCGGCCTGCAGATCGCGTTCCCGCTGGCCGACGTGCAGGACCAGACCCTCGGCGGCCCGCAGGCGGTATGGAATGCGGACATCGCCGCGGTGCGCGACGCTGCGCAGCGTTACGGAAGTGCGCCCGTCCTGATCGGCAAGCTGCGCCGCGGCGGCAGCGGCTGGCTGGCGGACTGGATCCTGATCGACGGCGGCACCGAGCTGTATCGCTGGACGGGCAGCGACGCCAATGCCGGCGCGGTGCTGGCGGGCGGCGCCGACGGCGCGGCCTCCGCGCTCGCCACGAATTTCGCCACGCGCATCCTCACCGGGCCGGCCGGAGATTACGAAGTGGTGCTGGTGGGCCTTGCGCGCGGCGAGGACTACGGCCGCGCGCTGGCCTATCTCAAGCGCGTGCCGATCGTGCGCCGCGTGCAGCCGCTGCAGGCCAGCGGCGACACGCTGCGCGTGAAACTGGCGCTGACCAGCGGCGTGGAAGGCCTGGCGCGCCTGGTGGCGAGCGGCGGTGTGCTGCGCGCGCTGGACAGGCCGATCGAAGGATTGCCCGCGTTCCAGCTGGAGCCATGATCGGGCGCCATTTGCCGAACATGCTCACGGCGCTGCGCCTGGCCGCGGTGCCCTGGGTGGCTTGGCTGCTGCGCGAACGCGAACTCCCGGCTGCTGCCGCGCTGGTCGCGGCGGCGGCCTTCACCGATGCGCTCGACGGCTGGCTGGCGCGGCGCTTCGGGTGGCAATCGTGGCTGGGGAGCTGGCTCGATCCGATCGCCGACAAATTGCTCGTGGCGGCGGCCTACATCGGACTGGCGCTGCTGGAGCCTCCGTTCCTGCTGCTGGCAGCGTTGGTGGTGCTGCGCGACGTGGTGATCGTGGCGGGCGCCAGCGCCTACCGCGCCCTGGTCGGGCCGCTCGAAGCGCATCCGACCTGGCTGGGCAAGCTCACGTCACCCGCGCAGCTCGCCTTCGTCGTGTGGATGCTGCTGCGCCTGCGACAGGGCGGCGAGCTGCCGCCGGAATGGCTCGCGGGCAGCGTCGCGGTGGGCGCGCTCACGCTGGCGAGCGGCGTCGAATACGTGCACGAGTGGAGCCGGCGCGCGCGCCGCAACTGGCCGACCAAGGGCGGGACGACATGAGCGATACGCAAAAGTGGCAGCTGCTGGCGCTGACGGTGCTGCTGGGTTTCCTGCTCTGGCTGCTGGCGCCGGTGCTCACGCCCTTCGCGTTGTCCGCACTGCTGGCCTACCTCGGCGATCCGCTGGTCGATCGCCTCGACCGCTGGCGCCTTTCGCGCACCGCGGCGGTGGTCGTGGTGTTCGCGCTGATGGCGCTCGCCCTCGTGGGCGTCGTGCTGCTGCTGGTGCCGATGCTCGAACGCCAGATCACCGCCTTCGTCGAGGATCTGCCGCGCTATCTCGAATGGTTCCGCAGCCGCGTGCTGCCGTGGGTGGAAGAACGCTTCGGTGTGCGTCCCGAATTCGATCCGGCGACCATCCCCGACATGCTGCGCAACTACTGGCGCCAGGCCGGCGGCGTGGCGGCGGCGGTGCTGGGCGGGTTGTCGAAATCCGGCCTCGCGGTGCTGGGCTGGATCGCCAATCTGCTGCTGATCCCGGTCGTCACCTTCTATCTGCTGCGCGATTGGGATCTGCTGGTGGGCAAGGTGCGCACGCTGCTGCCGCGTGCCATCGAACCGACGGTCTCGCAGCTGGCGCGCGAGTCGGATGCGGTGCTGGGCGCATTCCTGCGCGGCCAGCTCAGCGTGATGCTGGCGCTGGGCGCGATCTATTCCATCGGGCTGTGGCTGGCGGGCATCGATCTGGCGCTGCTGATCGGCATGATCGCGGGCCTGGTGAGTTTCGTGCCGTATTTGGGCGTATTCGTCGGCGCCACCATCAGCATCGTGGCGGCGCTGGTACAGCATGGCGACTGGCTGCATGTCGTCTTCGTGATCGCCGTGTTCGCCGTGGGCCAGACGCTGGAAGGCTTCGTGCTCACGCCATGGCTCGTCGGCGACCGCATCGGCCTGCATCCGGTGGCGGTGATCTTCGCGATCATGGCGGGCGGCCAGCTGTTCGGTTTCCTCGGCGTGCTGCTGGCGCTGCCGGTGGCCGCCATCCTGATGGTGGTGCTGCGCTGGCTGCACGCGCGCTACACCGCCAGCCGCCTGTACGGCGCCGAAGGCGGCCTGCCCGTCGAACCGGCCGCGCCGCCGCCACCGCTCGCCGAATCGGACAGCGCGCTGGCCACCGCGGCGGCCGTGGGCGATGCGGCGCAGGTCGTGGTGGCGGCGGAACCGCCGAAACCGTGAGCCATCCGCAACTGCCGCTGGCGCTGCGCTATCCGCCCGACCAGCGCTTCGGCACCTTCCTCGGCACGCCGCTGGCGGTCGAACTGCTTTGCGCGCCGCAGGACTGGGTGTTCGTCTCGGGCCCTGCCGGCAGCGGCAAGACACACCTGCTGCTGGCCGCCTGCGCGCAGGCCAGCGAAACGGGCCGGCGCAGCGCCTACCTGCCGCTGGCGCATGCACGCGGCCATCTGCGCGACCTGCTGGCGATGCAGGAACACGCCGGGCTCGTGGCGCTCGACGGACTCGACGCCATCGCCGGCGAGCGCGAAGACGAAGTCGCGCTGTTCGACTTCCACAACCGCGCCCGCGCCGCCGGCACCGTGGTGCTGTATGCCGCGCGCCAGGCGCCTGCCAACCTCGGTCTCGTATTGCCCGACCTGCGCTCCCGCCTCTCGCAATGCACGCAGCTGCCGCTCGTGCCGCTCGACGAAGCCGGCCGCCGCGAACTCCTGCGTCGCCGCGCCGAAGCCCGCGGCCTGCAACTCGACGATGCCGTGCTCGATTACCTCTTCCGCCGCGTCGGCCGCGACCTGGCCTCGCTGGCCGCCTTGCTCGACCAGCTCGACCGCGCCTCGCTGAGCGCGCAGCGGCGGATCACGGTGCCATTCCTGCGAGGGCTGATTGGTTGAGGGGTGAGAGAATTTCTAATAAGATGCTTTAAGCAAATAAGCCATCTGTTTAGAAACATGCGCCGCCGCGAAGCCGATTTCGCCACCGCCGAGGTCCAGTCCGCCGCTCGCCATCTGGGCAGCCTCATCCGTCAGGCACGCCTGGCGCGCAAGTGGTCGCAGACCCTGCTCGCCGAGCGCGCGCGGGTCAGCAAGCCGACGCTCAGCCGCATCGAAAAGGGTGCGGTCGAACCCTCGATCGGCCTGTGGCTGGCGGTGCTGGAAGCCTTGGGGCTGTCGTCGATCCTGCGCGACGTGCGCGACCCGGTGTCGGAAGCGTTGTTGAACACGACGCGCACCCAGCGCGCGCGCGCGAACCGCCGCGACGACCTGGACTTCTGACATGACCGAGCGAGTCGTCTTCATCCATCTCCCCGGCGAATGCGAGGCGGTACCCGCCGGGCGTTTATCCCTGGTCGAAGACGGAATCCGTCTCCAGGCTTCGCGCTTCGCTTACGGCCGGCGTTACGTCGCGCGCTCCCGTGCCATCGCGGTGGACCCGGTGAGTCTGCCGCTCGAGCGGGACGATGACGGCATCGAGCGTGTACCGGTCAACGGCCTGCCGATGTTCGGCGCGATACGCGACGCCACGCCCGACGCCTGGGGGCGGCGCGTCATCGAGAGCCGACTCGAAGCGCCGCCGAACGGTCTGCCGGAGTCCGCCTACCTCGACCATGCCGGCGCCAATCGCGTGGGGGCGCTGGATGTGCGCGCCGGTGTCGACAGCCTGCCGTCGCCGGGTCTGTTGCCGGGCATCGTCGATCTGGATCATCTGGTCGAAGCCGCAGGGCGCGTCGAGGAGGGCGAGCCGGTGCCGGCGCACCTGGATCTGCTTTTCGCCAGTTCGCCACCGCTCGGCGGCGCACGGCCCAAGGCGCTGGTGACCGACGGCGGCAAGGAATGGATCGCGAAGTTTCCCGCACGGGGCGATCGCATCGATGTCCCGGCCGTGGAACGCGCCACGCTCGAGCTTGCGCGCGCGGCCGGCCTGCGCGTGCCGGCCACGCGGCTCGTCGCGCTGGCCGACGGCCGCCGCGTCATGCTGATCGAGCGCTTCGATCGCGATGCCGAGAAGCCGGGACATCGCTGCCACGTCGCGAGCGCGCTCACCATGCTCGGCAAGCACGAAAGCGAGTCGTCCGACAGCCATTACTGGGAAATCGCCGATGCGCTTTCGAAGTTCGGCGTCGGCGGATGCATCGCCGCCGATCGCGAAGAGTTGTACGGACGCATGGTCTTCAACATCCTCGTCTCCAACAACGACGATCACCTGCGCAACCACGCGTTCGTGCACGACGGCGATGCGGCCGGCTGGCGGTTGAGTCCGCTGTACGACGTGGTGCCGAATGCGCAACTGGCGCGCGAGCGCAACCTGCACCTGAGCGTAGGCCCGCTGGGACGGGCGGCGCGCCTGGACAACGCATTGCGCGCGGGGGGGCGTTACGGCCTGTTGCCGCCGGCGGCGGCAGCAATCATCGCGCGCGTGGTCGCCGCCGTGCGTCCCTGGCGCGACATCTTCGAAAACGAAGGTGTCTCGCTCGCCGATTGCGACCGCATCGCCTCCGCTTTCCCGCGCGCCGCCGACATCGGCATGCGCGAGGTCGAAAAACATCTGAAGGTCTAGCGCAGCGCGTCGCGCAAGCGTTGCAGCCGTTCCGGCGTGCCGACGTCGGTCCATGCGCCGCGGTGGTGCTCTCCGGTGATCGCGCCGCGCGCCATGTGTTCGCGCAGCAGCGGTGCCAGCGGGAACTTCCGCGCGGACGGGGCGATGTCGAGCAACGAAGGCCGATACACGCCGATGCCGGAATAGGTCAGCAGCGATTCCCCCTCGGCATGCAGCACGCCTTGCGCATCGAGCGCGAAATCGCCGCGCTTCGCCTGTGCCGGCACGTCGACCATCACGAGGTGTGCCAGCCCCTTCGGTTCGCGCGGCAGGCGCGCGAAGTCGTAGTTGGTCCAGACATCGCCGTTGACCAGCACGAAGGGTGCATCGCCCAGCAGCACACGGGCGGCGCGCATCCCGCCGCCGGTGTCGAGCGGCGCGTGGCCTTCGTAGGAATAGACGATGCGCAGGCCGAAGGCCGAGCCGTCGCCCAGCGCGCGCGGAAACTGCTCCGCAAGCCAGGACGTATTGACCGCGACCTCGCGCACGCCGATGGCCGCGAGCTTTTCGAGGTGCCACGCGATCAGCGGCTTGCCGCCGACGTCCAGCAATGGCTTGGGCATGTGGTCGGTCAGGGGGCGCATGCGCTCGCCGAGGCCCGCGGCGAAGACCAGCGCTTTCACGCGGCAGGCCGCGTCAGATCGCGCGCGCCGATGCGCGCTTCGAGCAGCGCGATGAGATCGCGCGTTTCTTCGTAGCGCTTGCCGATCTCGCGCGTGTACTTCCACGTCAGCGGCAGATCACCGAGATACGCGGCCTTGCCGTCGCGATACCAGAGCCGGCAGAAGATGCCGAGCACCTTGAGATGGCGCTGCACGCCCATCAGGTCGAACCAGCGCCGGAAACGCGAGGGATCGAGCGCGAAGCCGAGGCGCTCGTAGCGCAAGCGCAGGCCGTCGAGCCAGCCGTACACGCGCTCCTCGGGCCACTCGATGTACAGATCGCGCAGCAGCGAGACCGCATCGTAGGTGATGGGCCCGCGCACGGCATCCTGGAAATCGATGATGCCGGGGCCGTGCGCGTCGCGCATCGGCAGCATCAGGTTGCGCGAATGGAAATCGCGGTGCACGAAGACGTGCGGCTGTGCCTGCGCATTGTTCACCAGCGCGCGGAAGGCGGACTCGATCACGTCCCATTCCTCGCATTCGGGCGTGTAGCCCAGGTGCCGTTGCAGGAACCAGGTCGGCATCAGTTCCATTTCGGCGACGAGCCGGGCTTCGTCATAGGCGGGCAGGCCTTGCGCGTCGACCTGCGTCATCGTCGCCAGCGCATCGAGCGCCGCGCCGTACAGCGCATCGACGGTGTTCTCGTTCAGCGCGGGCAGATAGAGCCTCGTGCCCAGATCGGAGATCAGCAGGAAGCCTTCTTCGATGTTCTGCGCGTGCACGTCCGGCGCTTCGAGGCCGGCGGCGCGCAGCCGCGCCGCGATGTCCACCCAGGGCCGCACGTCTTCGCGATCGGGGGGGGCGTCCATCACGATCCAGGTCGGATCGGTGCCCACGGTGCGCCAGTAGCTGCGGAAGCTGGCGTCGCTGCTGGCGGACACCAGCGTCAGCGTGTCGTCGGCGAGGACCTCGCGGGTCCATTGCAGGCGGCGGTCTGGGCGGTTCGCGGTCACGTGTGCGGCATTCGTGGAGGGCCTGCAGTGTAGCCGCAGCGGGCTCGTGCGCGCCGGGTGCATCGGCGGTTAATGCGCGTGGCGCGAGCATGAGGCCAGGCAACCGCGGAGCAAGGCCATGCCCGAGTCCGGCGAAACCCTCTCCTTGTGGCAGTCGCAGATACTGCCGCGGCCCACCACGCCGCTCGATGCCGACGCGCGCTGTGATGTCTGCGTCGTCGGCGCCGGCATCGCCGGCCTCACCACCGCCTATCTGCTCGCACTGCAGGGCCGCAGCGTGATCGTGCTGGACGACGGGCCCATCGGTGGCGGCGCCACGTTGCGCACCACCGGCCACCTCTGCAACGCGCTCGACGATCGCTACTGGCGCCTGGAACGCTGGCACGGGCCCGAAGGCGCGCGGCTCGCGGCACAGAGCCATTCCGCCGCCATCGACCGCATCGAAGCCATCGTCGACAGCGAGCGCATCGATTGCGATTTCCGCCGCCTCGACGGCTATCTCGTGACGGGCGATCCGGCGCAGGGCAGCGAAGAACTCGAACGCGAACTCGAAGCCGCGCGCCGTGCGGGCATCGAGGCCGACATGTCGTGCGTGCCTTCGGACTTCGACTTCGGCATGGCGCTGCGCTTCCCGCGCCAGGCGCGATTCCACGCCGGCAAATATCTCGACGGCCTCGCCGCGGCTGCGCAGCGCGTCGGCGTGCGCATCGCCAGCCCCATGCACATGACCGACATCGAGGACGGCCGCCCCGCCCGCATCGCCACCACCGCGGGCGTGCAGATCGACTGCGACGCCGCCATCGTGGCCACCAACACGCCGGTGATCGACCGCCTGCTGATCCACACCAAGCAGGCCGCCTGCCGCACCTACGTGATCGCGGCGCGCGTGCCGCGCGGCGACGTGGCCGATTACCTGCTTTGGGACACGCTCGATCCTTACCACTACGTCCGCACGCAACCGGGCGACGACGGCGGCGATTGGCTGATCGTCGGCGGCGAAGACCACAAGACCGGCCAGCCGGACGACGAAGACCCGGGCGAGGCGCCGTTCGAACGCCTGCAGGCCTGGGCGCGCGCCCGCTTCGCCACGATGGGCGTGCCGGAATTCCGCTGGTCGGGTCAGGTACTCGAACCGCACGACGGCCTCGCCTTCATCGGCCGCAACCCGATGGACGCGAGCAACGTGTTCGTCGCCACCGGCGACTCCGGCAACGGCCTCACGCACGGCACCATCGCCGGCATGCTGCTCGCCGACCTCGTCGCCGGCCGCGAAAACCCGTGGGCCACGCTCTACGACCCCTCGCGCAAATCGATGCTCACCGTCGGCACCTTCCTGCGCGAGAACCTCAACTTCGCCAGCCAATACCGCGACTTCGCCACGCCGGGCGAAGTCGACGACCCGGAAGCCATCGAACCGGGGCAGGGCGCGCTACTGCGCCGCGGCGCCACCAAGCACGCGCTCTACCGCGACAAGCGCGGCACGCTGCACGAACTCTCGGCGATCTGCCCGCACCTGGGCTGCCTGGTGCACTGGAATGGTGTCGAAAAGACCTGGGATTGCCCCTGCCACGGGTCGCGCTTCGCGGCCGAGGACGGGCACGTGCTGAACGGGCCGGCAAATCGCGGGCTTACCGTGATCGAGTCATTCCGGGCAGCGGGGTAGCCGTCACCATCGCCGGAAAGCTAAGGATCAGGTCCGTAGCTGATATAGGCGCGGCGATTCCTCGCGCGACCTTCTTCGGTTGCATTGTCGCCAATCGGTCGAGCGGCACCGAATTCATAGGGCTTTTCTAACCTCGTCGCCGAGACTCCGTTGCTGATCAACCAATCGTGCACCGCTGTCGCGCGAGCCTCAGAAAGATCCACGCACGTTCGGCCCGAACACTCCGATGTATCTGTGAATCCCGCGACGCGAACCGGAATGCCCTCAGGAAAACGTTTGAGCAGTGGCAAGTCGTCACGTAGAGCCGAAAGATTCGTCTGGGCCGGTTCCGCAAGAGCGGCAAGTAGGGTGTTGAGCGTGAGATGGCTCGCCGCTCTTGAACATCACGCCGATGAAATCTTCAGGTTCCGAGCTGTAACCCGCCATGTTGAAATCTTCTGCGTGGTCGAGCGACGGCCTTTTGCCAGCATGCGGGTGGGTGGCGCAGTAAGCGCAAAGCGCCATGGCAGTCAGAAGCGGAACCCTGTGGATTGCGGTCGACGACTTCATTTACAACTTCCCTCGGTTGGACCTGCGAACGCACTTTTGACCGAGAATTTCGTCCGCGCGTAAACCTTTCCTTGGTCGATGCCATCGGCGGGATTTCATGGCGCCTTCCATCGGTCCGCCTTGCGGTGGTGCGAGGGAACTAGCGAGCATAGGAAACTCGCGTCACCTCACCTGCCGACGAGACGAAATAGTGAATCTCAGGCCCGTACTTCGTCTTGCCGCCCAACGTCAAAGGCTCATCGGGAGGCTGGTTCGGAACGAATACCACCTCAGTTTCCGAGTTGTGCCGCCGGACAATGATGGAGAAGTTCTCAGGATCGAGGTCGCGGGCTCGAAATTTTTGCAGCGCGATCTCGCAAGCCACCAGCTGAGCTCCGGTCATCCGTGCTTCTGACGGGATTGCGTCGGCGTGCTCATGAGCGAAGACTGCGCATGAAGTGGTGAGCACAATCGCGCTCAATCCGCATCGGCCAATGGATAAGAACTTCATCTACTCGAACTCCTCCGTCTTGAGCGTTTGAACGTCATACTCCTTGATCTTCCCGCTCGGAGTTCCTACGTAGCCGGCGTAGTTGCCAGTTTTTCCAATGTCTGCGGCTTGATGAGAAGTAAGCTTGTCTTCCTCGGAGAAATTCTCGCTATCGAAATCGTCTCTCTTGGGGTCGCCGGTCACGACGATTTCGCCTGATTCGTCCTCCACCGAGTAGTTGCCGTGCGTGTGGTAGTCACCTTCCACTACCCCATCCTTCGGCATCTGGTCGATGTTGGCGAATGGTTTGGATTCTATCTCGTCGCCCTTTGCGGCCTCAGTCGCATAGTGTGTACTACCTACGCGATAGAGCGCTCCGGCGTATTCCTTGTTCTCCGAGATGGATCTCGGGTTTACATGAGTGATTGCGTCCTTGGCGGCGTCGCGTCGCGTCTTGAATGGATCGCCCGGCTTCCTTCCGTCCGGATCGACAAACGTGTACGGATTGTTGTTGGCGTACCAGTACCGGTTGAAATTCTCCTCGTCCGCCGGCGCGGGGTCGGGGCTCAGAAAACGTGCGGCGGCTGGTTCCGTCATCGCTAACAGCAGGGAGAACAGCGCGGTCGTCTGGAACGTCTTGTTCGAAGTCATTGCTTGATACCTCGCCTCATTTTTTCGTGTTCAATGGATTGCAGATACGCGGCTTGCTGCTCCGGGGTCGGTTCGACCCAGCCCAAGGCCTCGGCCTGCGCGAACAGCCCCCGGTTGGTCTGCTGCAGGAATCGCACTTCGCCGTGCAGTTCCACAGGGAGGTTGGCCGGGTCGGGATAGCGCTGCTCGATGGTGTCCAGCAGCACGGCGTAGCCGGTGCCGGCATGCAGCATCGCTTCCACGTGGCGTGGGTCCAGGGAGAGCGCGAGGTCGGCAGTCGCGATGAGGTCCGTCCCGCGGGCGGTCCGGCGGTAGTGCTCCATCAGCGTGCCAAGCATTCTGGCGACAGCTTCGCGCGGGGTGAGCGGGCGCAGGTAGATGCCCGACTCGATGGCGCGCGGCGAAATACCCAGATCGCGCTCGTACGTGCTGTCGTATTTGAAGCCGCCCGAGGTGGCTTCCACGTTGAGCCATTGCCCGTCGTCGGCCAGATACTTCACCAGGATGTGCTGCGGCACCGCCGCGAGCGTCACGGGCAATCCGAGCTTCTGCCCGAGGATCACGAACAGGATCGGCATCGACACACAGTTGCCCCGGCGTGTTTCGAGGTAGTGCCCCAACAGCCTAGTGCGTGGATTCTTGCCGAGCGCGTCGTCGAGATCGTAGGCGAAGGGCCGCTGCCCGTTCCAGGGCCCGGACTCGTAGAGCGACGACAGCAGCAGATCGAGCCTGACACGGGAAGAGGCGTTCGCCGGGAATCGCTCGTGAATCCGCGCCGCCAAAGTTTCGATTTGCCGGATGACTGCTTCCGGATCGGTTTCCGGATCGACGACCGCATCGATCAGCAGCTTGGCCTGCAAGAGGTCCGGATGCTCGCCGGAAGTGGCAACAAAGGAACGCAGCGGCTGCAGTTCTGCTAGTGCTTCCCCGGCATGGGCCGCGACCAGTGCGGCAAGGCTAAAGGTCAGGCCGGCAATCAGTTTGGTGGCCATCCGAATGAGACTGATCGGGGCCATGACGCGACGCACGACACCGTCGGTTGTCGTCGGCGCCTCCACGCTTCTTCGCTCCATCGCTGCATCCTTTCGTGGCGGGCTTCACCGCCGTGCGAACGCAAACGCGGTGTCCACGACGGCAAACGCCGCAGCGCGCGAGAACGCAATGTTCCTTTCTGGCGGTGCCAGCGGCGATCTCGGAACGGAGAATCCGTTGGGTGGCTGCAGTGCGGTCGCAACCACTCATCGCCGATCAACGGGGCGTGATTGGCGACTTGAAGCCACTTCAATCCGGCCGCTATCGGATTGTTTCGCGCAGATCGTTTCGGGCGGGTTGGTCGCCCGCCGGAGGCGTCAAGTCGACCGTATGAAACCGCCTAGAACTGCGGGTCCCAAGGCTCGGGAGTGACCTCGCAGCGCGCAGCTTTGCACCTGGGCGGCGTGGATTCGGGGCACTCGTAAACAGGGCCGCGATATCGCCCGCATAACCGCGACCGCTCGGCGGCGAGTTGCCCTGCGTACTGCTTGGCGACCGACGTACCGCAATCGGCACAGGCGACCGCGACGTACGTGCAGTCTGCGTCCACGTGACAGGCCAGATGCTCAGGCCGAAGGGGCACGCGCCTGTTTTCCGTGAACGAGCATCCGCTCGCGGCCATGCAGCATGCGAGCGCGAACAATCCCAACGCTCGCATCATCACGGCGCTGCGTGCGCCAGCGCCTTCACATGCGCCACACTGCAATCCCGCAGCGCCGTGAGGCTGTAGCCACCTTCGAGTGCCGACACGACGCGGCCTTGCGCGTGGCGATCGGCGAGCGCCACGAGTTCGGCGGTGATCCAGGCGTAGTCGTCGGCTTCGAGCATGAGGCCGGCGAGCGGGTCGAGGCG
>CAMLOR010000079.1 GCA_946481615.1 uncultured Aquimonas sp.
TCGACGAAATCCGCGCCGGCCGCATGGTCGTCGTCGTGGACGACGAAGACCGCGAGAACGAGGGCGATCTCATCATGGCCGCCAGCCTGGTGCGGCCCGAAGACATCAACTTCATGGCACGCCACGCGCGCGGCCTGATCTGCCTCTCGCTCACGCGCGAGCGTTGCGCGCAGTTGCGGCTGCCGCCGATGGTGAGCGACAACACCTCGCCGTACCGCACCAACTTCACCGTCTCCATCGAAGCCGCCGAAGGCGTGACGACGGGCATCTCGGCCTACGACCGCGCGCACACCATCCGCACCGCGGTGAAGCCCGATGCGAAGCCGAGCGATCTCTCGCAACCCGGCCACATCTTCCCGCTGCAGGCGCAGCCCGGCGGCGTGCTCACGCGCGCCGGCCACACCGAAGCCGCCAGCGATCTTGCGCTGCTCGCGGGCCTGGAACCCGCCGGTGTCCTCGTCGAGATACTCAACGAAGACGGCTCGATGGCGCGCCGCCCGCAGCTCGAAACCTTCGCGCGCGAGCACGGCCTGAAGATCGGCACCATCGCCGATCTGATCCAGCACCGCCTGCAGACCGAGCACACCATCGAACGCGTCGACGAACGCGAGGTGCAGACCGATCACGGCGCCTTCCGTCTCGTCACCTACCGCGATCGCATCGCCCACGAACTGCACTTCGCGCTGGTGCGCGGCACGCCCGGCCCGCACGCGCCCACGCTGGTGCGCGTGCACGTGAAGAACCAACTCTCCGATCTGCTGCATCTGGAACGCGCCGACCTCGGCCTCTCGCTGTCGCGCGCGCTGCAGGAAATCGCCGGCAGCGACTGCGGCGTCGTGGTCGTGCTCTCGGACCCGGTGCATGCGGACACCGTGCTCGCGCGCCTGCGCAAGCAACCGCTGCCGGAGGCGGGCGTGGCCGAATGGCGCCGCAACGGCGCCGGCGCGCAGATCCTCGCCGACCTCGGCGCCAAACGCCTGCGCGTGCTCGGCACGCCGCGCCGCCAGGTGGCGCTCGCCGGTTTCGGGCTGGAAGTGGTGGAGTACGTCGCGCCCGCTGCCGAAGCCGGCGCCGGGAATGTCGCCGACCCGACCGTGCCCGCCGGGCGCGACAGCGAGCGCCCGCCCGCCACGCCCGGTAAACTGGGCGCATGACCGTATTTGAAGGGGCCGCGCGCGTCGCGCCCGGCGCCCGCTTCGCCATCGTCGCCACCCGCTGGAACCCGCGCATCGTGGACGCGCTCGTCGAGGGCGCCCGCCGCGCGCTGCGCGAACACGGCGTGAGCGAGGATCGCATCGACCTCGTCCGCGTGCCCGGCGCCTGGGAAATCCCGCTCGCCGCCGAACGCCTGGCGCGCGAAGGCGACGTCGCCGCCGTGATCGCGCTCGGCTGCGTGATCCGCGGGGACACGCGCCATTACGAACACGTGGCCGACGGCTGCGCGCAGGGCCTGATGCGCGTGCAGCTCGACCATGCGCTGCCGGTGTGCAACGGCGTGCTGGCGGTGGAACGCCACGAAGACGCACAGGCGCGCGCCGGCGGCGCGCACGGCAACAAGGGCGAGGAAGCGGCGCTGGCGGCCATCGAAATGGCCGACCTGCTGCGCGGCCTCGCAACGCAGACACGGAGCAACGCCGCATGAAACCGCAACGTACCGACGGCATCGACCCCGCCGCGCGCTCGCGCGCCCGCCGCCGCGCGCTGCAGGCGATCTACGCCTGGCAGATGTCGGGCCAGCCCATCGCGAAAGTGATCGAACAATTCCGCGACGAGCAGGACATGGAGATCGCCGATCTCACCTACTTCGAAGACCTCGTGCGCGGCATCGACAAGCACCGCGACGAACTCGACGCCGAACTGCGCAAGTTCCTCGACCGCGAAATCGCGCAGGTGGACCCCATCGAACGCGGCGTCCTGCGCATCGCCGCCTACGAAATGCTGCACCGCCCCGACATCCCCTACCGCGTGGTGATCAACGAAGCCATCGAAACCACGAAACGCTTCGGCGCCGAACACGGCCACACCTACATCAACGGCGTACTCGACAAAGCCGCCGGCACCTGGCGCGCGGCCGAAGTGGCGGAAGCACGGCGGCGGTGAGGCGCTGACGTGCCTCGGCCGTTCGACCTGCCACACCCGTTCGCGGTGAGCTTGTCGAACCGTCGCCCCGGTCCCCGTGCATCGACCCCGCGAAAACCGTTCGCGGTGAGCTTGTCGAACCGTCGCCCCAGTCCCCGCGCATCGATCCCGCGACTACCGTTCGCGGTGAGCTTGTCGAACCGTCGCCTCGGTCCCCACGTGTCGACCCCGCGACCCCCGTTCGCGGTGAGCCTGTCGAACCGCATTCCTCGGTTCACGGGCCGCGTGGCGAGGGATTCGACAAGCTCACCCCGAACGGGTGAGGCAGGAGCGATGGACGTGCTCGATTGCAACCTGCGATCACCGTTCGCGGTGAGCTTGTCGAACCGTCGCCCCGGTCCCCACGTGCCGACCCCGCGACCACCGTTCGCGGTGAGCCTGTCGAACCGCATTCCTCGGTTCACGAGCCGCGCGGCATGGGAGTCGACAAGCTCACCCCGAACGGGTGAAGCGCGACCAACGTTCACGGTGAGCTTGTCGAACCGCCGCCCCAGTCCCCACGCGCCGACCCCGCGATGACCTCCGAATTCGACCTCATCGCCCACCTCCGCCAACGCGCCGCCTCGCGCGACGACGTGCGCCTCGGCATCGGCGACGACGCCGCCATCCTGCGCATCCCCGCCGGCCACGACCTCGTCGTCGCCATGGACACCCTCAACGAAGGCATCCACTTCCCGGCCGACACCGCGCCTTGCGACATCGGCTGGAAAGCCCTCGCCGTGAACCTCAGCGACCTCGCCGCGATGGGCGCCGAACCGGCCTTCTGCACGCTCTCGCTCTCGCTGCCCACGCTCGAACACGCCGAAGCCCTGCTCGATGGCTTCTTCGCCCTCGCGGAAAAACACGCCATCGCCCTCGTCGGCGGCGACACCACGCGCGGCCCGCTCTCGATCAGCGTCACCGTCCACGGCTACGTGCCACACGACACCGCCCTGCGCCGCAGCGGCGCAAGGCCCGGCGATGACGTGTGGACCACCGGCACCCTCGGCGACGCCGCCGCCGCCCTAGCGCAGTGGCGCGCGTCATTCCCGCGAAAGCGGGAAGCCAGCGACTTCCCTTCGGCACACCAAATCGACACACAAGTGCAGCAGCCCCACGCGCGCGACGCCTACCTGCGCCACCGCCTCGACCGCCCAACCCCCCGCATCGAAACCGGCCTCGCCCTGCGCACCCTCGCCACCGCCTGCATCGACATCAGCGACGGCCTCGTCGCCGACCTCGGCCACCTGCTCGCGGCCAGCAACGTCGGCGCCATGCTGATCCCCGAAGCGCTCCCGACCTCGCCCGCCCTGCGCGAAGCCTTCGACGAACCCACCGTCCGCCGCCTGCAACTCACCGGCGGCGACGACTACGAACTGTGCTTCACCGCGCCGCCCGCGCACCGCGCCGCCTGCGAACGCCTCGCCACCCGCATCGGCAGCATCGAAGCCGCGCCCGGCCTGCGCCTGCACGGCACCACCATTCCGCTGGACCACGCCGGCTGGGACCACTTCCGATGAGAACCCCCTCCGCCGAATTCGCCCGCGCCCTGCTCAAGACCCCGGCCGGCTGGATCGCCTCCGGCTTCGGCACCGGCTTCGCGCCCTACGCCAGCGGCACCGTCGGCACGCTCGCCGCCCTCATCCCCTGGCTCGCCTTCCGCCACCTCCCGCTGTGGCAATACGTGCTGATGCTGATCGTCGCCTTTGCCCTCGGCGTCTGGGCCGCGCAACGCGTGATCGACACCATCGAAGTGCAGGACCCGAGCGTCGTGGTGTGGGATGAATTCGTCGGACTATGGATCGCGCTGACCGCGGCACCGGCGGGGTGGAAATGGGCGCTCGCGGGGTTCGCGCTGTTCCGCTTCTTCGACATCCTCAAGCCGTGGCCGGTGAGTTGGGCGGATAACAACTGCGAAGGTGGGTTCGGAGCAATGCTCGACGATGCGTTTGCGGGAATTTACGCTCTTGTCTCAATTCAATTGATGGCGTGGTATCTCAATTCGCATTGATTCAGTGGCGTTTGTCTTGATGAACTGTTCCGTATTCTGCATTAGAAGAGCTTGGATTTAGTTCCCATCGCTTTCGCGGCCGGACCCCAGGGACTCGGCTATTGTTCGAGCCAACTTCGCGCGGTTCTCGAACGAGAATGTCCACTTATCAAGAGACTTCATCAATCGCGACTTTGCACGATTTAGCTCCGACGTTACTCTTGGAAAACGCGATATCGTGTCTCTGAACGACTTGGCCGATGCTGCAGATCGATTGAGAGTTTCAGCGAGCCTGATCAGTGAGTCACGCAAACTGGATCGAGCTTCAGTCGATGCGGGGTCGCCGAGCGCCAAGCCGCTGGACAGTGCGCCAAAAGCGTCATCGGTGACTTTATCAAGTTTGGCTACGCGCTCGTCTGACTTAGCAGAGTAATCGTTCCAAACAGCTGCAGACCGCTCAAGTATTTCTCTCATTGCGCGCCGGTCACGGCTTGCTGTGGCTTTACGAATCTGCTCGGCATCAAATACGCCGGCTTCACTCAAGTAGTCAATCGCTTTGGTTTGTTCGGCCATCAATTCGTGGGAGCGCTGCATTGCCTCCTCGTATGTGTCGAGCAAGTCGAGAAAGCCAGGCACATCGTCATCGTCTTCATCGTGGGGGGGCGTGCTCGTCGTTTGAGGCGGCGCTTTCGACGTTTTCGTCAGTGTTACGACATCATTTGCTGCGTGCGCTAAGTCGATCCGCAAAAGAGATTCAAAAGCCGTGCCGTCGATGAATGATTTTGTAACTACGCCCCTATGCTCTAGGTTACGTTTGAACTCCTTGAGGGCGCCGAGTTGCTGCAAATCCAGGCGCGTCGGATCAACCAACGCGCCTTTGAAATAGATCATTACAAGGGGGAGGCCGCCTGATCGGTTGGCTCTTTCCAGCGCTCTTTCAATTTCTTCGGCCGAACCCGACATTGCTCGCGGGGTTGGTGTGCCGATTCGCTGCCAGAAGACGCCGACCAAGATGTCAAAATCGTCATTGAGTTGTTCGTTTACAAACGTCTGCCCATCGCGCGCTGATCCGGCGCGGACGTCCCTATCCCATCGGACAACTTGCAAATTGAGTGCGTGAGTTGGACCCAAGATTCGATTGAGCTCATCGCAGATGCTGTCGAGAAGCTCGGCTTCTTCGCGCACGTCGCTGGGGAAGCAAGCCAAGACTCGTACCAAACTGACTGTTCGCATGCGTGTGGCTCCATCGGTCGCGTATTGCTTTGTGAAAAAAGTAGCCGAAAGCGAGCCAGCTAGGAAGGTGAAAAATTCCTAGCTGTGGGTCGTCGCGCATTGAACATCGTGGAGGCTGGAAGCTACGATATGGGTCTGCGGCAAATTCCGCAGGCGGGGGTGACAGCCCGATTGATCCCGAGCGCATCAGCGCCCGCAACCGACGTTCGGCGCTTTTTCTGCCCGAACCCGGCCCGCGGCCGCGCGCCTCCGCTTCTGCGGCGGCGGTGCGCGGGAGCCGAAAGGCTCGCCGTCCTCGGGATCGGTCTGTCAACCGCGCACCGTTCGCCACCCTTTCCGTGGAGGTTGCGATGTCGCATTCGGTTGATTCGTTGTCCGTCGATGCCGCTCTCGTGGAGCAGTTGCGGAGCGTGTTCTGGGCGATGCGCAAGGCCATCGATTCGGCGCGGCCGAATGCGGTCGCCGGGCGGGCGTTCCTGTTCGAGCTTGGCTCGCTCGCCGAGTTGGGCGTGAACCTGGCGGATGGGGCAATCGAGCAGGCTAGCCGCGACTAGCGCCGTCTGTCGGCGATCTATGGTTCGATTTCGCTGGTGCTGAAACGGTGCGTTTCATTCGCTCCCCTCGTTGATCCCGTGGGCGCCTGTTGCGAGGCGCCGGGATCACATCGAGCCCTGGGGAGCGCAGATGACGCATCGATATGCGGGATGGGTGTTGGCGTTGCTGGTGCCGTGCGGGGGCGTGGAGGCCGAGCCGGTGTTCGGCGATGGGTTCGAGGATTCGTGCTTCGTTGACCAGGATCTTGATCGGTTGCCGGATTGTCAGGAGACGATGCGGAACCTCGATCGGGAAGATCCGGATACCGACGACGACGGATTGAGCGACGGCGACGAGGTCTTAGGCACCGCGGATGGTCTGGACCTGCCTGCGTTCGGTGTGAATCC
Organism: uncultured Aquimonas sp.; assembly: GCA_946481615.1. The sequence continues at coordinate 6,283 of CAMLOR010000079.1, forward strand.
CCGGCGCAAAGACATTCTTCTGGAGCACGACTGGCAGGACGACAACGTCGACCCGGGGCAGTGTTCGTTCCACTCACACAAGCCGGATGCCAGCACGCTCGAGGCCTTGCGCATCGCATTCGCGGCGATGCCGGTGCCGAACCACGACGGGACGATGGGCATCAACCTGATTCAGGACATCGGGCAGGGCGGTGTCTTCAACGGCGGCAACTTCGTGGACATTGCGAACGCGACGATCATCGGGAAGCTGGGAGCAGATTTCCAGGGCTACAAAACGATGAACTTCGCGCCGAATCGACTGGGCTACTTCCACTACGTCATCCACACCCACGTCTACACGACCAAGCCGTCGAGCAGCGGGGTCGCGGAGATCGTCGGCGACGATCTGCTCGTCACGCTCCGCTGCAATCCGTCGCAGCCCCGGATTCGCAACACGCTGATGCACGAACTCGGGCACAACTTCGGTCTGCGCCATGGCGGCAATGTCGATTGCAACAACAAGCCGAACTACAACTCGGTGATGAACTACCTGTACCAGATGGCCGGCATCGACACCAACTGCGCGGGGGGTGGCGACGGGCTGATGAACTATTCCATCGGAGCGCGCATGCCGCTCGACGAAAACCATCTGGACGAAACCGTTGGCGTGTGCGGTGGCATAGCCATCAACTGGAACACACAGGACGGCGGATTGCTGACGGACACGGCCAAGGATCTCAATCCCTACTACGGCATGAATCCGACAACGCAGCAGACTATCGAGTGCGGCGGAATCCTCACCACGCTCACGGACCACGACGATTTCGCTGCATTGACGCTGGCAGGCCTGCCTGGAGCGCCGGACGGCGGTGTGGCCGACCCACCGGAAGAAGCGATTTGCGCGCCCACTGAAGCGGAGTGACCGATGCGAACTCTCATTGCGATCCTGTTGCTGATTGCTTCTGGAATGGCCGGTGCAGCGAACCCGCATGGGTATGTCATCACCGTCCTTCCGAATCCCGTTCCGGCCGGCAGCGCAATCGGCGTCACCATCGAGACGACCGAACTCCAGTGCAAGCCGCTGCCGGAGACGATGGAACCATCGCAACCCGTTGATGGCGTGGTCCATCTCTGGATTCCGTCCAGTGATGGATGCGAAATGGTTCCGCTCGAAACACGCAGCTATACCCTCGCGGCAATGGCGCCTGGCGACTACATTTTCAACTTCTACTCTTGCGCAGGACTCGATGCCGATACGGGCCAAGAGGCCTGCAGCACGATCGAAGACGTGCCGGTGACGGTGCTGGGCGTGGCGGCTCAGAGAACCAGGATTCCGACGCTTTCCACCATGGTGCTTCTCGCCTTGGGTTCGCTAGTCGCCTGCTTCGGCGCTGGCGCCGGCGTGAAGCGTTAGCAGGCGTGGAAGCACAAACGCAGCGCGCACCTCTCGCCATGCGAGCGACCATGAGAACGCTCTTCGCACTCCTGTTGCTGGCCGCCATGCGCGTGGCCACTGCCGACAACGTGTTCGACTACGTCTTCACCATTGCGCCCAATCCGGCACCGCCGGGAAGCGACATCACGGTGACGATCGCGGCGCCCGATAACCATTGTGTCCCGCTCGACGAAGAATTGATCTGGAGCCTGCAAGGCGACACCGTCCATATCTCCATTCCGGACAGCGATGGCTGCGAGTCGGTGCCGGCAGATACACGCGTTTATCACCTCGGGGCGTTGCCAGCGGGCGTCTACACCTTCAGCTTTTCTGCGTGCGGAGGGATCGATGACGAAGGCAACACGATCTGTCAGATCCTCGAAGAGTTCGTCGTCTCGGTGCAGGCGTCTTCCGGGTCGGCCCGGAAGATTCCCGCTCTGTCCCTCCCCGCGCTCGTCGGCATGAGCCTCGTCATGATGCTGGTCGCGGCGGGGTGGCGACGCGACTAGCAACCGGGCTTGGCGGCGTGTTGTTCGCCGGTCAGTCCTCGAACCCATCCGAAAAGATCCCGTACAACACACTGTCGTCCACCAGCGCGAAAATGTCGGCGCGCTCGTTGCCGTCGTCCGGCACCAGGTTGGTGGCGAGCGAGTCGAAGGCCATCGAGAGGCCGCTGCCGTCCATCGCCACCGAGGCGCCGGAGGGGCCGTCGCCGGGGACGTCGTTGCTGTTGCTGCTGATGAGGAAGGGCGTGCCGGTGGTGCCGGGGATGTGCAGGAGCACCTGGTCGCGCACCGGCGTGGGGAAGTAGCAGGTGACGAGCACGGTGCCGGCGTCGGAGACATCCGATTCGCGGCAGCTGTTGGCGAGTTGGCCGGCGACGGTGGGGCGCGGCACGGGCGTGGTGGTGCCGAGCACGCGGTCGCGCACGTAGACGCCGCTGTTGGTGTCCGCGGTGCCGCCGAGGTTGAAGGCGTAGGAGCGGAACGAGACGAAGCGGCCGGAGGGCGAGATCGCCGCGAAATCCGAGCCGCGGTCGGCCGGTTCGCCGGCGCTGTTGCGGGTGACGAGTTCGGTGGTGTCGGCGAACAGGTCGCGCGCGTACACGTGCACGCTGCCGCCGGAATTGTCGAAGCCGGGCACCATGTCTTCGGCATTGTTGGAGAACACCACGAGGCGGCCGTCGCCGGAGAGCGCATGCGCGGTCATGCCGTTGACGATGTCGGGCGGCTGGCCGGCGGTGGTGTGCGAGGCCACTTCGATGGCGCCGGTCGTCATGTCCTTCACGTAGACCTGGTAGTAGGCGTTGTTGGTGTTGGCGAAGCCGAGGTTGAAGGCTCCGGAGCGGAAGGCGACGTAGCGGCCGTCGTCGGAGATGGACGGGTCGCGCGATTCGCGATCGGAGGCCACGCCGCCCGCCGAGGCGCTCACCAGGCGCAGTTCGCCGGTGAGGCGGTCCTTGCGCACCACTTGCCAGCCCGAGGTGGGCACGCCCACGTCGAGCGCGCCGCCGTTGTTGCGGAAGGCGACATAGCGGCCATCGCGCGAAACCGCGGGTTCGATGCCGGAAATCGCCGCGCCGGCCGTCGTTTCGGAAACGTGTTCGATCTGGTCGGTATCGAGATCGATGGCAATGATCTTGCTGTTCGGTCCGCTCGCATCCGCGGCCCAGTTGCTGGCCAGCGTGGTGATGGCGAGGGTGCGGCCGTCGGCCGACACGTCCACCTCGTCGGAGGTGTTGTCGGTTTCGATCGCCGGCGGATCGGGCATCAGCCGCCCGAACAAAAAGGCCGCGCGCGCGGGCGAGGCGCCGCACAGGGCGCCGATCGCCAGCGCGAGGAGGCAGGGGGCGGACACGGTTCGCGGCTGCAGCATGGAAGCACTCCGGGGCAGGGGTGCTTTCCAGTACGCGCTTCCGGTGGCGAAACCTTCACGCCTCCGCGGGGCGGCCAAGCCGTTCCGCCAGGCGCTCGGCCGCGGCGCGGCACACCTCGGCGGGCAGCAGGCGGTCGCGCAGCACGGGGAGGGCCGCGTCGAGCAGTGTGCGGGCCTCGGCGCGGGCGCCGCGCCGCTCCAGCACGGCGGCGAGTTCGGCGCGCGCGATGGCGAGGTCCACGGGCAGCACGCCGGCGCCTTCGAACACGGCCACGGCGGCGCGTTGTTCGCGTTCGGCTTCGGCGAGGTTGCCTTCCAGCAGTGCGAACGTGGCCTGCGTGCGGCGTGCGTGTGCAAACAGTGGATGGTCTTCCGGCAGCAGTTTGGCGAAGCGCGTGCGTGCTTCTTGCAGCAGTTCGCGGCCGCGGAGCGGGTCGCGCTGGTATTTGGCCAGCACGGCGAGTTGCCAGGTCGTCATGGCGTATTCGGCCGAGTCTTCGCCATCGAGTTCGCGGGCGCGCTGGCGCAGGTGCGTCAGGCGTTCGGCCGCGCGCGCGTGTTCGCCCGCGAGGCCCAGCGTGCGTGCGTGGTTGCGTTCGAGCATGCGGCGGCCGAGCGTGTCCGGATCGGTGCCGCCGCTTTCCCACGAGGCCAGTGCGCGCTCGAAGTGGGCCAGTGCGTTGGGATAATCGCCCGCGCTTTCCATCACCGCCGCCAGGTTGGAGAGGCCGATGGCGTCTTCCATCGGTGCGCTGCCGGCCTGCACCTGCAACGTCTGCGCTTTTTCGAGCGCTTCGATGGCCTCGCGATAGCGTCCGAGATCGTTGAGCGCCAGGCCCAGACCGTTGTAAAGCGACCCGAGGCGCACGCCGCGCGGCCCGACGCTGCGCTCCTGCAAAGCGATCGCGGCGCGCAGCTCCGTTTCGGCTTCGGTGGCGCGGCCCATGGCCGAAAGCGCTTCGCCGCGTGCCCGCATCAGGTTCACGCGCAGCGGCGATTCGTCGGGCAGATGTCGCGCGACGAAAGCGAGGCCGGCATCGGCCACCGCCAGCGCGCGTTGCGGCTCGCCGTTGAAGATCAGCAGGCTGCCGAGGCCCTGGTAGGAGTTGGTGACGATGTCGAGCGGTGGCTTGGGCAGTTTCGCGGCGAGGTCGATCACCTGCGTCCACGAGGCTTCCGCTTGCGCGTAGTCCTGCGTGCGGTAGTAGGCGAAGCCGAGCTGGTCGAGCGAGCGCAGTCGTTGTTCGGGGTCGTCCGGCGCGAAACGCTCGCGCAGGGCGGCACCGCGTTGCGCCGCGGTCACGCTTTCGGCGGCGCGTTCCAGCGAGCCGAGCGCGGAGCCGTAGCCGTCGTAATCGTTCGCCAGTGCGAGTGCTTCGCCGCGTTCGTGCGCTTCGACGCCCGCGAGGCCGTCGGCGAACAGCTGGGCCGCGATGCGCGGTTCGCCCAGCGAGAAATAGAGGTGACCGAGCAGGCGCTGCACGGGCTGGCGGAGGCGCGGTTCGGCGTGCTCGTCGAGTTGGGCGCGGGCGTGGTCGAGCAGATCGCGCACGCTGACTTCGGCGCGCATCGCCTGCTCCGGCATCGCGGCGTTCAGGGCATCGGTGAGGAAGCCCAGCGCGGAGCGGGCGGTGGCGGCGTCGCGCTCGGCGGCGTGCTGCGCGGCGGTGGCGCGCGCTTCGGCCGCGAGGGCACGCTCGCGTTCGCGCGCGAGTTGCCAGACGAAGGCGCCGGTGGCGAGCAGTGCGAGCGTCACCACGGCGGCGCCCAAACGGTGACGGCCGATGAATTTGCGCAGCCGGTAGGCCGTGGTGTCCGGCGCCGCGCGCACCGGGCGGCCGTCGATCCAGCGCTGCACGTCGGCGCGCATGGCTTCAACGGTGGGGTAGCGCTGCGACGGCGCCTCGTCGGTGGCTTTGGCGAGGATGCCGCGCAGGTCGGCATCGATCGGAACGGGGGCGAATCCCGGGGGTGCGCCTTCGTTTTGCCCGTCCGTGCGTTCTTCCCGCGCTCCGCCGCTGCGTTCACCGACAGTGCGTTCGCCCGTCAGCATCTCGCGCAGCACGATGCCGAGCGCGTAGACGTCGGAGGCCGTCGTGATGGCGCCACCCGATTTCTGCTCCGGGCTGGCGTAGCCCGGCGTCCAGACGCGCGTCGAGGTCTGGCGTGGATCGTTCGATGCGCTCAGATCGACCAGCTTGGCGACGCCGAAATCGAGCAGCCGCGGTTCGCCGTCGGCGCGCACCAGCACGTTGCCGGGCTTGAGATCGCGATGGATGACGAGGCGTTCGTGCGCGTGCTGCACGGCGGCGGCGACGCGGTCGAACAATGCCAGCCGTGCACGCAGGTTGAGGTGCGCGCGGGCCACGTGGTCGAGCAGCGGCACGCCGTCGACGTACTCCATCACGACGTAGGGCTGGCCGTCGTCCGTCTCGCCGCCGTCGAGCAGGTGCGCGATGTAGGGATGATCGAGCTGCGCGAGGATCTGGCGTTCCTGGCGCAGGCGGCGCTTGCCGTCTTCGGTGGGGAAGCCACGGATCAGCTTGATCGCGACGTGTTGCTCGAAGCCGCCGTCGGCGCGCTCGGCGAGCAGCACGGAACCCATGCCGCCGGCGCCGAGTTCGCGCAGCACGCGCCAGGGGCCGAGGCGTGCGCCGAGGGTTGTGTGAGGGTGTGGCGTGGCGTGCGAATCGTGCCGCGGATCGCCGAGAACGCGGGCTGCATCGTGTGCCATCGCGTCGGCGGCGTAGGCCACGGCGTGCGCGAGTGGGTCGCCCTGCGTCGCATCGGCCTGCAGCAAGCGTTCGAGGGCTACACGCGTTTCGGCATCGAGCGAGTTCAGTTCGGCTTCGCGCGCGGCCGAGGGCAATTCGACCAGCCGCGCGAACAGCGCCGCCAGGCGTTGATGCCCGCCGGGCGGCGGTGCTGCGCTCATGCGCTCAGCGCATCCTTCAGCCAGGCGCGCGCGAATCGCAGATCGCGTTCAACGGTGCTCACGGAAGTCTCCAGCGCCTGCGCCACTTCTTCGTTGGAGAAGCCGCCGAAATAGGTCAGCTCCACGATGCGCGCCTGGCGGGCGTCGTTCGCGCCCAGCGCGGAGAGCGCGTCGTCGACACGCACGAGTTCTTCGTCGCGTTCCTCGCCGACGTGCTCGGCCTGGCTCAGCGGGAGCGCCTCATCGCCCGCCCCGCGCTTGTCGGCAAGCCGCTTGCGTGCGCGATCCACGAGCACCTGGCGCGTGGCCTGGGCCACGACGTGGAAGAAATGACGGCGGTCTTCCCATGCGACGTCCGAACCGAGCAGGCGCACCAGCGCCTCGTGCGCCAGTTCGGTGGGCGTGAGTGTGGAGCCCGTCTGCCGCTGCAGGGATTGCGCCGCGATGGCGCGGATGCGGTCGTACACGAGCGACATCAGGCGCTCGCGCGCACCGGCGTCGCCATCCTGCCAGGCGCGCAGGAGGCGGGTGAGTTCGTGAGGGGCGGAAGCGTCGTTCATGGCGTGCGCCGGAGGAACTGGATCGAGTCTAGCGGAGCGGGTGGTGTGGGGTCGCGGGGTGGTATGGCTGCGGGAAAGCCGCGCGGGACTGGGGCGGCGGTTCGACAGGCTCACCGTGAACGGGTGGGATGGGTGGGCGAGAGAG
>CAMLOR010000080.1 GCA_946481615.1 uncultured Aquimonas sp.
TTCTGGACGCCGATGGTCGACACCATGCCCGAGTCCGTGCAGCAGTCGCTGTCGGCCTCGATCCCCTACCCTTCGCGCCTGGGCCGGCCGGAAGAATTCGCCGACCTCGTCGCCTACATCCTTTCCAACCGCTATCTCAACGGCGAAACCATCCGCCTCGACGGCGCGGTGCGCCTGGCCCCCAAGTGATCGAACACGCATGAAAGCTTCCGACATCAAGCGCGGCAACGTCGTCGAATACAACAACACCGTCTACCAGGTGCGCGACGTCGAACGCAGCGCGCCCACCGCGCGCGGCGGCAACGTCACCTTCCGCTTCACGATGTACAGCGTGCCCGGTGGCTCGAAGTACGATCTCTCGCTGCGCGCCGACGACGATCTGAAGGAAGTCGATCTGGTGCGTCGCAACGCCACCTTCTCGTACATGGACGGCGAGAACTATGTCTTCATGGACGACGAGGACTACACGCAGTACCTGCTCGGTGCCGATGCCATCGGCGACAACGCCGGCTACATCACCGAGGGGCTTGCCGGCTGCTTCGTGCAGCTGATCGACGAGCAACCGGTGGCGCTGCAGCTGCCGCAGACCGTGACGCTGGAAGTCGTCGACACGCCGCCCGAACTCAAGGGCGGCACGGCCACGAAGCGGCCGAAGCCCGCGAAGCTCAACACCGGCATCGAAATCCAGGTGCCGGAGTACATCTCCAACGGCGAGAAAGTGCTGGTCAGCACGGTGACGGGGGAGTTCGCCGGCCGCGCCTGAGGTCCCGGCGCGCCGCCATCGGAATTCACATACCGGGCAGCATTCCCGAGCCTGGAAAAGTGCTAGGGTCGAGCGTGGCCGGAGCGTACGCCGACCGTGCCTGAGAGGGCCGTGGGCACCGAAGATCTGCAGCAACTGGAAGACCTGTTCTGGCGCGGCGCGGCGCTGCCGCCGTCCGAACGCGAGCGCTGGCTGCAGGGTATCGCCGACGCGTCCCTGCGCGACACGCTCGCCGCCATGCTGGCGAGCGGCGAGGTCGACGACAACGAGTTGCTCGGGCGCATCGGCGCGGTGTTCCGCGACGCCGCACCGGCCCTGAAACCGGGCCAGCGCCTCGGGCCCTGGCGCGTGGAGGCCGAGATCGGCCGCGGCGGCAACGGCGTGGTGTATCTCGCGCACCGCGACGACGAGCGCTTCGAACTGCGGGTCGCGATCAAGCTGATCTCGGGCATGGATGCGCGGCGCGCCGGCGAACAGCTGCGGCGCGAGCGGCAGTTGCTCGCCACCCTGCATCATCCCAACATCGCGCGCCTGCTCGACGGCGGCGAGACCGCCGACGGCCATCCCTATCTCGTGATGGAACATGTGCAGGGCGAGCGGCTCGACCGCGCCTGCGACGAGCGCCAGTACGACATCGAGATGCGCGTGCGCACCCTGGCCGAGATCGCCGAGGCCGTGCACTACGCGCACCAGCACCTCATCGTGCATCGCGACATCAAGCCGGCCAACATCCTGCTGCGCGAGGACGGCCGGCCGGTGCTGCTCGATTTCGGCATCGCCAAGATCCTGCAGAAGGGCCGCGCGCGCGACACCCAGCCCTGGCTGACGCCCGCCTACGCCAGCCCCGAACAGCTGCGCGGCGAGGCGGTCAGCACGGCCAGCGACGTCTACGGCCTCGGCGTGCTGCTGTTCGAGCTCTTCACCGGCTTCGCGCCCGAGCGCAGCCGGGGCGCCTTCCCGAAGCCGAGCGAACACGCGCCGCCGGCGCGCCGCGCCGTGTTGCGCGGCGATCTCGACGCCATCGTGCAGCGCGCCTGCGCCTTCGATCCGGGCGAGCGCTATCCGAGCGCGCAAGCGCTGGTCGACGATCTGCGCCGCTGGCTGGAAGGCCGGCCGGTGGCCGCGGCGCGGCAGAGCCCGGCCTACGTGCTGCGCAAGCTGGTGCGCCGGCGGCCGGCAGAAACCGTGCTGGTGCTGGCGCTGGCCGCGACGCTGGCCTTCTTCGCCTGGCGCCTGGCCGAACAGCGCGACCGCGCCGAACGTCTGGCACGCGAAGCCGAAACGGTGAGCGGGTTCCTGCTCGATCTGTTCCGCCGCGCCGATCCGCAAGCCGGGCAACAGCCGCTCGACGCCGCCGACCTGATCGAATTCGGCGCGCAGCACCTGCAGGTGCGCGACGACCTGCCGCCCCACACGCGCGCACGGCTCGCCGGCACCCTGGGCGAGATCGCGCGCCGCCTGGGCCGGCCGGAACAGGCCAGCGCGCTGCTGCAAAGCACGCTGCAAATGCTGGAACAGGCGCACGCACCGGCCGCCGAGCGCGCCGCGGTGCGGCTGCAACTGGCCAGCGCACTCGACCACCGCTCGCGTTACGCCGAAGCCGAAGCGCTGTACGCGCAGGCGCTGGCGCTGATGAAGGCGCAGGACGATCCGGCCGCCTACGCGATGACCACGGCGCGCCTTGGCCTGATGCAATCGCGCCAGCGCCGCTTCGAGGAAGGCGAGGCCACGCTGCGCCGCGCGCTGCTGGCGAGCCGGGACGCGCTCGGCGCAGGACACGCGGTCCCGAGCGAGATCGAGCTCTATCTTGCCGAGCTGCACGCGCTCGCGGACCGTCCGGCCGCGGCGCGCGCGCTGCTCGACGCGCCGGTCGCGCGCCTGCGCAAGGCGCTGCGGGCCGACGATCCGGTGCTGCTCAACGCGCTCACGATCCAGGCCATGGTGCTGCGCGAGTCCGGCGAAGGCGAGGCGGCCGCGCAGGTGCTCGACGACGTGCTGCAGCACCGCCGCGCGGTGCTGGCCGAGGACAGCTGGCTGATCGCGAGCGTGCACAATGCCCTGGGCCAGGTGCGCTACGAGCAGGGACGCAGCCTGGAAGCGGCGGCGCAGTTCGGCGCCGCGCTCGAAGCCGGGCGGCGGTCGCTGGCCGACGACGATCCGGCGCTGGCCGAACATCTCAACAACCTGGGCGAGCTGTACGAGGAACTCGGCGTGCCCTCGCGCGGGCTGCCGCTGCTGCGCGAAGCGCTCGCCATCGCGCAGCGCGCACCGGAAGGCCAGGAACTGCTGGTGGTGCGCTACCGGCAGAACCTCGGCCGCATGCTGTTGCTGGCCGGCGAGGAATCCGAATCGTTTTTCTGGCTCTCGCAGCCGGTACCTGCGATCGACGATCCGCGCTATCGCCTGCAGGCTGCGCGCCAGCGCCTGCATCTGGCCGAATGGCACCGGCGCTTCGGCGAAGCCGCGCAGGCGGCGCGCCTGCTCGACGAACTCGAAGCCACCCTGCCCGATCTGGGCGGCGCCGCCGGGCATCGCTGGGCCTTCGCGCTGCGCATCCGCGCCGCGCTGCAAGAAGCCGCCGGCCAACCCGGCGCCGCCCGCGAACTGCTCGCAAGTGCGCTCGACATCGCCACCGGATCGCGCGGCGAGCGCTGGCCCGGCACCGGGCTGGTGCTGCTGCAGCGCGCTGAACTCGAGGAAAGCGCCGGCCACCGGGACGCCGCGCGGCGCTGGTCGCGGCGCGCCGCCGCGGTGCTCGAAGACGGCCTGATGCCCGACGCGCCGGATCTCGTGCGCCTGCGCGCCTTGCGGGAGCGCGTGGGCCGCTAGTAGCCCGCGCGGTGGCACCAGTGCCAGGGCTCGTAGACGATGCCGTGGCGATTGCCGCGCGGATAACTGAGCCTGAAGCCGAACCCGCCGGCGCGCGCTTGCAGCCACTCGAAGGCCGGCGTGCGCTCGAAGGATTCTTCGGCCGGCGGCTCGCCCGGCATGCCGACGTCGAGCGCCTCGCCGCTGTGGTGCTCGCTGTAGCCCGGTGCGGCGTTCACCGCGAGGATCTCGTCCACCGTCAGCCCGCGCGCGAGTTTGCGGCGGAAAATGCCGAGTTGATAGTCGTGGCTGCGGTAGCCCGAGATCGCCTCCAGCAGCACCTCGTCGCCGCGCGCCGCGTCGCGCATGCGCTGCCAGGCGTGCGCGGCCTCGTCCGTGAGCCACAACGGCCGTCGATAGCGATCGAATCCCGCGAACGCCAGCGAGGCGGGTTCGGCTTGCAGGGCGAGGCCGGTGCGTTCGCCGTAGGCCGGGTCCAGACCCAGCGCCCGCAGGCGTTCCGACAATCCGTCGAGCGGACGCGGCGGCGCGCCGGGCGCTGCCAGTTCCTGCAAGTCCGCTTCGTGTTCGGGCCGCAGTGCACCGCGCTGCAGTTCGTGCAGCACGTCGCCGCGCCGCACTGCAAGGAAGCGTCCGTCGGCCTTGCGCCGCACCAGCCATTCGCCCTGCGCCAGCAGGCGCGCCGTCGCGTTGCCGCGCGCCCGCGCCAGCGCGGCCGGCAGGGCTTCGAGGCTCGACGAGTTCAGCAGACGCCAGTCGCGTGGATGCATGCGTGGTTTCAGAACGTGATCGACACCGAGTCCGCGCTGCGCTGCGCCTCGCCGTGGTACACGGCTTCGACGTTGTTGCCGTCCGGGTCGAGCACGAAAGCCGCGTAATAGCCCGGATGATAGGAGCGCTCGCCCGGCGCGCCGTGGTCTTTCCCGCCGTGCGCGAGCGCCACGCGGTGGAAGGCCTCTACCGTGGCCCGATCCTTGGCCTGGAAGGCGAAATGGCAGCGGCCGGTGAGCTTGCCTTCCGCCGCTTCGCTCGAAGCCGTGGAGACGACGAACTCGTCGGCCCAGAAAAATCCGTCGCCTTCGCCGCCCAATGGCACGCCGAGGACCTCGAGCACCGCGCCGTAGAAGCGCTTGCTGGCGTCGAGATCGCGCACCACGAGTTGCAGATGGTCGATGAGGCGACCGCGATGCAGTGTGGTTTCCATGGGAAAGCCTCCTGGGTGATGCGTGCCGATGATGTCACGCCCAAAGGCGCAGCGGCAGCAGGCCCCACCATGCCAGCACCATCGTGAATTGCAGCACGGCGAGCATGGCCATCGCGTCGGCTGCCGTCGCGAGCGGCCTGCACCGTTGGCGCACGGCCAACGAAAGTCCGGCGATCATCGTGATCGGCAACAGCAGCGTCACCGACGCCAGCAGGACGCTGGCCAACGTCGGATCGCCGAGCTGCAGGAAGGATTGCCGGAAGAAGAACGGCAACGGCAAGGCCAGCACCGCGATGCCGAGGAACGGCAGGAACGCCGGATGCGACCGCACGGCCCGCGGCTTGCGCACGAGGCGGACGAGGCCGGCGAGCAGCAGCCATAGCGCGCCCAGCAGGCCTGCGATCAGGCTGATCCAGAGCGCAACCAGTTTCCAGGGCGAAACCTGTTCGTAGGTCTGCAGACCGGTGCCGATCGCGCGCGTGCCGTCGCGCGTCGTCAGCAACACATGCGAGGCCATGATGCGGTCGGATGCGCGGTAGAGATGACGAGCGACCGGCTGCAGCAGCACGTCGCCCGACTGCAACGGCGTGAAATGCAGACCGGCCGCATCGCGGTGCAGACGCGCGAAACCGAACGTGGTGTCCAGCCATTCGAAACTCGCGAAACGGTTCGGCGCAGGAATGTAGTAGCCGCTCCACGCATCGGCATCGGACGCCGGTCCGCTGGCGAGGGCCGGCTCCGCCGCGGGCAATTGCAAGGCATCGATCAGGATCCGGTCGAAGCGGCCGTAGTCCGCGGTTTCGGCATCCGCGTTCACGGCGATGAAGAACGCGCGTTGCGATGCCGGGAACAGGCACAGCATGGCGCGATAACCCACCGTGCTGCCGCCGTGGCATCGCCCCACCGCGCCGTGCCGGTCGCGTGTCGCAAGGCCCAGGCCGTAGCCCACGTGCAGGCCGGCGTCCGAAGCTTCGGTTCCCTCGGGGCGGCCCATGGCCCGCAGCAGCGCGGCATCGATGAAGGGCACGCCGTCGATGCGGCCATCGCTCATCAGGAAGCGCGCGAACCGGCCCATGTCGGAGGCCGTGGTCGCGAACTGCGTCGCCGGCCGCAGATACGTCGGTACCGCCGCCTGCGCCACGCCGTTCTCGAAATGGCCCATCGCCAGGCGCGGATCGGTGGCCTGCGTGGTGTAGCCGAAGGTGCTCTCGTGCATGCCGAGCGGTTGCAGCAGGTGGGCATCGAGCCAGGTTTCGTAGCGCTCGCCCGTCACCGCCTCGATCGTCATGCCGAGCAGCGTGTAACCCATGTTCGAATAGGAATGCCGGCTGCCCGGCCGGCTGCGCACGCGCAGCGGCAGCACCGCGCGGAAGGCCGCCGCCAGCGGCGTGTCGGCCGTCGGCTCCAGGCTGAAGATCTGTGCGAGCCGCGCGTCGTCCAGGCCCGCGGTGTGGTCCAGCAGATGCCGGATGCGGATCGGATCGCTCGCCGTCCAGGGATTGTCGAACGCGATCGATGGCAACACGTCGGAAACCGGCGTATCGAGCGCGAGCCGCCGCTCGCTGACGAGGCGCAGCACGCCGGTGGCGAGCAGCGATTTGGCGATCGAACCCACATGCACGCGATCGTCGGCGCGCAACGTCACGCCGCTGCGGGAATCCTTGACGCCGGCAGCGTCTGCGGCGACGGTGCCATCCGGAGCCAGCGTCGACCACACGGCGCCCTGGAGTTCCTGTTCGGCGAGCTGCACCGCCATGGCCGTGCGCAAGTCGGCGGCGGCCGACGCGCCCGATGCAGCGTGCGACACCAGGAGCAACAACAGTGCCGCAGCGCGCGCGATCATCCGGCCTGCAGGCCTGACGAACTCCGATCGATCGGCATGCCGGCGTGCATGCGCCGCCTCACCGCGGCCGCTTGAAGAACAGCGTCATCTGCATGCCCATCAGCTGCGCGGTGACCAGTTGCCAGCCCTGCATGCCTTCGCGGTTCATCGCTTCGGTGACGTGTTCGGTCCAGGTCGAGCGCAGCAGGCGCAACCCCAGGGAGAGACTGACGACTTTGTGTTCCCAGCGTTCGTGGTTCATTCGGGCTCCCGTTCCGGGGGCGGCGCGGTGTCGCCGAGCCGCCCCGCCTTGCGCAGGGCATCGCGCAGCACGTACTCGATCTGCGCGTTGAGCGAGCGCAGTTCGTCGTCCGACCAGCGCTGCATGGCGGCCAACACCTGCGCGTTGATGCGCAGGGGGTAGGCTTTCTTCTCGTTCACGGCTCAGTAAATCGAGCCCGTGTTCACCACCGGCTGGGTGGCGCGGTCCGAGCACAGCACCACGAGCAGGTTGCTCACCATCGCGGCCTTGCGCTCTTCGTCCAGTTCCACGACGCCGGCTTTCTTCAGTTCGTCGAGGGCCATCTGCACCATGCTGACGGCGCCGTAGACGATGCGCGTGCGCGCCGCCACCACGGCGTTGGCCTGCTGGCGCTGCAGCATGGCCTGCGCGATCTCAGAGGCGTAGGCCAGGTGGCTGATGCGCGCCTCGATCACGCGCACGCCGGCCGCGGCCAGGCGTTCCTGGATTTCTTCCTGCAGGTGCTTGCTGATCTCCGCGCCGTGGCTGCGCAGCGCGATCTGGCCGTCCTCGTGCTGGTCGTAGGGATAGCTCGTGGCCATGGCGCGCAGCGCGGCCTCGCTCTGGATGTGCACGTAGCTCTCGTAGCTGTCGACGTTGAACACGGCCTCGGCCGAATCCACCACCTGCCACACCACCACCGCGCCGATCTCGATCGGGCTGCCGTCCAGTTCGTTGACCTTGAGCTTGCTGCTCTCGAAGTTGCGCACGCGCAAGCTGACCTTCTTGGCCGAGTAGAACGGGTTGTTCCAGCGCAGGCCGTTGTCCTTCACGGTGCCCACGTACTTGCCGAACAGGCTGAGCACGGCGGCCTGGTTGGGCTCGATCATGTAGAAGCCCGGGAAGCCGATCACGATCGCCAGCACGCCCACCGTCAGGCAGGCGAACAGCGTCGCGGGCTCCTGTTCCCGCGCTCCCACGATGAAGCCCGCCACGCAGGCAAGCACGATCAGGATCAGGACGATCAGCACCGGAATGCCGGGCAACGAGCGGGTCGGGGCTTCTTTCATGGCGACGTCTCCTCTGGTGGCTTAACGATATCACTCTGATATCGGAATGTAAGTCGGAGATCAATCGGTGTTGTGACCGGCCGTATTGGCCGCGGGGTCGAGCGGCAGGTGCAGCAGCGGGGCCGGCAGGCGCTCGGAGCTGACCCAGAGCGAGCGGCCGGAGAGATCGAAGCCGAGCGCCTCGGCCTGCGGCGTCCAGGGGAATTCGATGACCCGCGCCGGGCGGGTCACGGCTTGGCTCCAGCCTTCCCGGCCGCGGCGCCACAGATAGACGCGGCGGTAATTGAGCACCGCGAAGCGCGAGCCGTCGGGCGAAATGTCGGCCGCGGTGATCTGGGCGCGGTAGCGGCCGTAGACCGGATTGCGGCGCAGATCGTCGTCGGTGGGCTGTTCGATGCCGCCCAGCGTGCCGAGCCGGCGCGCCGTCTCGACCTTGCCGGTGGCCTGCAGCGGTACGCGGAACAGCTCGGGCGGCACGCGCTTCTTGGAAACGAGGTAGACCGCGCCGTCGCGTTCGTCCACCGCCATCGCCTCGCAATCGCGCGCGCCGTCCGGCCAGCGGAAATTCTGCGTCCAGGCCACGGGCACGGTGGCGTCACGCAGGGTGGAAGGTTCCTCGACGGCGCGCAGCGCGAGCTGCGAACGCAGGCCGCCGTTGTCGCCGACGTCGGCCACCAGCAGGTAGTGCCGGCCCTCGAGGGTGAAGGCCGCGATGTCTTCCCAGTCGACGTTGCGCACGCCTTCCAGCCGCAGCGTGGCGCGGCGCTCGCCTTCGGCATCGATGGCGTAAAGCTCGGGTGCGTTGTCGCCGTCGTTGTGCACCCAGAAGATGCCCGGATGGCGGCGCGAGGCGGCCAGGCCGCTGATCTCGCCCAGATGCTCGTCGGTGATCAGCGCCGACAGCGCGATGTCGGGATCGGCCGCCGCCTGCGCGCACGACGCGCCGAGCAGCAGGCACCACGCCCACCGCTTCACTGCGCGGCCGCCTTCAGCTCGGCGGCGCTGGCGCGTGCCGCGCCCAGGATCTGCACGCCGCCCAGCAGTTCGATGCCGGCGTAGAAGCGGAACGGATCGCCGTCGCCCACGCCGAAGGCGATGTGGCCGGCGTCGTAGCGCGACAGCGCGGCGTCGTAGCCGCGCCAGGCGCCGTCGACCCAGGCGTGCACCCAGGCGTGCGGCACGAACACATCGCGCCGGCCCGCGTAGGCCGGCGCGTAGGCGATGCCGGTGGCCACGCGCGCGGGGATGCCGCTGGCGCGCATCAGCGCCGCCAGCAGCACGGCATGTTCGGTGCAATCGCCCTCGCGGTTCTTCACGATCTCGCTGGCCGAGGCGTAGCCCACGCGCAGCGATTTGGTGGCGATGAAGTTGCGCACGTGGCGCTCGAGCATCTGCGCCTTCGCGCGTTCGTCGGGTGCGCCTTGCGTCGCCTGCTTCGCCAGATCGGCGACCGCGGCGTCCTTCGATTGCAGCCAGCGATTGGGCGCGGTGTCGGCCGGCTGCGGCGGTTCGGCGGCTTCGCCGCGCGGATCGACGATCAGGGCCACGTCGCCCTGTTTGTCCAGATGCGCGAGCGATTGCCCCGGCGGCGTGTCGAGCGCGGCACCATCGCTGGCGAGCAGGCGCAGCTGGTAGCGCATCGGGCGTTCAAGATCGCGCGGGCGCAGCGGCTCGGGCGCGGCCACCACCGTCTGCGCCAGCACGTCGGTGGGCTGCACCGGCGCCAGCGCGCAGGCGCGGTCGCAGGCCAGCATTTCGAGCTGCAGGCCGATGGCGGGCAGGCGCAGCCGGCGCAGGTCGTGCGTAGCGGGATCGACCCAGCTCTTCACGTGCGTCATGGCCCCGCCCATGTCGACGGTCTGCTCGATCGGCAGCAACGATTCGCGGCGGCCGTGGATGTCGACCAGTTCCAGCGTGCCGATGCGCGTCTGCGTGGGCATGGCCGTGAGCGAGCCGGAATCCCAGGCCAGCAGTTGGTATTCGGTGCCGGGCCGATAACCGGCCTTTTCCATCGCCAGGCGCTGGCCTTCGGCCATCAGGGCGCCCGCGGGCCAGGTGCGCGTTTCCTCGGCACTGGAACCTTGCTGCTCCGTGCGCAATTGCAGCCGGCCGTCGGGGAAGATCTCGCCGTAGACGCGCGCCTCGGTGCCCGCGGTGTCGACCTGCGATTCGAAGGCCAGCGGCACGCCCTGCGGCGTTTCCCAGTTGCGCTCGCGCGTCGAGATCGACAGCGCCGCGCCGCTGCGCTCGAGCTGCAGCGACAGCGACTGCTCGTTGACCAGGCGCCCGTCGCCCTCGGCATAGCGCAGCGTGTGCATGTGGCCGATCTTGCGGCCGTCCAGGTGCAGGCTGAACCACTGTTCCTCGGCGCTGCTGGCGGCGGCGCTGGCGGACAACAAGACGATGGCGGCAACGATCCGTCGCACGGGGCCTCCTGGGATGGGCCGATGATGCCACGACGGCGCGGCCGCGTAGAATGCCGTTCCTCCCTTTGCCGAGTGCCTCCGATGAGCGATCGCAACGTCTACGCCGTGTTCCTGCATCCGGGTGCGATCGACGCGCTCGGTCCCGCCATCAAGCCCTATCTGCTCGAAAGCAATGCCGGCCCGCACCTGCAGGCGGTGGAAGTCGATTCGGCCGGTTCGCTGTTCGAGGCGGTACTGATGGGCCGCGACAACGAAGGCCGCACGATGGAAGTGGAGCTGATGATCCCGATCGCGATGATCAAGCTCGTGATCTCGGTGCGGCGCGAAGAGGAATTCGGCTTCGGTTCGCGCGCCGGACGCGCCGCGCCGGCGGAAGCCACGCCGGCCGCCGAGGGCGCGGGCCCGGCGCCTTCCACCGTGGCGCCGGGCGCGGCCGCTACCTGATCAGCGGAATTCGGCGCGCTCGATGGAGCGCGTCGGCAGCAGGATCTCCTGATCCTTCTGGTTCGAAAGCACGACCCAGTCCGGTCCGAGGTCGATGACCACGCCGGCGATTTCCTGGTAATCGACCAGCACCACCACGCGGCGGCGCTGGTCGAGGCTTTCGCGCAGCATCTTCTCGAGGCGGGCGATGTAGCCGTGCGAAGCCGGCGCGGGCGCCATCGCGCGCGGCTGCGGTGCGGGCGCCGGGTTCGGCTGGGCGGAGGCCGCGAGCGGCAGCAGCGCGGCGAGTGCAAAGGCGAGCGTCTTCATGTCAGTTGCCCGCCACCGCGTCGATGCGGTCGCGGCGGATCACTATGGTGCCGAATTCGCGGTTCTTCGCGGTGATGTATTCGTCGCCGATCTCGGTGACGACGGCGCCGATCGTCTGGCCGCCCACGTAGAACATCAGGCCCTTGTTTTCCTGCTTGCTGGTCTGCAACAGCGTGTCCACGATGCGGCTCCCGTTGGCGGGGGTGGCGGGCTCGGTCTGGGCCGAGGCGAAGCTCGCGGCCAGCACCAGGGCGATGGGCAGGGCGAGCACGGCGGTGCGGAACGACATGGCGGATCTCCGTCAGGGGGATGCGCGCGCCAGATCCAGCCATACCAGGTGATGGTCCGACGCGTCGGCCCAGGGAACGATGTCCTGCGGGGAAACCGGCCAGAAGATGCCGCCGTCCTTCGCGACGAGGCCGCGCGAGGGCAGCACGTAATCCAGCCGCATCGTGCCCGCCTTCGGGCCGAAGTCGCCGGTGTGCGCGCGGGTGTCGCCGTGGCGTGGCAGGCCATGCTGCGCGGCGCGTGCGGCGCCGCCTTCGGCGCGCGGTACGAAGCTGGAATCCACGCGAGGGTGATCGAGCAGGCGACGCATGGCGTCATGGTCGCCGTCGCCGTCGAAGACATCGGCGTTCTGATCGCCCGCGAGCACGAACAGCGCGTCCGGCGCGAGGCCGCCGCAACGACCCTGGTCGTCGCACAGCCAGGGCTTGTCGCCACTGTCGAGATATTCGCGCCACAGACGGATCTCGTCGCTGTTGCGGCGCCCGTTGCGGTTTTCCGGGCCGTCGAACACCGGCGGCGTGGGATGCGAGACGAGGAAATGCACGGTGCCGAGCGGCGTTTCGATCGGCACGTCCCAATGCGATTTCGACGACAGCCGCAGGCGTTCCCAGGTCGCATCGTCCCAGAACGGCGTGCCATCCGGATTCACCGGCCGCTGCGCGCCCGGCACGTCCTTCCACAGCAGTTTCTGGAAGGTGCGCACCGCCGCTTCGTCGATCGGATATTTCGACAGCACCAGCATGCCGTACTGGCCGGGATAGCGGCCGAAGCCCCAGGCATCGTCGGGGCCGTCGCTGCGGCCGTCGCCGTTCAGATCCAGGCCGCTCGGCACGCCCGTGTTCACCGGTGCCAGCCAGCGGTACGGATACTCGATCGGCGTCTGTCCGTGCTGCGCCACCGCCAGGAACTCGCGCTGGAACTTGTCGGCCGCGGCGCCGCCTTCCACGTAGTCGAATTCGTTGAGCAGCAGCACGTCGGGCCGCAGGTGCTGGATCACGGCCGCCACCTTGCGCGCGTTGTCGTCGCCGGCCTCGAAGCGGCGCATCAGGGCGCCCGCATCCTCACCATAGAAGGAGACGTTGAAGGTGGCGAAGCGCACCGTCGGCGCCGCCGCCGGCCGCGCCAGCTGCCTGGCGCAGGCGGCCAGCAGCAGCACGAGCAGCAGCGTGAGAAGAACAGTCGTCACTCGCATCGTCCGGTCCATTCGCTGCTCCATCCGCTTTCGCCCAACACCTGCAGGGGCTGGAAGCGCGCCTTGTAGTCCATCTTGGGGTGGCCCGCGATCCAGTAGCCCAGGTACAGGTGCGGCAGGCCGCTGGCGCGGGTGAGTTCGGTCTGTCTGAGGATCGCGTAGGTGCCGAGGCTACGCGCCGGCAATGACGGCTCGAAGAAGGTGTACACCGCCGACAGCCCCTGCGGCAGCACGTCGGTCACGGCGACGGCGAGCAGTTCGCCGCCGCGGCGCAGCTCGATGAACTGCGTCGGGCTCCAGGGCGCGGCGAGGAAACGGTCGAAATCGTCCTCGCGCGGGTTGTCCATCCCGCCTTCGGCATGGCGCGCCTGCAG
>CAMLOR010000081.1 GCA_946481615.1 uncultured Aquimonas sp.
TCGACACGTACTTGCCGACCAGCAGGCGCTTGCCGTCGGGCGAGAAATCGAAGGCGTACCAGGTGCCGCCCTCGGTGACGACGGCGCGCGCCTTGCCGCTCTTCATGTCGCGCACCCAGATGTCGGTGTCGGTGCCGTTACGCGCGGTGCTCGACCAGGCCAGCTGCGCGGCATCGTGCGACCACAGCGGCGCTTCGTTGCGGCTGCGCTTGCCGTCGGTGAGCAGCGTCGATTCGCGCGTGGCGAGGTCGTAGTAGAACAGCTGCCAGAATTCCGAGCCGCCGATGTCCTGGCCGTAGACGAAGCCGTTGCGCCCGGGCGCCGCGGCGAGGTTGCTGATCGGTTCCTTGAAGAAGGTCAGCTGCTCGCGCATGCCCATCGGCGTGGTGACGCGGTGCGCCTGGTTGGTCTCGCCGAAACGCGTGCCGATGATGAGGGAGCCATCCGGCAGCCAGCCGCCGAAGTTCGCGCCGCGCGTGTTCTGGTAGCGCGTCAGCGTGGCGACAAGCTCCGCGGGAATGGCGGGGATGTTCTCGCTCACGCGCACGCCTGCTTCCTCGCGCTGCACGGGGGCAGGGGCGGTGGCGACGGCGGTGTCCTGGGCCTGCGCGGCGGGCAGCAGCGCGAGCAGCATCAACAGTGGCAGGGAACGCATGCGAAGGGTTCCGGAAGCGGGAAAGCTCCAGCATAGCGAGATCGTGCGCGGCTGGCGCACGGCTGCGGCGAAGCGGGTATCGGTTCACGCTTTTCTACAGGCCTGGACTGGCTTTCGGCTTGCAGGTGCGCGCATCGGGAGGTGCCTCGCACCCGGGTTCCCGCCTGCGCGGGAACGGCGGACGTCAGGCGTTGGGCGCCAGCGCGCGGCGCTCGCGCTGCAGTTCGAGCAGTTCGCGCTTCTCGTCCGCAGAAAGGTTGGCGAGGCCGCGCGCGGTGAGTTCGTCCTCGCGCTGCTTCAGCGTCTGCCGGTTGAGGCCGGCGATGGCGCCGGCGAATTCGTGCGCGAATTGTTCGGCGGGAATCAGCAGGTCGAGCATCAGCAGCTTGTGCAGCGCGGGCGCTTCCTCGCGTCCGGCGAATTCCTCGAGCAGCATGCCGGGCGTGATGTCGCCGCGCTCGCGGCACAGCTGCAGCAATTCCATCAGCAGCGGGATGCCGGGCTGGCGCAGCGCCGAGAACAGCCAGGGCGGCTCGACGGTGTGCGCCAGCGCCGGCTGCTGCAGCAGCAGGGCGATGGCGGTGCGTACCAGGCTGCGCTTGTGCGAAGGTCCGTGTGTGCGGCGCGGTTCCTGCACCGAGGCGGCTTCGGCCGCGCCGCGCGCCGCGCCCACGCCGGTGAGTTCGGTGAGGCGCGCGAACATCAGGTCGCGGAAGGCGCCGTCGGGAATCTTCTCGAGCGTCGGACGCGCGCGTTCGGCGAGGCGGCCCTTGCCTTCGAGCGTGGCGAGGTTGACGTCCTTCGACATCTCGGCGAAGAAGAACTCCGACAGCGGCGTGGCGTTGCGCAGCTGTTCGTCGAAGCCGTCGGCGCCGCGCGTGCGCACCAGCGAATCGGGGTCTTCGCCTTCCGGCAGGAACAGGAAGAAGGCCTGGCGGCCGTCGCGCATGCGCGGCAGCACCGATTCCAGCGCCTTCCAGGCCGCGCCGCGGCCCGCGCGGTCGCCGTCGAAGCAGAAGAACACGTCGGCGGCGTTGCGGAACAGCAGTTCGGCGTGGTCGGGCGTGGTGGCGGTGCCGAGCGTGGCGACCGCGGTCGTCACGCCGTACTGGAACAGCGCGACCACATCCATATAACCCTCGACCACGATCAGCCGCGGGATCTTCGAATGCGCCTGGCGCACCTGCCACAGGCCGTAGAGTTCGCGGCCCTTGTGGAAGAGCGCGGTTTCGGGCGAGTTGAGATACTTCGGACCGTCGTCCTTTTCGAGCACCCGCCCGCCGAAGGCGATGACGCGGCCGCGGCGGTCGTGGATCGGGAACATCACGCGGTCGCGGAACTTGTCGTAGACGCGGCCGGATTCGTTCTTCGAGAACAGTCCGCCCTGTTCGAGCAGCCGCAGGCGGCGCTCGTCGGTGCCCAGCGCGGACTTCAGCACGTCCCAGCCTTCGGGCGCGTAGCCGATCTCGAAGCGCGTACGGTTCTCCGCATCGACGCCGCGCCGGTCGAGATAGGCCTGCGCCTTGGGCGATGCGGCGAGTTGGCGCTGGAAGAATTTCGAGGCGGCATCCAGCGCCGAATACAGATCGCGCGATTCGCCGCTCTCGTTGCGCTGGCGCGTCTCGCGCGGGATCTCCATGCCGACGCGCTTGGCCAGCTCCTCGAGCGCGTCGAGGAATTCCAGCCGGTCGTATTCCATCAGGAACTTGAGCGCGGTGCCGTGCGCGCCGCAGCCGAAGCAGTGGTAGAACTGCTTGGTCGGCGAGACGGTGAAGCTCGGCGAACGCTCGTCGTGGAAGGGGCAGCGGGCGGAATACTCCCGCCCCTGCCGCTTCAACGGCACCCGTGCGCCGATCAGCTCGACGATGTCGGTGCGCGCGAGCACATCGTCGATGAAGGCGTCAGGGATGCGGGCCATGACGCCATGATAGCGGGGGCGCTACGGCGCGGCCTTGCCGCCGCCTCCGCCGATGTGGCGGTCGAGGAATTCGAGCAGCTTGCCGTAGTACTCCTGCTGGTGATCGAGGCGATGGAAGCCGTGGCCTTCCTCGGGGTAGTAGACGGTTTCCACCGGCACGCCGGCGGATTCCAGCGCGCGCTCCATCATCCGGGTGTGTTCGATCGGCGCGCGGCGGTCTTCGCCGCCGGCGGCCAGCAGGACCGGAGCCTTGATCTTGTCGGCCAGGCGCGTGGGCGAGACGCCGGCAAGTTCGTCCGGCTTGCCGATCCAGCGCTGCAGATAGGTGTCGCCCGAATCGGCATCGCGGATGTCGCCGGTGGTGTGCATGGCCGGCAGGTCGTAGACGCCGACGTAGCCGGAGGCGCAGCGGTAGAGCGACGGTTCCTTCGCGGCGCCCATCAGCGCGGCATAGCCGCCGTAGCTGCCGCCGTGGATGCAGATGCGCTTCGCATCCGCGATGCCCTGCTCGACGACCCAGCGCGTGGCGTCGGTCACGTCGTCCTGCATGGCCTTGCCCCACTGGTTGCGGCCGGCGTGCTCGAAGCCGAGGCCGTAGTTGCCGGAGCCGCGGAAGTTCACCTGCAGCACCGCATAGCCGGCGGCGGCCAGCATCTGCGCGTCGGGATCGAAGCCCCAGGCGTCGTAGATGCCGAAGGGGCCGCCGTGCGGCATCACCACCATCGGCAGGTTCTTGCCGCTGCTGCCGTCGGGCAGCGTGACGTAGCCCTTGAGCGGTGTGCCGTCGCGCGCCTTCAGCGCGATCGGCTTCATCGTGGCCATCTTGTCCGGATCGAGCCAGGCGCGGCTGGTGAGCAGGTGGTCGGCGCTCATCGACTTCAGGTCGAAGAGGTAGTCGTCGCCGGGGCTGCGGTCGCTCCACACGTGCACGATGGCCTTCTTGCCGTCGGTGGTCTGCGAGGTCACACGCACGGCATGGCCTGGGAAGGCGGCGGCCAGGCTGCGGTGCAGGCGCGCTTCGGGCGAGGTCTTGTCGAAGAATTCGGTGCGATGGCCGTCGTCGTTGAATTCCACGCCGACCGGGATGCGGGTGCCGGCGCGGTAGATCACGCGGTGCACATCGGCGATGTCGTCGCGCAGCAGCGTCCTGCGCTGCATCGTGGCGAGGTCGAGTTCGACGATGGCATCGGGGCCGCCCGCCTGCGACGAGCGCAGGTAGGCGAGCTTGTTGTCTTCCGAGAAACCAACCGGCATCTCGGTGACGTTGGTCTTCGAGGCGTCGTTGATTTCGACCCATTCGGCATCGTCGCCGGCACGGTGGTAGAGATGGCTCCAGCGATCGGCGTTGAAACCGCTCGCCAGGCGCACCACGCCGGCGTTGTCGGTGGCGAAGTCGGCGTTGCGGATCGGCGCGCGGCCCAGGCCCGTGCGGCGGCCGGTGTAGACGTCGAGCCGCTCGATCTTGCTGTGCGGATCGGACTGGAACGGCATCGTCTGGATGATGGCGTACTTGTCGTCGCGCGGCAGATCGTCGACGAGGAAGGCGGCCACCTTGTCGCCCTTCTTGGGCGTGACGCGCGAGCCGACCTTGTCGCCCTGCGTCATCTGCCCGACCAGCGCCTCGGCACGCGTGCCGTCCACGTTGATGGCGTTGAGCTGGCCGAGCAGGCTGGGGAAATCCTGCGTGCCCAGGCGCTGCGCGGTGGTGATCATCACGCGCTCCGGATTCACCCACCAGAAGTCGTGCACATGGGCGTACTTGCCCAGGCCGATGCTGGCGGTGACCTTCCTGTCGCTGGCGCGCATCACGGCGAGCAGGGTGCGGTCTTCCATCGGCACGGTGACGGCGTAGTAGTCGCCGTTCGGTGAGATCTTGATTTCGCCGTACTCGTCGAGCTTGAGCCAGGGCAGCGGATCGATGACGGCAGCCGCGGCGGCGGCACCGAAGCTGCCGAGCAGGACGCCGGCGGCAAGGCGGGAGAGCAGGGACATCGTGAAATTCCGTGGTTGCGCCGCGGCACCCGATGCGCAGCGGCGAAGCGTTATCGCCGAGGCCGTGCGCAAGACGCAACCCCTGCGCGGGGGGCTTGTGCGATGCTTCACCGATGAAACCGCTGAGCTTGCCGTTGTTCGCTGCCGCCGCCCTCGCGGGTTGTGCCGCCACGCATGAACCCGCCGCGACGGCGCCGGGTTCGCGCGGCGACGTGTTCTATCGCGCCTTCGATGCGCCGGCCGAAGATCGCTACCGCCTGAGCGACAAGGAGGATTTCCGGCTCGGCGGCGTGCAACCCGATACGCGCGCCGTGCCCGAGTATCCGGCGGCCTGGCTGGAACGCGCGCCGCGCGAAGTGTGGATCTGCACCGAGCTGCACATCGACGAGCAGGGCGCGGTGTACGGCTCGCGCGCGCTGCATCCTTCGCCGTGCAATGCGGCGGAGACGGCGTGGGACGCGGAGTTCCGCGCCGCGGTGGACGCCGCCACGCGGCAGTGGCGTTTCGAGCCGAGCTATCGCTGCGTGCTGGCCGAAGGCGGCGAGCGCGGCGAGGAGTGCATCGGCGCGCGCGAACTCACGGCGGTGCCGGTGTCGCGAGCCTTCCGTTTCGTTTTTCGCCGCACGGCGAGCGGCGGCACGGTGGAAGGCGGCGAAACGCCGCCCTGACGTCCGCTACGCGCCTTCGACCGCGCGTGCCAGCCGTTCGCCGAGGGCATCCAGCTGCGTCGCCAGGCGCAAGATGCGCGCCTTGTCGACGACGCCCGCGCGCAGTTCGGCTTCCACGCCCAGGCTTTCGATGCGCAGCTGATGGGCGCCGAGGCTGCCCGTCACCGAGGCGAGGTTGTGCGCCAGGCGGGCGGCGTCGTCGAGGCGCGCATCGTGCAGCGCGGTCTGCAAAGCGTCGCTGCGGCAGGCGCCGTCCCTCACCACGCGCCGCACCAGTCGCGCGTAAAGATCCTGCCGTTCGAGCAGCAGGCGCAGCGCGTTGGAAACGTCCAGCGCCAGATCGCTGCGCAGTTCGGCGACGAGGCGGCCGTCGCCGTCCATGACCTCGGACGAGGATGGCGACGCGCCGCCGGCAATCGCGGGGCGGCGCGGCGACCAGGCTTCCATGGCCTCGAACAGCGCGGCCGGCACGATGGGCTTGCCCACGAAGGCGTTCATGCCCGCGGCCAGCGCACGGGCGCGGTCGCCGGGTTGCACGCTGGCGCTCAGGCCGATGACGGGCAGGCCCTGCAGCGCGGGATCGCGCCGCAGGGCACGCGTGGCCTCGATGCCGTCGATCACCGGCATGTGCACGTCCATCAGCACGAGGTCGAAGCGTTCGTCGCCGAGCATGCGCAGGGCCTGCATGCCGTCGCGAGCGACGGTGACGCGCACGCCGCGCGTCTGCAGCAGATCGCTGGCCACCTCGCTGTTCACTTCGTTGTCTTCCACCAGCAGCACGTTGACGCCTTCGAGCGGGTCGGGCGCGGGCTCGGGGAGGTCGCGCTGCGCGGGCTGCTCTTCGGGCGCCCCCAGGATCGGAGCCAGCTGGCTGCGCATCAGCGGTTTTCCGAGCACGGTGGCGCCGTGCTGCGGCGAGGGCTGCTCGCCCGGCGGCACCAGGACGAGCAGGCGCGCATCGCCGAGCGCGGCGGCGTCGATCGGCGTGCAGTCCCGATCCGCCAGCACGTAGGCGAAGCGTGAGCCGCGCAGCCTTTCCAGGGCCGACGGCTGCGAGTCCGCCACGTCGACTTCGAAACCGAAGGAGCGCAGCAGCTTCGCCGCCTGCGCCGCCGCGCGCGGATGATCATCGACGACCAGCGCTCGCCCCGGCGTGCGTCGTGCGGCGACGGCGGCGACCGGCTGTGCCGCCACCGCCACCGGCAATTCGAAGGAGAAGACGCTGCCCTTGCCGACGCGGCTGCTGGCGCGCACGCGGCCGCCCATGCTCTCGGCCAGCCGCTTGCTGATCGCAAGGCCCAGCCCTGTGCCTTCGTGCGCGCGGCGCCGCGAACCGTCGGCCTGCGTGAAAGGCTGGAACAATTTCGCGAGTTGCCCGGCATCCAGCCCGGGACCGGTGTCTTCGACCTGGAAGCACAGCATGGCGGTGGAGCCGCGCAGCTCGCCGCAATGCACGCGCAGCTCGATTTCGCCGCGGTCGGTGAACTTCACCGCGTTCGAGGCGAAGTTGATCAGCACCTGGCCGATGCGCATGGCATCGCCCACCACGCGCGCCGGCACGCCGGGGTCGACGTCCACCAGCAATTCGAGCCCCTTGGCGCCGGCGCGCGGGCCCACCAGCGCCACCACGTCCAGCAGCACGCGTTCCGGCGAGAACACGCCCAGTTCGAGTTCGACGTGCCCGGCCTCGATCTTCGAGAAATCCAGGATGTCGTTGACGATGCCCAGCAGATGCGTGCCCGCCGCTTCGATGCGTTGCAGATAGTGCGCGATGCGCGGTTCGGCGTTGAGGCGGCCGGCAAGGTAGGTCATGCCGGTGATGGCGTTGAGCGGCGTGCGGATCTCGTGGCTCATGTTGGCGAGGAATTCGGCCTTGGCGCGTCCGGCGGACTCGGCGGCATCGCGCGCCTCGCGCAGTTCCGCCGTGCGCGCGGCGACCTGGGTTTCGAGATCGGCGGCAAAGCGTTCCAGCGCCTGGCGCGCCTGCACCTCGGCCGTGGTATCGATGCCCACGGTGCCCACGCCCACCGGGTCGGGCCTGCCGGGCAGCGTGATCGGGAAGCGCACCAGATGCGCGTGGCGCAGGCCGCCTTCGGGCACGCTGTATTCCACATCGAAGGTGCGCGCCGCGCCGGCCGCCAGCACTTCCTCGCGCTGGCGCGTGCGAAGGCCGCTCCAGTAAGCGCGATCGCGACCGCCTGCGGCCTCGTCGAGCGAGGCCACCACGCGTTCGTAGCCCGGGTTGGTGCGCAGGTAGCGGCCGTCCGCCGCCTGGATGTGCATGCTCAACGGCGCGTTGGCGAAGAAGCTCGCCAGCTGCGCTTCGCTCAGGGCCAGTTCGCGACGCGCGCGCGCATCGGTCCAGGCCAGCACCAGCAGCAGCACGATGGCGGCGCCTGCGAGGCCCGCGACCCAGAACTTCGCGTTGCGCGCCGGGCCGTAGACTTCATCGGCGTCGATCTCCATCACCAGGCCCAGGTCCATCGCGTCCAGCCATTTGCCGACGCCGACGACTTCCTGCCGGCGGTAATCGAGGTAGCCGTCGATGAAGCGCACGCGTGCGGTGGGCGCCTCCATCAGCGCCTGCGCCATGGCCGTGAGCGGATCGCCGGCGCCGGGCAGGGCCGGACGGCCCGGTTCGGCGCTTTGGTGCTGCGGCACGCGCGCCCGCAGGCGGCTGACGTGAAGATCGTCGAGCGCCTCGGCCGGGCCTTCGAAATCGGCTTCGAAGCGGCTGGGCGTGCGCAGGCGGGCATCGCGGTCGATCAGGAATGCCTCGCCGGTTTCGCCGCTCCAGCTGCTGCCCAGCAGCGGGAACAGCAGCTTGCGCGGATCCGATCCGAGGCACAGATAGCCCAGCAGCTCGCCGGCATCGAGCACCGTGTGGCAGGCCAGTTGCGCGTAGTCGCGCCGTCCCGCCGCGGCGCTGGCTTCGGTCGTGCGCCGCGTGCGGAAGGGGAAGCTGACGGCCGAGCCTTCGCGCCGCAGCTTCTCGAAGATGGGCATCGGCTCGGTGCGGGCGCCGAGGTAGACGGCGTCGTGCGCCAGCCGCACCGTGAGGCCGTGGTCGAAGAAGGAATAGATGCCGATGCCGTAGGCCGACAGCGCGCGCCGCAGCCACTGGTCGGCTTCGCGCTGGACCGCGGCATCGTCCGGCGACCGCCTCAGGGCGCGCAGGTGTCCGACCAGCACCGGATCGCGCGACAGCGTGGCGGCCGTCTCGAGGTACGAGCGCTGCATCACCTCGAGCAGGTTGCCCAGCGTGGCGAGGTTGGCGCTGAGCTGGTCGGACACCATGCGCCGGTGCAGCGAGGTGATGCGTTCCATCGCCACGGCGCCGGCCAGCAGGATGATCGCCGCGAAGATCGCCGCGATCATCGGAATCCAGGCGCGTCGCACGCTCATGCGGGAATCGTGTCCATGCGTGCAAAGTGCCATCGGTAGCCGGCCGGGCACAGAGTAGAACTACTCAAGGACGGTGACGGATGGTGTCAGTCGAGCGCCCGTGCAAGCTCGACGGCCGAGCGCACCCGCAGCTTCTCCATGATGCGGCTGCGGTGGTTTTCCACGGTGCGCACGCTGAGCGAGAACTGCGCGGCCACCTCGCGGCTGGAGAGGCCGTTCGCCACCAGCGTGGCGATCTCGCGCTCGCGCGAGGTGAGCAGCGCCAGCCGGGCCTCCCGGGTTTCCTTCTCGCGGTGCAGCGAGTGCAACTGCCGGCTGGTGTTGAGCGCCGCCTGCACCTTCTCGCGCAGTTCGCCGGCGTGCACGGGCTTTTCGAGGAAATCCACCGCGCCGCGCTTGACCGCCGTCACCGCCGCGGCGATCTCGGAATAGGCGGAGATGAAAAGGATCGGGATGCTGGCGCCCTGTTCGAGCAGGCGCCGCTGCAGTTCCAGGCCGCTGACGTCGGGCATGCGCAGGTCGGTGACCAGGCACTCGCACTCCGCGGGCCGCCAAGCGGCGAGGAAAGCCTGGGCGTCGGCATAGGCGCGGATGTCCGCGCCTATGCCCTGCAGCATTTCCTCGATCAACCAGCGCGAGGTCGAATCGTCGTCGACGACGTGGATGAGCGGCCGCACGCGTCCCCCGAACGGACTGGCGTTGGATCATCCTAACGCCGGCCGATTCGCCCCCACAACACGCCGGGCCGGCATTGCGCCGGCCCGGTCGATTCCCGCGTCAGTCCTCGAGGCCGTCGCGGAAGATCCTCGCGCAGGCGTCGCCCACGCCGTCGCCGTCGCTGTCGGCCTGGTCGGGATTGGCGAGGAAGGGGCAGTTGTCGAGCGCGAACTCGCCGTTGCGATCGAGGATGCCGTCGTTGTCGTCGTCCGGATCGCAGGCGTCGCCGCCGTCCGAGCCATCGTTGTCGCGCTGGTCCGGGTTGGGATCGGCGGGGCAGTTGTCGCCGCCGCCGGCACCGTCGTCGTCCGCCACGCCGTCGCCGTCGCGGTCGTCCTCGCAGGCATCGCCGACGCCGTCGCCGTCGAGATCGTCCTGCGAAACGTTCGGCGTGAACACGCAGTTGTCGCCCGCGCCGCCGCCGCTGCCGAGGTCGGCGATGCCGTCGTTGTCGTCGTCGTCGTCGCAAGCGTCGCCCAGGCCGTCGCCGTCGTTGTCGGCCTGACCCACGTTGGAAAGCAGCGGGCAGTTGTCGCCCGGCGCGCCTTCGTCGGCGATGCCGTCGTTGTCGTCGTCGCCGTCGCAGAGGTCGCCGGCGCCGTCGGCATCGTTGTCATCCTGGCCGGGGTTGGGCACGAGCGGGCAGTTGTCGGGCGCGCCGGCGCCGGCATCGGGGACGCCGTCGTTGTCGTCGTCGTCGTCGCATTCGTCGCCCACGTCGTCGCCGTCGGTGTCGGTCTGGCCGGGGTTGGGCGCCGCCGGACAATTGTCGAAGCCGAACGGCACGCCGTCGTTGTCGACGTCGTCGTCGCAGGCATCGCCCTGGCCGTCGCCATCGCCGTCGGCCTGGTCGGCATTCGGCGTGACCGGGCAGTTGTCGCCGCCGCCCGCGCCATCGGAATCGGCGATGCCGTCGTTGTCATCGTCCTCGTCGCAGGCGTCGCCCAGGCCGTCGTCATCGGTGTCGAGCTGCCCGACGTTCGCATGCACGGGGCAGTTGTCGGCGCCATCGAGCACGGTGTCGGCATCGTCGTCGGAATCGCAGGCGTCGCCGGTGCCGTCATTGTCGGTGTCGAGCTGGGACGGATTCGGCGTCGCCGGGCAGTTGTCGCCGCCGGGACCTTCCGACACGCCGTCGCCATCGACGTCGGATTCGCAGGCGTCGCCGATGAAATCGCCGTCGCTGTCGGTCTGCGAAGGATTGGACGTGGCGGCGCAGTTGTCGATGCCGTTGCCCACGCCGTCGCCGTCGGCGTCGGCATCGCAGGCATCGCCGATGCCGTCGCCGTCGGCGTCGGCCTGGTCGGTGTTGGGTTCGCGCAGGCAGTTGTCGCCGCCGCCGGCACCGTCGTCGTCCAGCACGCCGTCGTCGTCGCGATCGCCTTCGCAGGCATCGCCCACGCCGTCGCCGTCGGTGTCGGCCTGGTCGGCATTGGCCGTGTGGCGGCAGTTGTCGGTCGCGTCGGAGATGGCGTCGTTGTCGTCGTCGCCGTCGCAGACGTTGCCCGCGCCGTCGCCGTCACCGTCTTCCTGCAACGGGTTCGGGGAGACCGGGCAGTTGTCCTGCGCGTCGCTCACGCCGTCGCCATCGGTGTCGCCGTCGCAGCGATCGCCGGCGCCGTCGCCGTCGGTATCGGTCTGCAACGGGTTCGGCGAGAAGGGGCAGTTGTCGGCGGAGATGCCGGCATCGGGCACGCCGTCGTTGTCGTCGTCGTCGTCGCAGGCGTCGCCCAGGCCGTCGGCATCGTTGTCGCGCTGGTGTGGATCGGGCACCGCCGGGCAGACGTCGTCAGCGTCGGGGATGCGGTCGCCATCGCTGTCCGGCGGCAAGCCGCAGCCGGTCATCGAAGCCGACGCCTGCGCGATGCGCAGATCGGCGTCGAGCGCATCGAGGCCGAGCGCCAGATCGTCGGCCACGACATGGAGGCCGATGACCTCCAGCCCGTCCGCGGTCTGCACCTGCTCGTTCAGCACCACGCGCAGGCCGAGGATATTCACCAGCACGGTGTTCGGGTCGATGGTGGCCGGGATCGGCACCGGGACACCGAGCACCGTCACCGACAGATTGGTGAAGGTGCTGTCGGCATCGCGCTGCAGCACCGTGCCCTGGCAGGTGAGCGCGGCGGAACTGGCGATGGCGTCGGCGTGCAGCGTGAGCACGCTGCCCAGGACCACGTCGGTGTCGTCCGCCAGTGCGATCGCTTCGACCGTTTCGGTGCCGAGCGCGGCCGAGGCTTCGGCCTGCAGCGTGCCGGTGTCGAGCAGCGTGAGCGCGCCCAGCGCCAGCGTGGCGCCGGCGGTGGTTCCGGACAGATCGAAATCGGGCGGCGCCGAGGCGCCGACGCCGGCCGGCAGCGGTCCGATGTCCGCCGCGATGATGGAACCGCCGAGGGGATCGAGGCTGGCCCCGGCGGCGACGCCGGCGGCCGAGGCGCCGGCTTGCGTGGCCGCCGACACGGGCGCCATGAAGATCAGCAGGGCCAGCCAACCCGACACCCGCGCCGCGGGGCGCAGCATCGGTGTTCGCCGGAGTTTTTCGAAAACAGGGTGCAGCGCGTGCATGAGCTTCTCCCGTCATCACGCCAGGGGGGCGCATTCGACGGGAGGAAGCTTCGATTCCGGCGTGCTGCCGAAGTAGCGTAGAACTACCTAGCGCGAGGCGTGTAGCTACGCAGGGGAAATCCCCGGTCGCGCCCGGGTTGCGGACGCGATCGGCTCACCGCAAGGCGCTCAGCCCGCGAGTTTCGCCTTCACCAGCGCCGAGGCCTTGCCGACGTCGCCGCGGCCCTGGATGCGGGGCTTGAGCACCGCCATCACCTTGCCCATGTCGGCCGGGCCGGCGGCGCCGGATTCGGCGATGGCCTTGGCGACTTCGGCCAGCAGCTCGTCTTCGCTCATCTGCTGCGGCAGGTAGCCCTGGATCACGCCCAGTTCGTAGCGTTCGACGGCGGCGAGATCCTCGCGCGCGGCGGCTTCGTACTGCGAGATCGAATCCTTGCGCTGCTTGACCATCTTCTCGAGCACGGCCAGCACGATGGCGTCGGTGATCTCGATGCGCTCGTCCACCTCGCGCTGCTTGATGGCGGCGTTGATCAGGCGGATGACGCCGAGACGATCCTTCTCGCCGCCCTTCATGGCGGCCTTCATGTCGTCGGTGAGTTGTTGTTTGAGGGACATGGCGGGTTCCTTGGAAATGTGGAGCTCAGAAACACCGAAAGCCGGCTACGCTCTCGCGGGCCGGCTTTCGATTCGCACCTATGGCATCGGCCCGGAGGCCGACGATCAGTACAGGCGCTGGCGCTTGGTGACGTCGCGCGAGACGCGGCGCAGGTGGCGCTTCACGGCCGCGGCGGCCTTGCGCTTGCGCTCCTGCGTGGGCTTCTCGTAGAACTCGCGCTTGCGGGTTTCGGCCAGGACGCCGGCCTT
>CAMLOR010000082.1 GCA_946481615.1 uncultured Aquimonas sp.
TTCGGCGGGGAAGACTGATGCGGCGCTTCGCGCGCCTGTTCCAGCGCCTGGACCGCAGCACGGCCACGCTGGAGAAACGCGCCGCGCTGATCGACTACTTCCGCGAGGCCCCGCACGAAGACGCCGTGTGGGCGCTGTTCCTGCTCAGCGGCCGCAAGCTCGCGCGCATCGCGCAGAGCGGCGAATTGCGCGAATGGATCGCGCGCGAAAGCGGCATCGCAGCGTGGCTGGTGGATGAAAGCCACGCGCACGTGGGCGACTTGGCCGAAACACTCACGCTGCTGCTCGACGATCCCGCGCCACGCGATCGCGTCGACGCGCCGCTGCGGCACTGGGTCGAGCACCTGCTGCTGCCGCTGCGCGGCAAGGATCCGGAAACGCGCCGCCTCGCCGTGGTTTCCGGATGGCATGCCCTGCCCGGCACCGAACGCCTGCTGTTCAACAAGCTGCTCACCGGCGCACTGCGCGTGGGCGTCTCGCAGCGCCTCGTGCAGACGGCGCTGGCAGAACTCGCCGCCATCGACATCGCCCGCATCGCGCAGCGCATGATGGGCGACTGGCCGCCGACGCCGGAATTCTTCGCCGCGTTGCTCGCGCCCGAAATCACCCAGGCCGACACGCAACAGCCCTACCCGTTCTTCCTTGCCTCGCCGCTGGAACAGCCCGTAGAAACACTCGGCGACATCGGCGACTGGCTGCTCGAATGGAAATGGGACGGCATCCGCCTGCAATTGATCCGCCGCGGAGGCGACCCGGCCCTGTGGTCGCGCGGCGAGGAACGCCTCGATGGCCGCTTCCCCGAAATCGAATCCGCGGCGCGCGCCCTGCCGCGCGGCTGCGTGCTCGACGGCGAACTCGTGGTCTGGCAGGACGGCCGCGTGCAACCCTTCGCGGCGCTGCAGAAACGCATCGGCCGCCTGAAGCCCGGCGCGAAGCTACTGGCCGACGCGCCGGCCGCGATGCTCGCCTACGACCTGCTGGAACTCGACGGCGAAGACCTGCGCGAACGCCCGCTGCAGGAACGCCGCGACTGGCTCGCACGGGTGCTCGCCACCGCCGGTTCGCCGCGTTTGCTGTCGTCGGAAGAAATCAGCGCGGCCTCGTGGGAAGACGCCGCCGGCCGCCGCGAAGAAGCCCGCGACCTCGGCGTCGAAGGCCTGATGCTCAAGCGACGAAACTCCACCTACCAGGTCGGCCGCCGCCGCGGCGACTGGTGGAAATGGAAGATCGACCCGCTCAGCATCGACGCGGTGCTGGTCTACGCCCAGAGCGGCAGCGGGCGCCGCGCCACGCTGTTCACCGACTACACCTTCGCGCTCTGGGACGACGACCGCCTCGTGCCCGTCGCCAAGGCTTACTCCGGCCTCGACGACGAGGAAATCCTGCGCCTGGACCGCTGGATCCGCGCCCACACCCTCGAACGCTTCGGCCCCGTGCGCTCCGTGACACCCGCGCTCGTCTTCGAACTCGGCTTCGAGGGCGTGAACCGCTCCACGCGACACAAATCCGGTATCGCCGTGCGCTTTCCGCGCATCCTCCGATGGCGCGAGGACAAACCGGCGCAGGAAGCCGATCGCATCGAGACCTTGCGGGCACTGGCCCGCTGACGGCAGTGCGTGGCGAAGAGCGAAACCGATGAACTATTCGGCGGCCGACCACTGGAAGCAAAGCAGATAGTTGTCCGGATCGGCGACGTAAAGTTGCTTCATGCCGTAGGGAGCGACTTTCGGAGGTTCGACGTCGATCCCGTGCGCCAACAGATGCTCGTAGGCAGCGTCGACATCGGGACACGCGAAGTACAGGCACACATCGCGATGCAAGGCCATACGTTCGGGGTCCGGAGAGGCTGGCCGATCGTCCGCTTCATAGGCCGTGTTCAACATCAGCTCCGCCCCGTTCAAGCGAAGCAAACCCCAATCGAACCGGTCGCCATCACGCACCGAAGTCTCGACGATCTCGAACCCGAGGACGTCACGATAGAAGCGGACCGAGGTTGGCATGTCGAACACCTGCAACAGCGTGCACACCCCGCGGACATCGATGCTCATTTCGTGGCCCCAGTAGTTTCGCTGCCAGTTTCCGTCCAATCCCGCAGCCGTGCCGAGCCTCCGCAAGCATCGATATCGAACGAACACCACGCTCCGCGGCCGGAGCGCACTGGCCTAGGCTCACCGAGCTAACACCATGCCATCTTCGAGCTCGACTTGAACAGATTCAAATTTCGAATCGTCGCCGTGCGGATCCGATCCTTTGGCCACGACACTGAGAGTGAGCACCTCGTCTGACGCGAACCGGTGCTCACCGGACCACCAGATCGAGCTGACGGATCGCGGGAAATCCGCCGCCCGTTGAGGCCCGACCAGGTCTTCCAGCGAAAGTTTTCGAATCAACCGGCCCGATGGCCCGTAAATGACCACCACGTCGGACCCGTAGCCGACCGAATGCCAGTTGTCGAACGTGACTACATACCGACCATCGGCAGATACGAGTGCACTGACCGGCGACACCTCGTTGACGAGCTTTCGCTCCCACAGCACTTCACCGGATTTCGAAACAAGACGACCCTTCGGGTATTCGGAGGCGGCACCCACATCCGCGTTTCCCTTGGACTTCTCCTCGAAATAGGACAGCTGACTCGCAAGCGCCAGGGGCTCGACGGTGAATGAGAAGTCGCCTGTCTCTGACACGTACGTCTCGATCCCGGGCAGCGCCCAGGAGTCGGCTGCCACGGTGCAAGGCGCAAGCGCCAAGAGTCCGCTAGCCAGAATGATCGAAATGCGCGACACAGTCTCTCCTTCGCCATAGGGCGGGTTGTGCGACCGCTGGCAACAGCGGTCGGAGCGATTGAAACATGTCTCCAGCAGTCCGCGCGAAACATGGGGATTGCAGTACCTTGTTCTGACAGCTGCTGCAGGACTGCCGTGCTACCGCCAATGCATCGGCGTCGGACGTCGTTCCAACGCGTTCTCATGCGCGAGTCGCACGCGATTTCTTCTGCGAAGGAAAGCCGGCGCAAGAGCCGATCGCATCGAAATTGCTCCAAGCCAGGCGAGAAGCTGTTTCCTGACGAGTGCTGACGTTGCTTTCAACGTAGCCGTTTGTCGGCGCCAAGCGGCAACTTCAGGCAACTCGCATTCTCAGCGATTTTTGCAACTCTTTGCCATCGCTGGAAAAACTGCTTTTACGATTCATCCTGACAACGCCAATCGACAGATTCCTAGATACAGACCTGCACGCGCATGCCTACAGTCCGCCGGCCGAAACTGCCGGCGACAGGCGAGACAGTGATGAAGGGATTCCTCATGGCCCGTGGCGGCCGCACCGTGCGATGGACAGGCCGGATGTGCGCACTTGCTTCTGCCACGCTTGCTGCGTTCTTGCTGACACTGTCCTTCGCCGCACAAGCGCAACCCGTCGTCCCCATCCCCGCCGAGTACGGCGAGCTGCTCAAATCGCGCACCACGCCCGCGCAGCTGGGCCCGGACCTGTTCGGCGACGAGGTCAATCTCTACGACGGTTCCCTGCGCTTCCGGCAGACGGACATCGCGCTGCCCGGCAACGATGCGTTGCCCGTCGCGCTCACGCGCACCTTCCAGGTCAAGCAGAACGAAGGCATCGAAGGCCTGTTCGCGGACTGGGAGCTGGAGATCCCGCATCTGCATGGCGTGTTCTCGACCAGCGGCTGGATCGTGCCGGGCGGTGCGCCGAACAACCGCTGCTCGGCCTTCGGCAAGCCGCCCGGCGCCAGCGGCGTCGGCGGCGGTTCGTTCTCGGCCGAGGAATTCTGGTCGGGCAGCTTCCTGTCGTTGCCCGGCGGCGGCGGAGAAATCCTCAAGGCCACGGCGTCCACGCCGCTGCCGACCGATGGCCAGACCTATCCGCTGACGACGCGCGACGGTGTCGTGTTCCGCTGCCTGCCGACGCTCGCCAACGGCACCGGTTTGGGTG
The DNA here is from genome assembly GCA_946481615.1 of uncultured Aquimonas sp. The sequence continues at coordinate 3,949 of CAMLOR010000082.1, forward strand.
AAGGCTTCGAGGCGGTGACGCCCGACGGTGTGCGCTACCAGTTCAACCACATGGTGCAGCGCTCGGCGCCCTCCCTGTTCAAGGCCGAGCCGTTTCCGGAAGCCATGGCCGCCCAGGTGGAACAGAGCCGGATCGCCATCGCCGCCGAGCTGGCGCAACGCGGCGCCTCGGCGGCCGTGCCGACCCCGAACCTGCTGCCTGACGGCTACATGCTCAACCGGCGCGAGGTCTGGATGCTGCCGACGGTGATCACCGATCGCTTCGGCAACACCGTGACGTTCACGTGGGACGCTACTGACAAGCGGAAGCTCAAGACGGTCGCCAGCAGTGATGGCCGCACCTTGACCTTCACGCACGATGGCGCCTCCCATCGCATCAAGACCGTCAACGACGGCTCGCACACCTGGACCTACAATTACACCGCGACCGCGGCCGGTTTCCGCTTGTCCAGCGTGACGTTGCCGGACGCCTCGACGTGGGGCTTCAACCTCGAGCCGCTGCGCCACGTGATGGCCTCGGTGAGCGGCGCGGGATGCAATGCGGCAGGCACCGCGGACGTGAACCCGAGCGGCACCGGCACCCTCACGCATCCGGGTGGCGTGACCGGCAGCTTCACCGTGACCGCCACCGAACACGGCCGTTCGCACGTGACCCTGGATTGCCGCGATTACAACTACCTCGACGGCATCCTGGGTTATGCCTGGCACCCGGCGAAGTTCCTCGTGCCCTCGCTTCAGAGCAAGACGCTGTCGGGCCTGGGCGTCGCCTCGCAGAGCTGGAACTACAGTTACGGCGCCGCCAACGCCTGCTACGACCCCAGCCCCGGCGGGCAGTATCCCGAAATCGGCGGACGCTGCGTCAGCGGCACCTCGCCCGTCACCACGACGGTGAGCGTGACCGACCCGGAGAACGCCGTGACGCGCTACACCTTCGGCAACCGCTTCCGCAGCACCGAAGGGCAGCTGCTGAAGATCGAGGCCGCGCTCTCGGGCGCCACCGCGCTGCGCACGACCACGAATACCTACGCCGCCGAAGCCGCCGGCCCCTGGCCCAACCCGGTCGGCCTCGCGCCGCAGGATCGCAACGATGGCTACATGGCTGCGCGCCATCGCCCGGTGAAGACCCGCAGCCTCGTGCAGCAGGGCGCGGCCTTCACCTGGAGCGTGCCCTCGACTTGCGCCAGCAACGGCACCAGCGGCAGCGTCGGCGCAACGCTGTGCTTCGATCGCTTCGCGCGCCAAACCCAGGCCACCGAAACCGGCAGTGCCTCGCGCACGACGAAAACCGAGTACTACGACCACACCGGCAAGTGGGTGCTGGGCCAGGTGAAGAAGGCCACCCTGGGCAGCACGGTGGTGGCGGACATCGGCTTCGATGCCACCTACGCGCTGCCCCTGACCTTCACCCGCTTCGGGCAGCTGCAGCACACGGCGGTCTACGACACCGCCTCGGCCGTCGCCACCGGCCAGCGCGGCACGCTCTACAGCCTCAAGGACGGCAACAACAAGACGACCACCTACACCAGCTGGAAACGCGGGATTCCCCAGACCCTCGCCTATCCCGACAGCACCAGCGAATCGGCGGTCGTGAACAACGTCGGCGGCCTCGACTCGGTCACCGACGAACTGGGTTACAAGACCTGCTACGGCTACGACGCGATGGGCCGGTTGAGCACGATCACGCATCCGTCCGAGACGGCGGCCGGCACGTGTGACACCTCGGCGTGGAACGCGACCACCATCGCCTATGCCAAGGTCGCTGCGCCCGGTTACGCCTTGCCGGCCAACGTCTGGCGCCGCACCGAGACGACGGGAACGCGCAAGACCGAGACCTTCTACGACGGCGCCTGGCAGCCGATCCTCGAACGCCGCTCCACCACCGACGCCAGCGCCGGCGAACGCTTCGTGCGGCGCAGCTACTTCCCGATCGGCCGCAGCGTCTTTGAGTCGTTCCCGGTTGCGAGCGTGCCGGGAGCGAACTACACCCAGATCGTCACCGGCACGCATCAGGACTTCGACGATCTCGGGCGGCTGCGCTTCAAGACGATCGACTCGGAACTGGGCCTGCTGACGCACGAGACGGCCTATCCCACGAATGCCTTCACGACCGTCCACACCAATGCCCGCGGCAAGGTCACCACGACCACATACCAGACCTTTGCCGAACCGAGCTACGAGGCACCGCTCGTCATCACGGCGCCCGAAGGCACGACCTCGACCTACACGCGTGATCCGTGGAGCAAACCGCTGACCCTCACCCGCAGCGGCAGCTACACGCCGCCGGGCGGCGTGCTCGAAAGCCTTTCCGTGCAGCGCCGCTTCGTCTACGACCTGCAGCAGCGCCTGTGCAAGACGATCGAACCCGACGCCGGCATCACGGTGATGGACTACGACGCGGCCGGCAATCTCGCGTGGCGCGCCCTGGGGCAGGCTGCCCTCACGGCCACCAACGATTGCCAGCGCGCCAGCGTGGCGGCCGCCGACAAGTCGGTGCATCAACACGACGCGCGGAACCGCTTGCTGTGGATCAATCACCCCACCGGAACCTCCGACGTCGGCTACAGCTACGCCGCCGACGGCGCGATGCTGACCGCCTCGGTGAGCCAGACCGGCAACACCGCCGCGCCGCCGTTCGTGTCACCGCTCAACACCTGGACCTACACCTACAAGCGCCGCCGCCTGCCGGAAAAAGAGTCGCTGGCGATTTCCGGCGTGGCGACGCCCTTCGACCTGACCTGGGCCTACAACCCGCGCGGCGACGTGAGCAGCCTCACCTACCCGGGCGGCGGCGGCAACGTGAGCTTCAATCCCAATGCTTATGGCGAGCCGCGGCAGGTGGGCACGTACGCCACGCTCGCCGCCTATCACCCGCATGGCGGCCTCGCCTCCTTCACCTACGGCAACGCCACCACCCGCGCGATCACTCCGAACAGCCGCCAGCTGCCGTGGAAGATCGTGGACGTGCGCTCAGGTACGAAATGGCTCGATCACACGCTCACCTACGACGAGAACGGCAACCTCAAGAGCCTCACCGACAGCGTGATCGATCCGGAGGGGCAGCCTTCGGAAACCCGCACGCTCACGTACGACGCCCGCGACCGGTTGCTCAGCGTCACCAACGCACCGACCGGCAACGAAACCTACGCCTACGACCCGCTCGACAACCTGCGGCGAGCCGTACGCGGCGGCGTCGACCGCCGCTTCCACGTCAGCGCCACCACCCAGCGTCTGGGCCTCATCACCACGGTCGGCAGTACCACCACGGTCGACCACGGCTGGAACGACCGCGGCGAACTCGCCACGCGCACGAACACCACGCCGAGCGCGCCGGTCATCGTTGTACCGCCGGCGATCCACGGCAACGGTTTCGAGGAACCGTTGCTGACCTCGCCCGAAAGCTTCACGTTCGATCGGGCGCGGCGGCTGACGGCCTACCAGGATCAGGTGACCTACCAGTACGACGCTCACAACCGCCGCGTCCTGACCACGATCCCGAACTGGGGCAACCGCCATCAGATCTACAGCCGTGCCAGCGAACTGCTCTATGTCGAGGACACCAACAGCAACGAGCGTACGCAGTTCTTCCACCTGAACGGCACGCTGGTGGCCGAGCGCAGTCGTCCGCTCGACGGCGAAACCGCCACCGTCAGCTACCTCCACAGCGACCACCGCGGCACGCCCACGGTGAAAACCTCGAGCCTCGGCACGCGCGTCTACCGCAGCCGGTTGATGCCCTACGGCACACCCTACGACGGCATCTATCGCGATGGACCGGGCTTCACCAAGCACGCGACCGATACCGTCGGGCCACTCGTCTACATGCAACAGCGCTACTACGACCCCGGCTCGCGATTCATCAGCCCCGACCCCGATCCGGCGCGGGCGGACAATTTCAATCGCTATGCCTACGCCAACAACAACCCCTACACGTTTGTCGATCCGGATGGACGGTGGGCATGCCAAGGAAGCACACTCGATTGCAGCAGGTTCGAGGATGGGCTAGCGCGCGTTTCAGACGCGGCGAACAGCGAGCGCCTTACACAGAACGAGCGTGACGTTATGCAACGCATCGTCGCGCTCTATGGTTCAAGAGGTGATGCCACGGTAAGCGTGTCATTCTCCGAACTTGGCGGGTCAGGCGGAAACGCTGCCATGCGAAAGGATGGGAGCATTGCGGTGACCATCGACTTATCTTCAACAACTCGAACAACCGAAAGCAGATCAATGAATGCCTTGGCAAAAATCATCTCGCATGAGGGCGATCATGGCGTGAGTGACCGGCAGCGAGGAAGGTCCGTCGCGAACCTGACCGAGCGAGAAGAGCACGAAAAAAGTGGATACCGGGCCCAAGCCTACTTCCAGAAGGCAGCCAACTTCATGGACAACTTCAACAATGCATGGAGCCCATGGGGAGGTATCGACGAGCGTGTCATCGACGCCCAGGCAAAAATGTCAGTCATCGAATCCTGTCAAGGATCCACTGAAGGAAGTTGCCGATGAACAAGCAAACTCTTCAAATGGCTCGACTATTCCTGATGATTTTCTCTTCTTGCCTTCTTGCGGCGTGCGCGATTGGAGAATCGCCCGATCGAAGCAACGCCAAGCCATTGCTCTCATCAGCGCCTGACTTCGTCGGCGTCAACTTCAAGCCGGGGCGACCTCGGGAGAACGATGCACTGATGGATGCGATCGAGGAACCAAAGAGGTTTTTTCTCGACGCCCTAGACAGGGACCGGCGAGCGATCAGCAAATTCCCTGGCATGAAGTTCCGGGCAGTTGGGTACACAGACAACATGGAGTGCAACGGCGATGCCTGCATCACCTTATCCGTGAGGCGCGCTCAGTATGTCCAGGCGTGGATGGTCGAAAACGGTGTGCCGACTTTTGTTTTCAAGACGCCAAAAGGATATGGAAGCGCCATGCCGATCGAAGACAACGCAACAGAAGAAGGACGGCTCACCAATCGCCGGGCTGGCATAAGCTTTGTCGACTGATGCGCCAACGCGCGTTCGCCGCGCCAGGCAAGCCGTCGATTTCTCTTGCAAAGGCTCAAATGAAGGAAGCTTTCAATGAACCTAAGCCACGTCCTCGTGCGTGTATGCGCCGCAAGTCTTGTGGCCGCGCTTGCCGCGTGTGCGCCGTCTCAACCTCGTTGGCCCGAAGAAGGAGGTAGTAGAGCCGGGTTCTCAGTCAACCCCAGCGACTTCAATGGCATTTCCTTAAAGCCACATGCTCCGCGAGATGGTCAACCTTTGATGGATTCATTGGCAGATTCGCACGCAATCGATCTACTCCACCAGGATTTGGAACTATTCAAGCTCTTGCCACGCAACATTCGATTGCGTGTCGTAGGACATACTGATTCACTGGAGTGCAGCGCTGACGACTGCAACACGCTCTCCCTTCGCCGAGCGCGGTCCCTGCACAGATGGTACGTCGAGCACGGGGTTGACCCGAGCGGCCTCGAAGCACCAGCCGGCTTCGGCGAGCGGCGACCGATAGACGTAAACTCAACGGAGCGTGGGCGCGCATCAAACAGGCGTGCCTATGTAAGCTACGAAATGGATGAACAATGACGTGAGCCGCTCCGGGATTTCCTGAGATTGAGACTGTCGGCAAAGGCAACGTTCTCGTTTCTCAGCGACGCGCCGACGGCGCATTCCGCGGAGCGCTTCACGGTGCGGGCGGGCGTCAGCTTTCTTTGCAAACCCGCCGGAACGGGCGCCGCGGTTCCGACTCGACGCGTCAGACTTCCGGCCAGGCGCGTTCGATCAGCGCTTCGAAGGGCATCTTGGGCGGCAAGGTTCCGAACGCTAGGCCGTGCGGGAACGTCAGCCGCGTGGTGCAGAAGGACTCGGCCACGGTGGCATCGCCGCGCAGTAGCGCGCAGGCCTGCAGGGCCAGCGCCAGCCGTTCGACGATCAGGCGCGCACTGGTTTCGAATTCGCCGGGATTGGACAGCAGTTCGCGCAGACCCTCGACTTCGCGATCGAGGCCGGCATGGCGACTCTTCGCTGCGGCGAACTCCGCACACAGCGCTTCCAGCGTTTCGGGCTCGCGCGAAAGCGCGCGCAGCACATCGAGGCACTGGATGTTGCCGCAGCCTTCCCAGATCGAGTTGAGCGGTGCCTCGCGATAGAGGCGAGGCAACACCGATTCCTCCACGTAACCCGCGCCGCCCAGGCATTCCTGTGCTTCGTTGACGAAGGCCGGCGCGCGCTTGCAGATCCAGTATTTCCCGATCGCGGTGGCGATGCGTGCGAAGGCGGCTTCGTGCGGATCGCGCGGCGCGGCATCGACGGCGCGCGCCACGCGCATCGCGAAGACGGTGGCGGCTTCGGACTCGAGCGCCAGGTCGGCCAGCACGTTGCGCATCAGCGGCTGCTCGACGAGCCGCTTGCCGAAGGCACTGCGATGGCGCGCATGGTGGATGGCCTCGACCAGCGCGCGGCGCATTTCGGCGGCCGAGCCCAGCATGCAATCGAGCCGCGTGAGCGCCACCATCTCCAGGATGGTCGCCACGCCGCGGCCTTCGTCGCCGATGCGGCGCGCATGCGCGCTCTGGAACTCGACTTCGCTCGATGCGTTCGACCAGTTGCCGAGCTTGTCCTTCAGCCGCATCAGTGCGAAGGCGTTGCGCGTGCCGTCCTCGCGCCAGCGCGGCAGCAGGAAGCAGGTGATGCCGCCCGGCGCTTGCGCCAGCACCAGGAAGGCATCCGACATCGGCGCCGAGAAGAACCATTTGTGGCCGACCAGCTCGTAGGCGTCGCCGCCGACGGGCGTCGCCACCGTGCTGTTGGCGCGCACGTCGGAGCCGCCCTGCTTCTCCGTCATGCCCATGCCGAGCGTGACGGCACGCTTCTGCGTGGCGGGTACGTTGCTGCCGTCGTAGTCGGTACCCAGCGCCAGCGGCAGCCAGTGGTCGCGCGCGAAATCGGCGTGCTGCAGCACCGGCACCGCAGCATAGGTCATCGTGAGCGGGCAACTGGTGCCGGCCTCGGCCTGGTGATGCAGGAAGGAAAGCGCGGCCCGCGCCACGTGCGCGCCTTCGCGCCTGCCGTGCCGCCACGCGAAGGCGTGCACGCCCGCGCGCACGGCCTGCTGCATCAGCGCGTGATACGCCGGGTGGAAGTCGACTTCGTCGATGCGATGGCCGTAGCGATCGTGGGTGCGCAGCACGGGCTTGTGGCGATTGGCTTCCACGCCGAGCGAGGCCAGTTCGCCGCCCGCGAGCATGCCGTAGGCCTGCAGCTCGTCGTGCGCCCAGCCGCCGCCTTCGCGGCGAAGCGCATCGACCAGCGCGGCGTCGGAGTTGAAGGCGTCGTAACCCGCGAGCGGCGGGGGCTGGTTCTCGACGGTGTGCGTCGTGAAGTTCACGTCGCGAGCAAGTCGCGCAGCAGCGGCGGCAACGACTCGTTGCACGCCTTGAGGTTGGCGAACACTTCCTCGAGCGCGATTTCCTTGCCATCGCCCGCGCCCGCCGCCCAGTTCGCGACCGGAGCGAGGCAGGCGTAGTCGAGGCCGGCTTCGCGCGCGAGCGCGGCTTCGGGCATGCCGGTCATGCCGACGATGTCGCAACCGTCGCGCCGCATGCGTTCGATCTCGGCCCGGGTTTCGAAGCGCGGGCCCTGCGTGGCGCCGTAGCAGCCGCCATCGACGATGGACACGCCGGCGCGGCGCGCGGCATCGAGGATGGCCGCGCGCATCGGCGGCGAATAGGGATCGCCGAATTCGGCGTGCAGCATGTCGCCGGCGCCGTCCCAGAAACTCGAGGCGCGGCCCTGCGTGTAGTCGATGAGCTGGTCGGGAAGCACCAGCGCGCGCGGCGGGGCGCGCTCCGTGATGCCGCCGACGGTGTTGATGGCGAGTACGCGCCGCGGCGCGAGTTGCTTCAACGCCCAGATGTTCGCGCGGTAGTTCACGCGATGCGGCGGCAGCGAATGGCCTTCGCCGTGGCGCGCCAGGAAAGCCACGCGCGCGCCATGCAGCGTACCCAGTCGGATCGGCCCCGAGGCGCCGCCGTAGGGGGTTTCGGGCGTCAGGGTTTCGTCGGCATCGAACTCCGGCAGCGCGTACAGCCCGCTGCCGCCGATCACCGCGAGCGCCGGCGCCGCGCTCACAACGCGTACACCGCCGGCAGGTTGCGGCCCTGTTCGTTGTAGTCCATGCCGAAGCCGAAGACATAGCGGTCGGGCACGTCGACGCCGATGTAGTCGGCCACGAGATCCGGCACGCAGCGATCATGCACCTTGCGCGTGAGCACCGCGATCTTCACTTCGCCCGCGCCCTCCGCGACGCAGGCACGGCGCACGGCCGCCAACGTGTGGCCTTCGTCGAGGATGTCGTCGACCAGCAGCACGCGCCTGCCCACCATCGGCACCGCCGGATGACGCAGCCACTGCAGGCCGCCGCCCTGCGTCTTGCCGCGATAACGCGTGGCGTGCAGGTAATCGAACTCGACGTCGAAG
>CAMLOR010000083.1 GCA_946481615.1 uncultured Aquimonas sp.
GGCTGTAGCGCTGCGGTTCCTCGTCCATGCGGTTGATGAAGGCGCGGTCGATCTTCAGCGAGGTGATCGGAAGGCGCGAGATGTAAGCCAGCGACGAATAGCCGGTGCCGAAATCGTCCACCGCCACCGTGACGTCGAGCTTGCGCAGTTCCTCGATCATGCCGATCTTGCGATCGACGTCGTCCATGATCACGCTCTCGGTGATCTCCAGTTCCAGCGTGTCGCCGCCGTAGGGCGCGATCAACTCGGCCACCTGTTCGATGAAGTTGGGCTGGTTGAGCTGCAGCGGCGAGACGTTGACGGCCACGCGCAGCGTGCGTCCCGACCGCTGCTTCCAGCGTTGCGCTTCCTCCAGCGCGCGCCGCAGCGCCCAGCGGCCGGCGGCGCCGATCAGGCCGGTCTCTTCCAGCGTCGGGATGAAACGGCCCGGCGGAATCAGGCCGTGCTCGGGATCCCGCCAGCGGATCAGGGCCTCGACGCCGCAGATGCGGCGGTCCGCCAGCCGGAATTTCGGCTGGTAGTGCAGCACGAATTCTTCCCGCTCGATGGCCTTGCGCAGCCGGGACTCCATCAGCAGTGCCTCGCTGACGCAGGTGTTCATGTCCGGCTCGTAGAACACGAAGGGCTCGATCGACGTGCGGGCCTTGCGCAGCGCCGACTCGGCGTTGCGCAGCAGGGTCTCGGGATCGTCGCCGTCGCCCGGGAACACGGCCGCGCCGATACGGCATCCCATCCGCACTTCCTCGCCACCGACGACGAAGGGACGGTCGAAGCAGTGGGCCACGAGCTGCTCGAATTCGTGCACGAACTCACCGGCGGTGTGGCGGCCGCCCACGCGCAGCGCGAACACGTCGACGGTGAGGCGCGCCGCCGAGGCGTCCCATTCGCGCAGGCGTGCAGCGACCTGCATCAGCAGTTCGTCGCCGGCACGGCGGCCGAGGGTTTCGTTGATGCGCCGGAAACGCACCAGATCGAGCAGCGCCACGCAGAACGGCTCGCCGTCGCGCGCGGCGTCGCCGAATTCCTGCGCCAGCAGCGCGGCGAAGAACGAACGGTTGGGCAGCCCGGTCAGGACGTCGTGGTTCGCCAGGTGGGCGATGCGGTCGGCCTTCATCAGATGATCGAGCGCGAAGGCGATGTCGTTCGCCAGGCCGAGCAGCAGATCGGTCTCTTCCTTGTCGAAAAAGCCCGTGACGGGCGCATGGATCGAGAGTACGCCCACCATGTGCCCGTCGATCGTCAGCGGGAACAGCGCGAAGGAAAGCGAACCGGAGTTCAGCAGCTTCTCGCGCTCGAGCACGGAGGGATCGTTGGCGACGTCGTTGCACAGCACCGGCGCGCCTTCCTGCAAGGTGCGCGTCAGCACGCCGGCTTTGGACGACGCGGTGTTGGCCGCCAGCCGCCGCTGCAGGTCGGCGAAGTAGTCGTCGGACGCGCCGGCCCAGGCGAGGATGCGGATCGGCGGCGTGTCGGGATCGATCACGCCGATCCAGGCCTTCGAGAATTTTCCGGTTTCCACCAGGATGCGGCAGGCCTGCTGGAACAGTTCGTCGCGGTCGGTGGCGCGCACGATCAGGCCGTTGATGTCGCTGAGCACGGCGTAGACGCGGTTCATCTGCCGCACCTTGGCCTGGGTCTGCGCGAAGTCGTGCACGAGCTGGCCGAGTTCGCTGAAGCCCGCGCGGCCCGGCACCGGGGGCGGGGCCTCCGACGCTTCGCCATGCCGCATCCCGCGCACCCATTGCGATACGCGCTGCAGCGGACGCACGATGGCAACCTCGAAGAACGCCAGCATCAGCAATGCCGGAATGCAGATGGCGGCGGCCATCAACAGCAGCATGGCCTGTATGGTGAGATCGCGCTGCGGCCCCAGCGGGCGTGCCAGCTGCAGCGACGCCACGAGGTCCACCGATTGGTCGGAGTTGCGTACCGGCATCCAGGTGACGATGCGGTCGGATTCGTAGGCGTCGGCGGGCAGCTCGCGCGACGGATGCAATTCGAAGCCGAACTGCAGCAGCCCGCTCAGATCCTCGATCGTCGCCGCGTCGATGTGGGCGGCCCAGGCCATCGCGCCGCTGGCGGGAACTTCGGGGTCGTAGTCGCTCGGCAACACGGGTGCGCACGCGACGATCTGCGGTTGCCCTTCGATCCAGGCGAAGCGCCATCCGGCCTTGCGCGTGCGCATGGCGGCCCCGCACAGGCCGCCGCCCCGCAGCAACTCGCCCGCCACTGCCGCCGGAAGTTCGCCGCCGCCGGTGTGGGCCGCCATGGGTTCGAGCCGTGTGTTCCCGACCACGACGGAATCCACGCCGAAGTTCGCGAGCAGACTGTCCGTGAGCACGCGCGCGGGCCATTGCGGACGCGCTCCGGCGAGAAACTCGGCGGTGGAATCCCAGGCGCCGTAGTCGCTGGCCGTGCGGCCGATATGGGCGGCGTGGTCTTCGAGCACGCGGGCCAGGCGGGCATGGTTGCGCGCCACGTATTCGACTTCGAAGGCATCGAAGCCCTGGTCCACGCGCGCACGCGCGAACGGCAGGAACACGGCGACCGCCACCACCGACACCACGAGCGTCGCGGCGATCAGCTGGAAGCGGATCGACATCATCGCCGGCGTTGGTCTCGCAGCCACGGGAAACGGGACGGAATGCTCACGAGCCGCCACACATCCGTTGCGTTGTGTTGCAGGTAGATTACACGCCGCCGCGGGTGGGCAACCGAGGCGAATCGGAATTTTCGTGTCGCGGGCGTGAATGCCCTGGAACGTTCCCGCCTCGCAAAGGCCGAGCCCGGTTTTCACGGAGCGCCACTCGCAATCTTGTGTGTCGGTGCAACGCGGACCGCGGACGGCGGCGCGATCGTCGCGTACTGTTCGGGGAATGGGAGCGCGAGTCTCGAGAATCCTGACGCTGCTATCGCTCTGCCTGGCGCTGGCTTCGCAGGCGTGGGCGCTCGATCCGGCCAAGCGCTTCCATCACTACGTCAAGGACGCCTGGTCCATCGACGAGGGGCTGCCGCAGATCACCGTCATGGCGATCGCGCAGGATGCGGAAGGTTACGTCTGGGCGGGCACGCAGGCCGGGCTGGCGCGCTTCGACGGCGTGCGCTTCGTGAACTTCCATCCGGACAACACGCCTGCTCTGCCCGGCATGCTGACGCAGGCCCTGCTCGCCGACGACGCGGGCAATCTTTGGGTGGGCACCTACAAGGGCCTGGTGCGTTACCGCCAGCGGCACTTCGTGCCGATCCCGCTGCAGGGGACGCAGGACGCCGAGGCCGGCTTCGACGTGCGCGCGCTCGCCGTGTCGCCGCGTGGCGAGGTATATGCGGCCGGGCCGGCCGGCGTGTTCGTGGTGGCCGGGGACACGCTGCAGTCTTTCGAAGGCAGCCCCGAAGGACCTGCCGCCGCACTGCACTTCCACCAAGGCCGCCTGTGGGTGGGTTCCGAGCGCGGTGCCTGGCGCCTCGACGGCGGCGAGGCGCGCTGGATCGAACTGCCCGCGCAGGCCGAGGGCGCCACGGTGACGCGCTTCGAGACCGCCGACGGAACGCTGTACGCGGGCACCAGCCGCGGCCTGTACGTGCTGCGCGGCGATCGCTGGACGGCGATGCAGGCCGACGGCCTTGCATCCGTGCCGATCGACGCCCTGCTCGCCGATCGCGACCGCAATCTATGGGTGCACGCCACCGATGCGCTGCTGCGCCTGCGCGACGGCCGCGTCGTCGAGCACGTTCCGGATGTGAGCCCGGCGGCGCATCGCGCGGTGCGCTCGATGTTCGAGGATCGCGAAGGCAATCTGTGGCTGGGCAGCCAGTGGGAAGGTCTGGCGCGCCTGTGGAACGGCTGGACGCGCCGGCACAGCGTGGATGAAGGGCTGCAGGATCCGATCGTGTGGTCGGTCGCGCGCGATCCCGCGGGCGGCGTGTGGGTGGGCGGCAACGATGGCCTGAGCCACTTCCGCGAAGGCGCGTTCCGCACCGTGCTGCCGGGCACCGCCCTGCCCCATCCCAACGCCTACACGCTGCTGGCCGAGCCCGGCGTGCTCTGGATCGGCACGCGGCGCGGCGTCGCCGTGCTGCGTGGAGAACGGGTGGAGCAGCCAGCGGAATTCGAGCCCGTCGCCAGCACGCAGATCAACGGCTTCCTGCGCGATCGCCACGGTGTGCTGTGGATCGCCACCATGACGGGCCTCTACCGCCACGCCGACGGTGGACTCGTGCGTCTGGCGCAGGCGCAGGGCCTGTCGGATCCGCGCGTGCGGTTGGTCTACGAAACCGCCGGCGGACGGCTGCTGCTCGGCACCCAGGATGGACTCTACGAGCATGTCGATGGCCGCCTCTTGCGCGTCGGCGAAGACAGCGGCCTGCCGCCGCACCGCGACATCACCGCCATCCACGAATTGCCGGGCGGCGAACTGCTCGTAGGCACGCTGTCCGAACGGCTGCACTATTTCGCGCAGGGCCGCTGGTTCGAATTCACCAGCGCGCACGGCCTGCCGGCCAACAGCGCCTTCTTCCTCACCAGCGATCGCTTCGGCTGGGTCTGGGTGGCGGGCATCCGCGGCGTCTATCGCGTGCGCCAGGAGGAGCTGGGCGCCGTTTCGAGCGGCGCCAAGATGGCCGCCGACGAGGTGCAGATGCTGCTCAGCGAACGCGGCGACCAGCGCGGCAGCCAGAAGGGCTATTGCTGCAACGGCGCCGGCCATGCCAAGGGCTTCCTCGACGGCGACACGCTCTGGCTGCCCACGCGCGGCGGCGTGGTCACGCTCAATTCGCGCTGGGTCCAGTTCAACCCCCTGCCCCCGCCGGTCACGATCGAACGCCTGCGCCGCGATCAGGACTGGGGAACGCTCGCCACGCTCGATCCGGTCGAACTGGCCAAGGGCGAGCGCGACGTCGGCTTCGAGTTCACCGCGCCCAGCTTCCAGCAGCCGCGCAGCGTGGAGTTGCAGTACCGGCTGCGCGGTTACGACGAGCGCTGGCAAAGCCTGCTCAACGCCGAGCGCCGCGACGCGGGCTATACCAACCTGCCGCCCGGCGACTACGTGTTCGAAGTGCGCGCCGCCAACAATGCCGGCGTATGGAATCCGCGCCGTGCCTCCATCGGCGTGACGGTTCCGGCGTATTTCCATGAAACCCCGGCGTTCTACGCGCTGCTCGGTGTGCTCGCACTGGTGCTGGCCTGGGTCGGGCAGCGCTGGACGACGCGGCGGCTGCGCCGGCGCCAGGCCGCGCTCGAGGCGCAGATCGAACAGCGCACGCACGATCTGGCCGAAGCCAATCGCCGGCTCGAGGACATGAGCCACACCGATGCCTTGACCGGCCTGCGCAACCGCCGCTATCTGCAGGGCCAGCTGCCGGCCGATCTCTCCTTCTACCTGCGCGAGGTGCGCAAGCCCGGCAACGAAGGCTCGGTCATGATGATCGCGCTGGCGGACCTCGACCACTTCAAGGCGGTCAACGACGAGTACGGCCATCATGCCGGCGATCTGGTGCTGCAGCAGACCGCGCGGCTGATGGAACGCCAGGTGCGCACCGGCGATTACGTGGTGCGCTGGGGCGGCGAGGAATTCCTGCTCGTGTTCCGCCCCATGCCCTGGCAGGAAGCGGCGAAGATCGCCGAACGCCTGCGGCGCGCGGTGGCGACGCACGCCTTCGACGTCGGTGCCGAGGCGCCGCTGCATCTGACGGTCTCGATCGGCTTCGTGGAGTATCCGCTGTTCCGCGACAGCCACGCCGCGCCCGACTGGCAGCGCATGGTGGAACTGGCCGACCGCGCGCTCTACGTGGTGAAGCACGACGGGCGCAACGGCTGGGCCACGTATCGCCCGTCCTATCCGATGCGCGTGGAGGACGTGCTGGCGGAACTCGACCACGCCCGCGCCGCCGGCACGGGCCTACCGCACGGCATCGAACTGCATCGCTCGCCGCGCGGCGCCGCCTAGTCCGGAAAGCGGCCCGGCGGCAGCCGTCTCATTCGAAGCTGTCGCCGAACATCCGGTCGCCCGTGCCATCGACGAGGCGGCGCGCATCGTCGGCCGGCGTGAGCGCGATCATGCCGGTGCCGGGCCGCACCGCCACATCGATCACGATGTAATCCGCGCCGGTTTCCGGCTCACCGCTGAGTTCGACCTGCGCGCTGCCGCCGATCGCGAGTTCGAAGAGCGTGCCGATGCCGCCGCTGCCGGCGTCGGGCTCGCAGGCCGGCGCGGCATCGCAGGTCCAGAGCACGTCGCCCAGACCTGCGGGTGCATCGACATCGAGTTGCACGCCAGGTGCGGCGATCGGGCCGTGGTTGGTGACCGAGACGCGATAGCTGCGCGCACCGGGCGCGCTGCTGCCGGGCGGCGGGTCGGTGCGCACGATGTCGAGTTCGAGATCGACGGCCGGCGCGAACACGCCGACATCGACGCTGGCGCTGGCCGGCAGGTGCAGACTGCCGCCCGCTTTCGTCGCGGTCACGGTGCAGGTGCCCGTGCCGCTCGCCGCCGCGGTGAGCACATCGCCCTCGATCGTGCACAGCGTCGCACCCGTTTCCACCGACAAGGCGAGCGCGCCGTCCCCTGAGCCACCTTCGACCGACAGCGTGCTGCTGCCGCCCTGCGCGATCGCCGTCGGTGCAGCCGAAAGCGTGAGCGGCATCTGCGCGGCACGGCCGATGTCCAGCGACAGCGAAGCCTGCGCGGCGGCGAACTGCGCGTCCGCGGCCTTGTGCGCGATCACCTCGCACGTCCCGATGCCGACCGCGGTCAGCGTGCTGCCCTCGAGCGCGCAGGCGGCGCTGCCCGCGCCGAGCGCCAGCGTCGAGGCGCCGGTGCCCGAACCGCCGCTCACTTCCACCTGCGCGGTGTCGCCGTAAACGAGATCCCCGGGAACGGTGGCGATCGCGAGCGGCGCCTGCAGCGCGAGCACGGTGATCGATGCGTTTGCCGTGGCGGGCAGATAGTGGGCATCGCCGGCCCGCGTCGCCGTGATTTCGCAGCTGCCCGCGGCAAGCGCGGTGAGCGTGGCACCGTCGATCGAACACTGCCCGGCGCCGTCGGAAACGGCGAAGCTCACCGCGCCGGTGCCCGAACCGCCTTCGGTCGCCAGCGTGCTGGTGTCGCCCACCGCCACTACGGCCGGCGTCGCGGACATCGACAGCGGCGATTGGGCGACGGGTTCGATCATGCAGGCCGCGCTCGCCGCCGCGCGTTCCTGCACGTGCGCGAGCATGCGCGAAGGAACGCGTTCCGGCGCCACGCCGAAGGGATGCGTCGCGCCGAAGGTCATCGACATGTTCGCGAGCGACCCCGGCTTGAGATGGCAATAGCTCATCAGTGTGCCGCTGCCCTCGCCTTGCGGACCGGGCAAGGTGGTCGCGCCCGCGAAACACTGTTGTTCGCCGCTGTAGCATTGGTCCACGGGCTCGGGATTGCCGCCGTAGCCGTTGTAGCAGTGCGTGTGCGGCGAACCGAAGTTGTGGCCGAGCTCGTGCGCGACGCCCATCATGTCCCACACCACGGCCGGATCGCCGGCGTCGAAACCTCCATCAATCCCCATCGTGAGGCCGTAGCTGCCGCCGTAGTTCCCGACGACGCCCTGTTCGATGCCCGGGCAGCTGGCGGACGAAGGCGTCACGTCGAAGGGATTCCCGCACATCACGCCGACCCACGCGATCCCCGCGCGCGGCGAGGAGCGCCCGCTCATGAAATGCACCGTGCTGCGCTCGACGGCGGTCTCGTTGTCGTTCCAGTATTTGCCCGTCTCCAGCAGGGCGCAGTAGGTGGTGCTCTGCCCGAAGGGATCGGGCGTCTCCCAGAGCCGCAGGAACGACACTTCCAGGCGCGTGTCGACTTCCGCCTCGTAGATCGTCGAGATGAAACCGAGCAGGCTGCCGACGTAGGCCGTGGCCGCTTCGACGTCGCCGCCGAACAGCGCCAGGAACTCGTTGTCGGTTTCGATGGCGATGCGCGCGCGGTAGCCGTCGGGCACGTCCACGGCGGCAGCAGCCGCGTGCATGTCGAGCGAGGGAAGCGCGTGCTGCAGCGCCGCCGCGGGCGTATCGGCGTTGCCGCACTGGAAGGGCGCACCGTCGCTCTTCTCTTGCGCGATGGGCGCGATGTGCAGGCGCTCGTCCGCGCCCGGTTGCAACCAGGCGAAACCGCCGTCGCGCTGCAGCAGCCCGCGCGTGCTGCCGTCGGCGCGCAGCACGAGCACGCCGCGCAGCGTCGGTTCGTCGCGGCTGCGCACTGCGAAATAGCGGGTCGGATCTTCGAACCGGCGGCGCTTGCCGTCGGCGGCAACCACGACGATCTGCGCATCGTCGCCGAACGGATGCAGCGGCTGCAGATCGAGGGCGACCGGTGCGCCCGACTCGGAGGCGACCGTCAGCGGCGTGCGCCGCGTTTGCGCCTCGAGCACGTCGTTGCCGATCGCGGCGACGCCGGCCGCGGGCATCAGCGCCGTCAGCGCGCAAAGTGCGAGTCGCAGCTGCCACACGCGCACGCGCGTCGCGAAGTCGATCCGGTTCATCCGCGTCCCCTGCCTCCGCCCCCGATCGGCGAGGCCCCGATTATCAACCCATCATGTGCGCCGCGAGAAAGCCTCGAGCGCCGAGGCGATGGGGTCCGCACCCTGCGCCGCCGTCGGCAGGATGGTATGTGGCACGAAGCGCGAGGTGTCCTGCGTGATGCGCGTCGCATCCTCGCGCACGCCCAGGCCGCAGGCGCGGTCCGCGACCACCCAGCTGCCCAGCAGGGCATGGTGGCCGTCGAATTCGGGCAGCGGATGGTAGCGCTGGTCGATCCACGGGCCTGCGGTATCGGGGCCGGGACTTTCGACCTGCGTGCCGTCGGGCAGACGCATCGACACATTGCTGCCTTCGCGCGAGAAGAACGGCTTGCGCACCCAGCCCGGTTCCAGCGGCGCGCGCGCATCGTCCACGAAGCGGGCTTCGAGCAGGTTGGGATGGCCAGGGTGCCGCTCCCACAGCAGCGGCAGCAGGCCCTTGTTGGCCAGCACGCTTTTCCAGGCCGGTTCGATCAACTGCACGCCGGCCGACGGCAGCGCCGCGCCGAATTCGTCCTCGAACAGGTATTCGAGCGGATACAGCTTGAACAGCGAGCGGATCACGCGATCGTCGAGATCGGTGAGGCGGCCATCGGTGGAAAGACCGATGTCCTCGATCGCGATGAAGGCGGTTTCGAGCCCGGCCTGCTGCGCGCAATCGCGCAGATAGTCGACCGTGCCGCGATCCTCGGCGGAATCGCGCACCGCGCTGAAGTAGAGCGGCTTGTGCAGCGAGGGCGCCAGATGGCCCAGCGCCTCGATCAAGGCTTCCTGGATCGAGTTGAACTGATCGCTGCCGCGCGGCAGTGCGCCGCGCTCGATCTGCTGTTCGAGCCACAGCCACTGGAAGAAGGCCGCTTCGTAGAGCGCGGTGGGCGTGTCGTAATTGAGTTCGTAGAGTTTCGCGGGACCGCGGCCGTCGTAGGCGAGGTCCATGCGGCCGTAGAGGTGCGGCTCGCCCTCGTGCCAGCTGCGCCGCACCCAGGCGCGGAACGGCGCGGGAATGGCGAGGCGCGCGAGCAGCTCGTCGCTGTCGACGATTTCCGCGACCAGATCCATCGCCAGCTCGTGCAGGGCTTCGGTCGGCGCTTCGATGTCGCGTTCGATCTGGTCGAGCGTGAAGGCGTAGCAGGCGCGTTCGTCCCAGTACGGTTCGCCGCCGATGGTGTGGAAGCCGAAGCCGTGGCGCTCGGCCGTGGCGCGCCAGTCGGCGCGCTCGGCGATCGCGATGCGGCGCAACTCAGCTGCCCCAGCTGCCGCGCGCCGCCGCGCGTGCGCCGAAGCCCGCGCGCGTCTGCGTGACGGCGCGCTGCGGCTGCGCGGCGGCCGGATCGACGCGCACGCGGCCGGTCTGGCGTCCGACGTTGTAGCCGCCGGCCGTCGTCCATTCGCCGTTGCGCGGCCGGTACAGCGGCTGCGGCGCGAGGCTGCTGCGCCCGTCGAGCGCGCGGCCGAGCAGGAAGCCCGTCATCAGCGGCATGAAGAAGCCCTGCGAATGCGGGGTGCGGCTGCACTGCGCTTCGCCGAAATCGGCGACGCAATCGGCGTGGCTCACGTAGCGCGGCGAATTGGCTTCGGCCTCGCGGCGCGCGCCGTCGTAGGCCTGCTGGCATTGCGCGGCATCCATCATGCCGTCGGTGATGCATTCGTCGACGCTTTGATAGACGAAGGCTTCCTGCCGTTCCTGGCAGGCGACGAGCGCCAGCGGCGTCAGGCCCATCAGCACGAGGCGTGCGGTGCGCGAACGTTTCACGATCGGTCTCCTCAGTAGGACATCGAGGCGGCGTTGAGCAGGCCCACGCCCACCGACACCGCGGCCACGAAGCCGCCGGCGGCGGTTTCGTTCGCTTCGATGCGCGCCGGAAGGTTCGGCAGGAACAGGCGCAGCACCAGGAACACCGCGAGCTGCACCACCAGCGCCGCGCCGCCCCAGATCGCGCAATCGGCCAGGCCCACCGAATGCGTGATGGCGGCGTGCAGCGGCAGGCAGAAGCCGAGCAGCGAACCGCCGAAGGCGAGCGCCGCGGCCGGTTTGTTCTCGCGGATCAGCGCGAACTCGCGATGCGGCGTCAGGTGCACGTAGATGGCGCAGAACAGCACCAGCAGGCCGATGGCCACGCCGAAATAGGCGAGGAAGGCCGGCAGGCCGGCGAGCGAGGCGGTGATGTCCATGAGCGGTTCCGGAGCGGCGGGCGGTGCGACAGCCTACCGGAGGCCGTCGCCGGGGCATACGTGACGCGCGCGGCGATCGCGCAGTTTCGGCGCTGGTGCGGACGCAGCGCGGCTGCCACGCTGGAGGAATGACTTCCCTTCGTCCGCATCCGCGTGCCCTGCCCTTCATCCTCGGCGGCGGCCTGTTCGTCGCCGCGCTCGACATCGCGCTCGCCATGGGGTTCTGGCATTGGCGCGCGGAGGTGGCGCCGATGCGCATCCTGCAGAGCGTCGCGGCGGGGTTGCTCGGCCGCGAGTCCTACGCGCTCGGCGCGCGCAGCGCGTTGCTGGGCGCTTTCCTGCACGCGGGCATCGCCTGCGGCATGGCGGCGGTGTACTGGTTGGCGAGCCGGCGTTCGCGCTGGATGCGCGATGCGTGGCTGCCGGCGGGGCTCGCCTATGGCTTCGCGCTGTATCTGGCGATGAACTTCGTGGTGTTGCCGCTCTCGCGCGCCACGCCCGTGCCGTTCTCGTGGGACTGGTTCGCGGCCAGCGTCTTCGCGCATCTGGTGCTGGTCGGGTTGCCGCTGGCCTGGATGGCACGCGCGCGCTGATGCGCTAGCCTTCGCGCATGGAGGCGCAACTCGATAGTCCGATCTGGAATGCGCTGCGCTCGCGGCACGCGGGGTTCGCGCGCGGCGATGGGCGTGCGCTGCGTTATCCGCCCGAGGTCGCGCCGTTCCTCGGCGTGCCGGACGATGCGCCGGCGCAGGAGGCACTCGATGCTTTGCTGCCGCCGGGCGATGCGGTGTATCTGCTCGGTACCGCGCCGCGCGTCGCTGCGCCGTACAGCCTGCGCGAGTATCCGCCGCTGGCGCAGATGGTGTGCGAGCGACCGGTCGCGGTGCCGGAGGGGCCCGCCATCGAACCGCTCGGCGCCGCGCACCGCGACGACGTGCTGGCCCTCACCGCGCTCGTCTATCCGCACTATTTCCGGCCGCGCACCATGGAGCTCGGCCGCTACTTCGGCATCTATCTCGAGGGCCGCCTCGCCGCCATCGTCGGCGAGCGCATGGCCACGCCCGACTGCCAGGAAATCAGCGCCGTCTGCACGCACCCGGATTTCCTCGGGCGCGGCCTGGCGCGCCGCCTGCTGGCCTTCCTCGGCAACGACGTCCTCGCCCAGGGCCGCCTCCCCTTCCTGCACGTCAGCCACGAAAACCACCGCGCCAAACAACTCTACGAACGCGGCGGCTGGCGCTTGCGTTGCGACATCGGGTTCTGGTCGTTGCGGCGTGAGGGGTGAGCTTTCCGCTCTGTCGAAGAGCAGGTGGTTTCCGTAAGGCATCGCACGTGCTCTTGCCGGGGTGGGGTGGCCGGCGAGGCTGCGGCGCCCGCGCGATGAAGCCGCGCGGGAAGCTGGGCTCGGCCGGGGTTTTCGATTCGGCATCCTGCCTCAGCGAAAACGCGCGGGCTTCCTGCCCGCGCCCGCCTTCGGCGGCCTGATCGTCCGAGCCCAGCCGCCTTCGCA
>CAMLOR010000084.1 GCA_946481615.1 uncultured Aquimonas sp.
CACCTCGACGTCGATCTCACCCATAGACGATGCGCGCCTCGCGCACGAAATCGTCGACCATGCGATCGGCCAGCCCCTGGAACCCGATCGCCAGCGCCGCGCCCATCAGCCCCAGCATCTCGAACTCCAGCACCAGGCTCACCTTGCAGCCGTCGTTGCCGAGCGCATGGAACACCCAGCCCCCGCTCAGATTCTTGAAGGGTCCGTCGACCAGGCTCATGCCGATGCGCGAGGGCGGCTTGAGCGTGTTGCGCGTGGTGAACGACGCCTTGAACGCCCCCAGCCCCACGTCGAGCGTGGCCACGAGGAAATCCTCGCCGCGCTCCAGGATGCGCGCCGCGCCGCACCACTCGAAACGCCGCGGATAGGCTTCCACGTCGTTGACCAGATCGAACATCTGCTGCGCGGAAAACGGCACCAGCGCGCTGCGTTGGATATGCGACATGCGAGACCCGCGGGGCCCGTGCGACAATCGCACGATGGCGAAAAAGAACGGCAAGGATAGCAGCGAGGGCGGCGGCACGATCGCGCTCAACAAACGCGCGCGCCACGAATACCACCTCGAAGACCGCTTTGAAGCCGGCCTCGCCCTGCAGGGCTGGGAAATGAAGGCGATCCGCGCCGGCCGCCTCAACATGGGGGAAAGCTACGCGCTGGTGAAAGGCGGCGAGCTGTGGCTGTTCGGCGCCCAGATCACCCCGCTCATCTCCGCCAGCACCCACGTGGTGGCCGACGACCGCCGCACCCGCAAGTTGCTCCTGCACCGCCACGAGATCGACAAACTGGTCGGCTACGTCGAACGCGAGGGCTACACCCTCATCCCCACGGCGATGTACTGGAAGAAGAACAAGGTCAAACTCGAGATCGCGCTGGCCAAGGGCAAGCAGGCCCACGACAAGCGCGAGGCCAGCAAGGAACGCGACTGGCAGCGCGAGAAACAGCGGACGCTGCGGCGGCACAACCGCGAGGCTTGAAAGCCCCTACCTGCGTCCCCATACTTCGCGCATCGGAAGATTCACGTCTTTCCCACGAACCGGGGGTGTCCTGGCTTCGACGGGGGTCGCGAAGTCGACCGGTGCATGCCGAGGGGGCAGCTTTCCTCGTTAATCCAGCCGCAAAATCTCAGACGCCAACGACGACGTCTACGCTCTCGCCGCTTAAGGCGTAAGCCCCGAACCCACTTGTGCTCGTGCTCGTGGATGTAGGGTCACTATCACGGGACCGTTCGTAGTGGCGACCCGCCAGCTACGGATCAAACAAAGCGGGTGTGGTTGTCGGTGTGCCTCGCACAGTGTGTTGCCGCCAACCGAGATCGAACACTGAGCTAAGCATGTAGTGCCGGAGATGGAGTGCTCTCGGACAGGGGTTCGACTCCCCTCACCTCCACCAAACAACGAACCCCGCGCAAGCGGGGTTTTTTGTTTCCGATTGTTTCCGACTTCTGCTTCGCACATGAAGCGGGTTCTTTCCCGCCGCACCGCGTGCAAGAATCGCGGCGAACACTCGCGCAGGGGGCGACGTGGGCTTCAGGAGCCGTGGAACGCGGACGCTCGCGGCGTCCGCGCTGGGTTGGCTGGTCTTGCCGTTCGCCGCCGTCGCGGCGCCACCGTCCGTCGAAACGCGCTCCGTCGTCGAACTCGACGGGGACAACGCCGTGATCGTCGCGCTCGTGCATCCGCAGTCGCTGGCGACCATGGTGCAGGCGGAATTCGGACCGACGACGGCGTACGGGCTGACTGGCACGCCGGTGCCTGTGGCCGCCGGCGCCAGTCCCGTCGCCGTGGAAATCCCGATCACGGGTTACCCGTCCGCAGAGCGTATTCACTTCCGCGTGACCGCCAGCAACGCGGACGGCAATGCGACGGGCGACGACCGGAACTTCGTCGCGGCCCCCGGCGGCTGGACCGTGCTCGGACACTGGACGATGGGCGACGACGATGCCGCCGCCGGCAACGGCGTGGCCATTCCCGAAGGCCACGCGCTGGGCGACAGCGTGGCGGGCAACGACCTGCTGGTCGATTATCCAGACGGCGCGGGAGGCATCGGTGCGTTCAGCGATCAGGTGGCCACGCTCGCCGACGCGCGCGGCAGCCGCCTTGCCGCGGCCCTCCATCGCGACACCGCCGGCCCGGCGACGGCAAGCGGCGCGAGCTACGCCGTCACCGACAACTTCGTGCTCGAGGCCTGGTGCCGCCGCCAGTCGGCAGTGCAGACTCGCATCCGAAACGGACGCAATCCCGACAGCATCGGCTACTCGATCTATTGCGACGACGACGAAGCCGGCTATCACTACGGCAGCGTCACCCAGTTCCGCTTCCTGCCGCCGGATCCAGGCGCCTGGCTGCATCTGGCACTGGTGCGCGACAACGGCAACGTCGCCTTCTACATCGATGGGCGCGCGATCGATGTGCCGCTTCCCGCGCCCGACGTCGCGCCGGCGAACGGTTTCCGCCTGACCGGCGACACGCCCGTCGACGAAGTGCGCCTGTCGACCTTCCTGCCCGGCACCTTCGATCCTTCGCAGCTGCTGCACCGAGCGCCCGACCTGCGTGTGGAACAGCCGGCGGGCATTGAGTTGGCCGACGGCGGCTTCAGCTCTCTGGGCACCGTCGCCGTCAACGGCACGACATCGCTCGACTTCCTCGTGCGCAATGTCGGCGACTTGCCGCTCGCAGACATCACTACGCAGATCACCGGCGACGAAGCTGCCGACTTCACTGTTTCCGGCGCCCTGCCCGCCACCCTGGCGGCCGGCGCGGACGCTGCGCTGCAGATCACTTTCCAGCCCGTCAGCGCCGGCTTTCGCGAAGCCACGCTGCAAATCCACAGCAACGATCCCGACTCGCCCTACGAGATCAATCTGTCGGGCACCGCCGAAGGCCCGGAAATCACGCTGGAAACCGACGCAGGCGCGCCCGTGCCGAACCCGGGCAGCTTCGACTTCGGAACGGTGGACACGGGTTGGGACGAGAACGCCACTTTCGTCATCCGCAACACAGGCAACATGCCGTTGGGCGGGCTCGCCTACTCGCTGCAGGGCGTACCGCCCGGCGAGTTCGAACTCACCGCGCCTTCCACCGCGCCGATCGCGCCTGGACAGTCCGTCGAGCTCACCGTGCGCTTCGCGCCCATTCGCGCAGGCGCCCAGACAGCCACGCTCGTCATCGCCAGCGACGACTTCGACGAAGCCGAATACGTCATCGCCTTCACCGGCAATGGCGAGCCGCCCGAACTCGACGTCGAGGAAGTGCAGCGTGGCGTATCGCTTGAGAACCATGCACGCCGCGATTTCGGATCGGTGGCGCCTGGCGAAAGCGCCGACTACACGATCCGCCTTCACAACCACGGCCTGGGCACCCTGGTCGGCCTGCAGGCAACACTTGCGGGCCCGCAGTTCGAAGCCTTCCAGATAGTGAGCACGCTGCCCGACAGGTTGACGCCCGGCGGCAGAGCGGACCTCACCCTGCGTTTTGCGCCGAATCTTGGCGGTCGCCACGACGCACAGCTCCAGCTGCAGAGCAACGATACGGACGAATCGCCCTTCGTGCTCGATCTGATCGGCGAAGGCGGCGTGCCGCAGCTGCAACTCGAATCGCCGGCGGGCACGCCGCTTTCCGGCGGCCCCGCGGCGTTCGGCGACGCGGAAATCGGCGGCGCCGCCGCCACACGCAGTTTCACGGTGCGCAATGTCGGCGGCGCCGACCTCGAATTGTCCGGCACGCCACGCGTGCAGATCGGAGGTGCGCAGGCCGGCGAGTTCGCCGTGACGCAGCAACCGCCCGCCACGGTTGCGCACGGCCGTATTCCGCTGCCTGGCCACGGCTTCGAGAACAAGACCTACGCCTGGAGCGAATGGCACTACGACGAAGTTGGCACCGAGTGGAGCTTCTCGACCTACTCGGGCGTGGCGCGGCATGGCTCGCCCTGGTTCGTGAACGTGCCGCCGCAGGGCGAGCAGGCCGCTTTCCTGCAGGCTTCGGACTACGACGGCACGATGGAGCAGGAGATCTCAGTGCCGGTGGCGGGCAACTACGTGCTGCGTTTCGCGGCCGTGCGCCGGGGCGGCGGGTTCCCCCCGGCGGATGTCGCGGTGACGCTGGCTGGCTTTCCGATCGGTATGGTGACGATGTCGCAACTGGACATCGACGACAACTGGCGCTGGTTCGAGCTGCCTTTCAGCATCCCCAGCGTGCCCTCGGCAAGACTGCGCTTCACCGCCTCCTGCCCGTGGGCGGACTGTGCCACGGCGATCGATGCCGTGAGCATCGCGCGCGGCAACACCGCCGCGTTCGACGTAGCCTTCGCTCCCACCGCGCGCGGCGCACGCAACGCGAGCTTCTCCATCGAGAACGATGCCGGCGGCACGGTGCAGCTGAACCTCGCCGGCACCGGCGGCGGCGCCGACCTCGTGGTGGAACAACCCAGCGGCAGTGCCATCGCCAACGGCACCTCGCGCGATCTGGGCACCGCCGTGGTGGGCGGCACGGCGACGATGCAATTCCGTCTGCGTAACACCGGCAACTTCCCGCTGCAACCGGTGGCGAGCTTCGATGGCTCGCCGGCCTTCACGCTGGCGACCGCGCTGCCGGCGAGCATCGCGAGCGGTGCCGAAGCGCTGATCGACGTGAATTTCGCGCCGGGCACGCCTGGCGCGCACGCCGCCACGCTGCATCTGGCGAGCAACGATCCCGACGATGCGCCCTTCGACATCCTGCTCACGGGCACCGCCACGGGTGCGGAAATCGGCGTGTCCCTGCCGGGCAATCCGCTGTCGGATGGCGGCAGCGTCGACTTCGGCAGCGCCGCCGTCGCCGCGTCGACGGCACTCACTCTCACCCTCGGCAACACCGGCGCCGCGCCGCTCACCGGCCTGGCCGTCAGCTTCAGCGGCGACGATGCGGCAGCGTACAGCGTGGACGCCGCGCCTCCCGCCACGCTCGCCGCCGGCACCGGCACGACGATCGTCGTGCGCTTCACGCCCACCCGCGGCGGCGCACACGCGGCCATGCTGCATCTCGCCAGCAACGATGCCGACGAGAACCCTTTCGACCTGGCTTTGAGCGGCAACGGACTGGTGCCGGAAATCGCCGTGCAGCATGCGAGCGCGGACATCGGCGACGGCGCCGCGATCGATGCCGGCAACGTCGCGGCGGACGACGAAACCACGCTCGCCTTCACCGTGCGCAACGACGGCGCCGCGCCGCTCACGGGCGTGACGGCCGCACTGTCCGGCACGGACGCCGCGCAGTTCGCGCTCGTCACGACGCCCCCGGCCACGCTCGCTGCCGGCGCACAGGCGACGCTCGAAGTCGCATTCCAACCGACCGGCGCCAGCGGACCGCGCACTGCGCTGCTGCAGATCGCGAGCAGCGACACCGACGAAAACCCCTTCGACATCGCGCTCACCGGCACCGTGATCGTGCCCGAGATCGCGCTCGAACAACCGGCGGGCACGCCCATCGCCACGGGCGCCACGCGCAACTACGGCACGGTGGAAAGCGGCGAACAGAGCACCCTCGACTTCACCGTCCGCAACCTGGGACAGGCACCGCTCGAGGGCCTCGCCGCGACGCTGATCGGCGGCGACACCGCGCAATTCGTGGTGGCCACCTCACTGCCGGGAAGACTCGCACCCGGCGAAAGCGCCGTCTTCCAGGTGCAGTTCGCACCCAGCGGCAACGGTGCGCGCAGCACACTGCTGCGCCTGGCCAGCAACGATGCCGACGAGAACCCCATCGACATCCTCCTGGCCGGCACCGCCCACGAACTGCCCGCCGCCGACGTCTCCATCCAGAAAACCGACGGCGCCGAAGTGGTCGAACCCAACACCGGCAACGGCTACGTCATCACCGTCCGCAACAGCAGCCAGGTCACCGCCACCGG
This sequence comes from uncultured Aquimonas sp., assembly GCA_946481615.1. Next base: position 5,884 of record CAMLOR010000084.1, read on the forward strand.
CCTGCAGATCGTCGACATCATGCCCGCCGCATTCAGCAACGTCGTCTGGTTCTGCAACTCCACGCCGGAAGGCAAATGCCCCCAAGTGCAAGGCACCGGCGACATCGACCAGACCATCGCCGCTCCGCTCGGCCCCAACCACCGCATCAGCTACTTCATCGGCGGCGACCTCGCCGGCACGCTCGGCGACACCCTCACCAACACCGCCACCGTGACGGTCACCGACCCGAACGTGCGCGATCCGAACCTCGCCAACAACACGGCGACGGATACGACGCGGTTCGATTCGATCCAGGTTTTCGGGAATGGGTTCGAATAATCAGAGCTAGGGGTCGCACGTTGATCCATTGAGGTACGCTAAGCCATCGATCCGGGGGGATTGGTGGGATGGCACTGAGCGACCTGAGCGACCGCGATGCGGTCCTGCGGGCGATGCGCGAGTTCGACGCGCTCGGCCGACAGGAATTCTTGAAGAAGTATGGCTTCGGCCCGGCCAAGCAATACTACGTGATCGGGCCCGAAGGCCGCGCTTACGACTCGAAGGCCATCGTGGGCGCTGCCCACGGCTTCCAGTTCCCGGATCAAGGTCCACTCGTGGCGTCGCAGTTCAACGGCGGCGAAGCGACGGTCGAACGCAAGCTCACCGAGCTTGAGTTCGTGGTCCGTCGTGAGGACTGGCTGCCCACGGAGATCGAAGCCGTCATCGCGGATTACTTCGAGATGCTCGCGCTTCAAGAGTCGGATCGAGACTTCGTAAAGGCGCACCGCATCCGGGCGTTGATGCCGAAGCTCGTCGGCCGAACGCGGCAGTCGATTGAGTACAAGTTCCGCAACATCAGCGCAGTACTGAAGCAGGCGAACTATCCGATCCTTTCCGGTTACATTCCCGCCGCGAATCTCCAATCATCGCTGCGGACAAGAGTGCTAGAACGAGTCGGCGAACTCGAAACGCTTCTCTCGAAGGTGAGCATTGTCGAGGAAGCTGCGCCAGCTGCAGCGGCTGATTTCTTTGTCGCGCCACCATCGCCGATGCGCGTGCCCAAGCGCACTTACAAGAACGTCGCACGAAAGATCCACTGGGCTGCTCGGGAAGCCTCGAATCGCGCGTTAGGTCGCGCCGGGGAGAAATGGTGTCTGGAGTTCGAGCGGAATCGTTTGTCGAAAGCCGGGCGTGACGATCTTGCGCTCCAGATCGAATGGGTTTCAGTCGATGGCGGAGACGGCGCAGGCTACGACATCTTGTCGTTCGAGCTGGATGGGACGCCTCGCCGTATCGAAGTCAAAACCACGTATCGCGGTATCGACGCGCCTTTCCTTCTGAGCCCGAACGAAGTCTTAGCTTCGGAGGCGTGGGGCGATTCTTTTTATCTTTACCGCGTTTTCGCCTACGGAAAAGATGCGCAGGTTTATTGTTTGCAAGGCGACTTGCGCAAACACCTTCATTTGGAGTCCGCGAGCTACGTCGGCTACGTGCGCGCAACCGACGATTGATATCACGCCGGTCGGCGGCGCGGTGACTACAACGCACTTTTCAATTTACTGCGCGAGGTGTCGCGCGTAAGCTCGGAGCACCGAAGTCGACCTTCGGCCGGGATTGGCGTCCCGTTCACTCGGCGCACTGCGCCGTCAGCCGGCGCATTTCATTGCTCCGGCTCCGCGCGCATGCCCGCTACGGCGGGCGGTGCGCGGGGGCCTTCGGGTCCGCCAGTCCGAGTGCTGGTACGCCAACCGCGCACCGTTCCGTCACCCCTCGCGGGCGACGGCGTTTCTTCGTGTCTGCGGGGAGTGCCGTGATGGATCTTGTGTTGGAGGATTGTCTGGATCGCTTGCAGCAGTTGCGGGCGGTGTTCGCGAGCGTGGGCGATGTGTTGGCGGCCGGGGCGCAGGGGCCGGTGGCGCGATCGAAGTTGTTCGAGGCGCGGCAATTGGTCGCGCTGGGGATGCAGGTGGCCGATGAGGTGATCGACGAGATGGAGGCTTGCCGGCCGGCGTAGGCGGCGTGGCAAAACGCCGGTGGGTTTTCCGTGACGCAGGGAAACGGCCTCACGGGAGCCCACCATGTGTCATTTCACGCGTCTGTTCGCTGTGTTCGCCTTCTGTGTGGCAACCGCCGCGCAGGCCCAGCAGTGCGTCGCGCCGCCGCCGGGCGTGTTGGCCTGGTATCGCGGCGAGCGCAATGCCGACGATGCGGCCGGTTTCCACAACGGGGCGCCGCTGGCGCAGGAGTTGTACGTCGAAGGTCAGGTGGGCGAGGCCTTCCGCTTGGATGGCGCCGACGATGGGTTCGGTACCGATACCAGCGCGGCCGAGCAGCGCGCGGTCCGGGACGATTTCACCTACGAGTTGTGGGCGCGTCCGACGGGGACGCTGGGCGGCTGCCCGGAGGCGGCTTCGTCGAACTGCAGCGGCAACGATCTGCCGTGGGCGATCTTTCCTTTCCATGGCGATGCGGGTGCGCCGTTCGAGGAGCTCGGGCTGTCCGCCGGCATGGGCATCGCGGTGGGCACCAACGGTATCTGCGTCGGCACGCACTCGGCGTTCGACGTCAATTGCCTGGCGCGGCTCGACACGCCGATCACGGATTGGACGCATATCGTGGCGGTGGTGCAGGACAAGCAGCCGCGCATCTACGTCGATGGTGTGCTGGCGCGCACCGGGATCACGAGCCCCAAGTCGTTCGTGTTCGCGTCGTGGTCGCTGTTCGGACAGGGATCGACGCTGGGGCAGTACGCCGGCGATCTGGACGAGGTGACGATCTACGATCGCGCGCTCGACGAAGCGCAGATCGTGGCGCTGTTCGCGGCGGGCAGCGCGGGCAAGTGTCCGGCGGATTGCACGCCGCTGGGCGACGATGCCTGGCAGAACGCGACCGTCAGCGACAGCAGTGCGCTGCGTGCGGCGAATTTTGCCGAGGACGCCTTCGGCGGCACCGCCTCGTCGCCGGAAGCCGGCACCGTGCTGTTCGCCGACGGCCTGCCCGACGGCACGGTGAATCACATCGAGTGGGAGACCGAGACACCGGTCACGCTGGCGGGCTTCGTGCTTTCGGCGACGCACGATCCCGTCGCGCTCGCCAACCGCGCCCTGCGCCGCGTGCGGCTGCAGGCGCGCAACGTGGGCGAAAGTTTCGTCACGGTGTACGAGAGCGCGGTCGTCGTGCCGTATCAGCCGCTCGGCAATGTGTTGCGTCGCTGCGTCAATCTGCGGCCGGTGGCGGCACAGCAGTTCCGCATCGAGTTGACGCAGGATGGCGCCACTACCTTCTCCGGCGTGCGCGTGGAGGAGATCGACGGAGTCGGTTTGCCGGATCGCGTGTTCCGCGACGGGTTCGAGGATTAGCCGGCGGCGCTCGCGATCCAGGTGAAGAGGCGCTTGGGCATCAGGCGGCCTTCGCGCACCTGCACGAGGCCGAGCACGCGGTCGCCGTGCCATGCGGCGTAGTCGCCGTCGGTGGCTTGCCAGAACATGGTTTGGCCTTGTCCGAGGCGGCGCGCCTGGTCGGCGTCGAGGTCGATGCGCGGGAAGTGCGCGAGGCCGGCTTCGGTGGGCAGCAGCAGCGATTCGATGCTGCCGTCGGCTTTCGCGGCGGCGAGTTCTTCCAGCGTGTGCATGCGCGGGTTGCGGAACGGTTCCACCCAGAGGCGGCGCAGCTCGGCGACGTGCGCGCCGGTGCCCAGGGCGTGGGCGAGGTCGCGCACGAGGCTGCGGATGTAGGTGCCGGAGCCGCATTCGATGCGCAGGCGGGCGGTGCCTTCGCCGATGTCGAGGATGTCGATGGCGAACACTTCCACTTCGCGCGGGGCGATGTCGACGGCTTCGCCGCGGCGGGCCTTGGCGTAGAGGGGTTCGCCGTCTTTCTTCAGCGCGGAGTAGATCGGCGGGATTTGCTGGATGCGGCCGACGAAGCGCCGGACGAGTTCGGGGAGGCGCGAGAGATCGCCGATGTCGTGCGTTGCCGTCACTTCGCCTTCGGCGTCGCAAGTGTCGGTTTCGGTGCCGAACTTCGCGAGGGTTTCGTAGGCCTTGCGTTCGGCGAGCAGGAGGCCGGCGATCTTGGTGGTTTCGCCGAAGCACAGCGGGAGCAGGCCGGTGGCGAGCGGATCGAGCGCGCCGGTGTGGCCGCCTTTTTCGGCGCCGATCAGGCGGCGGGCCTGTTGCAGGGCGGTGTTGCTCGAGATGCCCTGCGGTTTGTCGAGCAGCAGGAGGCCGTCAATGGGGCGGAAGTCGGGGTGGGATTTGCGGCGGGCCATGGACTGGGGCGGCGGTTCGACGGGCTCACCGTGAACGGTAGGGGAAAGTTGCGGGCGAAAGCGGCGGGGACCGGGGCGGCGGATTCGACAGGCTCACCGTGAACGGCTTTGGGGAATCCGATTCTACGCAACCGTTCGGGGTGAGCTTGTCGAATCCCACGCCTCAGGCCAGTGGCTCGACGGGCTCGCTGCGAAGAGCGCGGGGACCGGGGCGGCGGATTCGACAAGCTCACCGTGAACGGTATTGGGGACCGAGGCAGCGGATTCGACAGCTCACCGCGAACGGTATTGGGGGCCGAGGCAGCGGATTCGACAAGCTCACCGCGAACGGTGGCGGAGGATTCGTTGCTGCTCCGCGCCCGTTCGGGGTGAGCCTGTCGAATCCCACGCGCGGCACCGGCTCACGCGTCGGTCGTGCTTTCGTCCGGCGGCGGCGAGGATTTCAGCAGCTGTTCGATGCGTTCGCCCTTGTCGAGCGAGGCGTCATAGACGAAATGCAGTTCCGGCAGCGAGCGGATCTTCATCCGCTTGCCGAGCTGGAAACGGATTTCCTTCGCCAGTTCCTTGAGCGCGGCCACCGCGTCCTTCGCGGTGGCCGGGTCGAGCGCGGTGACGAAGATCTTCGCGTGCGCCAGGTCGCGGGTGACTTCCACGTCCGACACCGAGACCGACGGCAGGCCATGCTCGCGCACCGCCTCGCGCACCAGCTCGCCCACGTCGCGGCGCATTTGCGCCGAGATGCGGTCGGTGCGGTTGTAGGACTTGTGCGAAGGCATGGCGTCTGCGTTACAGCGTGCGCTGCACCTCGATGCGTTCGAAGCACTCGATCTGGTCGCCCGGCTTCACGTCGTTGTACTGCTTGACCGCGATGCCGCACTCCATGCCGTTGCGCACTTCGTCCACCACTTCCTTGAAGCGGCGCAGCGATTCGAGTTCGCCCTGGAAGATGACGGTGTTGTCGCGCAGCACGCGGATCGGCTTGTTGCGCTTCATCACGCCCTCGATGACCATGGAACCCGCCACCGCGCCGAACTTCGAGCTGCGGAACACTTCGCGCACCTGCGCCACGCCGATGATTTCTTCGCGGATCTCGACACCCAGCAGGCCCGAAGCGACCTGCTTCACCTGGTCGATCACGTCGTAGATGATCGAGAAGTAGCGCAGGTCCACGCCGTTGGTTTCGATGATGCGGCGCGCCGAGGCGTCGGCACGCACGTTGAAGCCGATCACCGTGGCCTTGGCGGTGGCCGCCGTGTTGGCGTCCGATTCGGTGATGCCGCCCACGCCCGAGACCAGCACGTTGATGCGGATCATGTCGTTCGAGAGGCTGGTGAGGGCCTGGCGCAGCGCTTCCACCGAACCCTGCACGTCGGCCTTGATGACGAGGTTGAGCTGCTGCTGGGTCTTGCCCTCGCCCTGGCCCATCTGCGCCATGACGTCTTCCATGCGGTTGCCGGCCTGCTTCACCAGGCGCGATTCGCGGCGCTTGGCGTCGCGCTGCTGCGCGACGTCCTTGGCGAGGCGCTCGTCCTCGACCACGGTGAAATCGTCGCCGGCATCGGGCACGCCGGAGAGGCCGAGCACCACCACCGGGATCGACGGGCCGGCTTCCTGCACCTGCTGGCCGGCTTCGTCGAACATCGCGCGCACGCGGCCGTACTGCACGCCGCAGACGAGGTAGTCGCCCTTCTTCAGCGTGCCCTGCTGCACCAGCACCGTGGCGACCGGGCCGCGGCCCTTGTCGAGCGAGGATTCGACCACCACGCCGGAGGCGCGGCCGTCGAACACGGCGGCGAGTTCCAGCACTTCGGCCTGCAGCAGGATGGCGTCGAGCAGCGTGTCGATGCCGGTGCCGTTCTTGGCGGACACGGGAATCATCTGCACGTCGCCGCCGAAATCCTCGGCCACGACTTCGTGCTGGATGAGTTCCTGCTTCACGCGTTCGGCGTTGGCGTCGGATTTGTCGATCTTGTTGATCGCCACCACCAGCGGCACCTTGGCGGCGCGCGCGTGCTGGATGGCTTCGATGGTCTGCGGCATGACGCCGTCGTCGGC
>CAMLOR010000085.1 GCA_946481615.1 uncultured Aquimonas sp.
CGGCCCGTGAACCGAGGAATGCGGTTCGACAGGCTCACCGCGAACGGGGGTCGCGAGTTCGGTGCGTGCGGACCGAGGCGTCGGTTCGACAGGCTCACCGCGAACGGTTTTCGCGGGTTGCAATCGGGCACGTCCATCGCGCCCGCCTCACCCGTTCGGGGTGAGCTTGTCGAATCCCTCGCCACGCGGCCCGTGAACCGAGGAATGCGGTTCGACAGACTCACCGCGAACGGTAGTCGCGGGTTCGGTGCGTGAAGACCGGGGCGACGGTTCGACAAGCTCACCGCGAACGGTGGTCGCAAGTACGACACGCGAGTGTCGAAACGGTGGTTCGGCCGACTCACCGCGAACGGCCTTGCGGATCGGTCGCGAGCAACCGTTCGACGTAGCGCGCGAACAGATCGGCTTCGAGGTTGACGGGATCGCCCACGCGCGTGGCGTTGAAGGCGGTGTGCGCGATCGTGTGCGGCACGAGGTTGACTTCGAATCCCGCATCGTCGACCGCGTTCACGGTGAGCGATACGCCGTCGACGCAGATGCTGCCTTTCTCGGCGACATAGCGCAGCAGCGAGCCGGGCGCCGCGAAACGCCAGCGTTGCGAGCGGCCGTCGTCGCGGATCGATTCGACAGTGCCGACGGCGTCCACGTGGCCCGCGACGACATGGCCGCCGAAGCGCGTCGTGGGCAGCATGGCGCGTTCGAGGTTGACGGGCGCACCGGCGTCGATGGCGCCGAGCGTGGTGCGCGAGAGGGTTTCGTTCGAGACGTCGGCCGCGAAGCATTCTTCGTCGAATTCGACGACGGTGAGGCAGACGCCGGAGACGGCGATGCTTTCGCCGAGCGCGACGTCGTCGAACGGCAAGCCGCCGATGCGGAACGTCATGCGGCGGTCGCCGCCGCGCAGTTCGCTGCGGGACAGTTGGCCGAGGGCTTCGATGATGCCGGTGAACATCAGGTGGGGTGGCCTGTGCGAGGCGAGCGTGCCGCCATCACCGCGGCTCCGGCCGCAGCAACAGACGCCAGTCCGAACCGAGCTGCCGCGTCTCGACGCACTGGAAGCCGATGCGCGTCGCCATCTGCAGCGGCTCGACGCCCGCGAACAAGGGCCGCCCATGCTCACCCAGCAACACCGGCGCGATGTAGAGCAGGAATTCGTCCACCAACTGCTCGCGCAGCAGCGCGCCGGCCAGCGTGGCTCCGGCTTCGACCTGCACTTCGTTGACACCGCGGCGCGCCAGTTCCGATAGCACCGAAGGCAGATCCAGGCGCCCGGCCTTCTCCGGCACCGCCACGCGATCGCGCGCGCGGAACTCCGACGAGAGCTTCACGTCGGGCGCATGGAAGAACACGGTCGGCGCTTCGTCATCGAGCACGTGCGAACGCGAGGGCGTCGCAAGGCCGACGTCGATCACCGCGCGCAGCGGAGCGACGAACGGCGTGTCGTCGCCGAGGCGCACGGTGAGGCGTGGGTCGTCGCTCAGCACGGTGCCGCTGGCGGTGAGGAGGGCGCCGCTGCGCGCGCGCCAGCGCTGCACGTCGTGGCGCGAGGCTTCGCTGGTGATCCATTTCGAATCGCCGGTCGGCAGCGCCGTGCGGCCGTCCAGGCTCATGCCGAGCTTGATGCGCACCCAAGGCCGGCCGCGCTCGATGCGCGAGAAAAAGCCCTTGTTGAGGGCACGCGCCTGCACTTCCATCAGGCCGGTGTCGACTTCGATGCCGGCGGCGCGCAGGCGTTCGATGCCCTGCCCGTCCACCTTGTGGAAAGGATCGCGCGAGGCGCAGACGACGCGCGCGAGCTTCGCTTCGATCAACGCGTCGGCGCAGGGCGGCGTGGCGCCGGTGTGGGCGCAGGGTTCGAGCGTCACGTACGCGGTGGCGCCCGCGGCGCGGTCGCCCGCGGCACGCAGCGCATGCACTTCGGCGTGCGGTTCGCCGCGGCGCACGTGCCAGCCGGTGCCGAGCACTTCGGCGCCGCGCGCGATGACGCAGCCGACCATGGGGTTGGGCTTGGTGGTGTAGGCGCCGAGTTCGGCCAGGCGCAGGGCCTGGGCCATGTGGATGTGGTCGAGGGTTGAAAACTGCGCGCTCATCGGCCCGCCCCAACCGCTCGGGGTGAGCCTGTCGAACCCGGGCGTCGAGGCGACGGTTCGACAGGCTCACCGCGAACGGTTGCCGCAACCCGGCTCTCGACCTTCGCACCGCCCCACCCGTTCGGGGTGAGCTTGTCGAACCCAAGCCTCGAGGCAAGCGGTTCGACAGGCTCACCGCGAACGGTTTTCGCAAGTCGGCCGATCTTCATCGCTTCCCCTTCTGCGGCTGCTCTTCCAGCAACGAAAGCTGCATCCCATCCAGCCCCGGCAGATCGCGCTCCAGCCGCTCGATCTCCTCGCGGAACGCCTGCACGTCCTCGAAGCGCCGATACACCGAAGCGAAGCGCACGTAGGCCACCTGGTCGAGTTTTCGCAGTTCTTCCATCACGAATTCGCCCACGCGCAGTGAGGGCAGTTCTCGTTCGGGGGCCATGCGCACCGCGTGCGTCACCGCGCGCACGGCGGCGTCGATCTGCTCGCCGGAAACCGGCCGCTTCTGCAGCGCCTTCTCGAAGCTGCCGCGAAGCTTGCGCTCGTCGAAGGGTTCGCGCCGTCCGTCGCTCTTCACCACGGCGGGCAGCTTGATCTCGGCGGTTTCGAAGGTGTTGAAGCGCTCGCCGCACTGCTCGCACTCGCGGCGGCGCCGGATGGTGGCACCGTCGTCGCTGACGCGCGAATCGATGACGCGCGTGTCCTCGTGCTGGCAGAACGGACAGTGCACCCGGCCTCAGGCGTACACGGGGAACTGGCGGCACTGCGCCGTGACGGCGTCGCGCACCTTCTTCAGCACGGCTTCGTCGGCAGGTGCGTCGAGCACGTCGGCGATCCAGCCCGCCAGCGCCGCGCATTCGGCCTCGCCGTAGCCGCGCGTGGTGACGGCCGGCGTGCCGATGCGCAGACCCGAGGTCACGAAGGGCGAGCGCGGGTCGTTCGGCACCGCGTTCTTGTTGACCGTGATGTGGGCCTTGCCGAGCGCGGCTTCGGCCTCCTTGCCGGTGACGTCGCGGCCGATCAGGTCGATCAGCATCAGATGGTTCTCGGTGCCGCCGCTGACGATCTTGTAGCCGCGCGCGATGAGCGCCTTGGCCATGGCCTGCGCGTTCTTCACCACCTGCTGCTGGTACTGCTTGAATTCCGGTTCCAGCGCTTCCTTGAACGCCACGGCCTTGGCGGCGATCACGTGCATCAGCGGGCCGCCCTGCGTGCCGGGGAACACCATCGATTGCAGCTTCTTTTCGATCTCTTCGTTGGCGCGCGCCAGGATGATGCCGCCACGCGGGCCACGCAGCGTCTTGTGCGTGGTGGAGGTGACGACGTCGGCGTGCGGCACGGGATTCGGATACACGCCCGCGGCGACGAGACCGGCGACGTGCGCCATGTCGACGAAGAACAGCGCGCCCACCGATTTGGCGATGGCCGCCATGCGTTCCCAGTCGATCTTCTGCGAGTAGGCGCTGAAGCCGCCGACCAGCATCTTCGGCTTGTGTTCTTTCGCGAGGCGTTCGATCTCGGCGTAGTCGAGCAGGCCATCGGCATCCACGCCGTACTGCACGGCGTTGAACAGCTTGCCGCTGAAGTTGACCTTGGCGCCATGCGTGAGGTGGCCGCCGTGCGCCAGGCTCATGCCGAGGATGGTGTCGCCCGGCTGCAGCAGCGCGAGATAGACCGCGGCATTGGCCTGCGAACCGGAGTGCGGCTGCACGTTGGCGTAGTCGGCGCCGAACAGCTGCTTCACGCGCTCGATGGCCAGGCGCTCGGCCACGTCGACGTATTCGCAGCCGCCGTAATAGCGCTTGCCGGGATAGCCTTCGGCGTACTTGTTGGTGAGCTTGCTGCCCTGGGCCTCGAGCACGCGCGGGCTGGCGTAGTTCTCCGAAGCGATGAGCTCGACGTGGTCCTCCTGGCGGCGGCCCTCGTCGGCGATCGCCTGGGCGAGTTCGGGGTCGTAGCCGGCGATCGTCTGGGTCTTGGCGAACATGCAAGGGGCCTCGGGCGGAGAGGAAGCCCCTGATTGTAGCGGAGGGCCGGCCGCAGGGCCGGCCCTTCCCTGCCCCGCTCAGGGCAGGTCTTCGTAGCCGTCGCGGAATACGCCGTCCTGGTCGAGCTTCACGAACAGCGAGTCGTGCGTCTGCAACGTGGGGCCGCTGGTGCCGAACAGGGCGATCGTCCCGAAGCGCACCGCCACGGCGCTGCAGCCGTCCAGCGGCATCGGCTCCGCGCCGAGGTTGCCGTCGAGGTTGAGCGTGCCGCCGATCCCGAACACCGGATCGAGATCGCCGCCGGCATCCAGGCGCGCCACGCCGCAGTCGCCGTAGGGGCCGTCGTCGGCGGCGTAGCCGGTCACCACCAGCTTGCCGTCCGGTTGCAGCTGCGCGCCCTGCGCGACCTGGTCGATGGACACGTCGTTGAAGTAGAACAGGCGGCGGCCGGCGTCGCCGTAGCCGAGGTCCAGATCGCCGTTGGCATCGAGCGCCGCCGCGCCGGCGAGCTGTCCGAGCTGCGTCTGCACCGCGCCCACCAGATACACCTGTCCCTGCGGCCCGACCACGACGGCCTCGGCGACGTCGATATCGAAACCGCCCTGGTCGAATGCGACGTGGCGGTGGCCGCCGTCGCCGAAATCGAGGTCGACGGCGCCGGTGGGCAACAGGCGCACGGCGCTCATGTCGACGCTCTGCACCACCGACGCCTTGCCGGCGATCACGATGCGGCCGTCGGGCGCCAGCGCGACGGCACGCGGCGCAAAATCGTTGAGCTCCGGCGAGGTTTCCGGCTCGATCAGCACGCCGCCGAACTGGCAGCTCACATCGCCCAGGCAGCGGTCGATCGCACCGTCCACCTGCAGGCGCGCGACGTAGTATTCGGGCGGCGCTTGATGGTCGTAGTCGGTCTGGCCGACCAGCACGAGCTTGCCGTCAGCTTGCAGCGCGATGGCCTCGACGGTGTCCTGCGAGGAATCCGGCCAGATCGTGGGCGACGTGCAGCCGGCCGTGCCGAAGGAAGGATCGGGCGCTCCGTTCGAGAGAAAGCGGCAGACGTAGGCGTGCGAGGCCTGATCCTGCGCGTTGCTCGAGTAACGCCCGGCCGCGAGCAGGCGGCCGTCGGGATCTTCCACGATGCCCGACCATGAGAGGTTATCGAACGAGGCCACCGGGATCGGCGTGCGCGCCACACCGGCGTTGCCGAAGCCAGGATCGAGCGCGCCCGTGGAGGTGAGGCGCACGACGATCCCGCCGCGCCGGGAATCGGCCGAATACTGGCCGCCCGCGCCGACCAGGCGGCCCTGCGAATCGATCAGGCCGGCGAACAGGCGATCGACCCAATCGCCACCGATGTCGTGGGTGGCGAGGCCATCGCCGCCGAAGCGTGTGTCCAGCGAGCCGGACGCGGTGGCGAACGTGGGCGCCATGAGCGCGAGCGCGAAGACCAGCGCGCGGCGCGACGGCGGCAAGGAGGCGGCAGGCAGGAAGCGCATGGCGGTGTCCGGAAGGTCGGGCGCGAATCGGCCCTGCCATCACGTACGGAAGCGGTGATGCGCAGGGATCATGGAATCTGCGATCAGTCTTCGAAACCGTCGCGCAGGATGCCGTCCTGGTCGAGCTTGACCATCAGCGTGTCGCGCACGGTGAGGCCCACGCCGGTGCTGCCGAACAGGCCGATCGAGCCCTCGTGCAGATCGACGCCGGTGCAGGTGTCGAACACTTCCAGCGGCCCCTCGCCGAAGTTGGCGTCGATGCTGCGGCTGCCGCCGGAAGCGAACACCGGGTCGAGGATGCCATTGGCGCCCAGCCGCGCGACGCCGCAGTCGCCGATCGAGGCGCCTTCGCCCGCCGCGTAGCCCGCGACGACCAGGCGGCCCTTTGCATCGAGCGCGGCCTCCAGCGCGACCTGGTTGGGCGAGACATCGTTGAAGAAGAACACCGTGCGGCCGGTCGGCAGCGGATAGAGCTGGGGATCGCCCTCGGCGTCGAGCCGCGCCGCGCCGGAGAGGCGGCCCAGATCGTTCGTCACCTCGCCCACCAGATAGATTCCGCCGGTGGGCCCGACCACCACGTCGTTGGCACGATCGAGATTGATGCCGCCTTCGTCGAAGGCGACCAACACCTTGCCGCCGTCGCCGAAGTTCGCGTCGATGTCGCCGTTGGCACTCAACCGCAGCACCGCCATGTCGGTCGAATCGCCGCCGTTGGCGCCGCCCGCCACTACGATGCGGCCGTCCGGTGCGATCGCGACGGCGCGCGCGTCGAAGAATTCGAAGCCCGGGCCGTCGAGCGGGTCGATCAGCAGGCCCTGCCCGAGACAGTTCGGCGCCGCGAAACAGCTGTCCACCGAACCGTCGACGTCGAAGCGGATGATGAAGGCATCGGGCTGCGGATCGTCGTCGGCCTGCGTGACGCCCACGGCGAGGAGGCGGCCGTCGGGCTGCAGTGCGAGATCGACGATGCGCTGCTGCGAAACCAGTTCCACGCCGAGGGTGAAGACGCGGCACCCCAGCGCGTTGGCGAAGCCCGGTTCGTGGCTGCCGTCGGGGCGGTATTCGCAAAGCAGCGCGTACTCCGAAGCCTTGACGTTGTCGCGCAGGAAGCCGCCGGCCAGCAGATTGCCGTTCGGGCGCTCGACCACGGCCTGCCAGGTCGCCACGTCGAAGCCCTGCAAGGGCGCCAGGTGAACCACGCCGCCGGTGCCGAAGGACGGATCGGCCGTGCCATCGGGAAGCGCACGCACCAGGATCGCCCCGGGACTGTCGCTGAGGCGACTGCCCGCTCCCACGAAGCGGCCCTGGGCGTCGATCAGCCCGGCGTGGAAGGCATCGCTGTCCACCCCGCCGGACACGTTCTGCACGCGGATGCCGTCGGCGTCGAAGCGTTCGTCGAAGTCGCCGGAGGCGAGGGCCGCCGCGGGCAGCGACAGCGAAAGCAGGAGCGAAAGGACGCGTTTCATGGCGGAATCCGGAGACGGGCGCGGGGTGGCCTCGTCTCACATACGGCGCGCCGCCGCGCCGGGGATCACGCGGCTTTCAGGTCGACAGCCATTTCCTGAGCGTGCGCGTGCGGCGGTCTTTCGCCCCGAAAGCGGCCTCGAGGATGGGCAGGGCCTTGACCATCGCCTCGCGTCCGTCGGCCTCGCCGTGCGCCGCGCGGCAGGCGCCGAGCAGGGCGAACTGCCAGTGCGAGGGCGGATCGTCGGGTTTTTCTTCGGCGCGGGTCATGCGCAAGGCGCGCCGCGCCAGCGCGCAGTCGGCGTCCGGCTGGCCGCGCGCCACGCGCACGCGGACCAGGTCGTTGATCGAGCCCACCACCGTCATGTTCTCCGGACCGAGCGTGGCGTCGAACACCGCGACGGCGCGTTCGAGCAGTGCCTGCGCGCGCTCCAGTTCACCGGTGTCGTACAGCGCGCCGGCCAGCGTACGCAGCGACGCGCCCGTGGTGTGGTGAAGCTCGCCGTAGACCGCGAGCCGCACGCGCAGCGCTTCCTCGGCCAGCGGCAGCGCCTCGCGCGGGCGGCCGAGTTGCAGCATCGCGGTGGCGAGGTTGTTGCCGACCGTCGCCACCGCCGGATGATCGGGGCCGAACTCGGCGCGGCGCGTTTCGAGCACCTGCGCGAACAGCGGCGCGGCCGCGGCGTAGTCGGCCTTGGCGAACAGCACGCTGGCGAGGTCGTTGCGCGCGCTCAGGGTGCGCGGATGATTCTCGCCGTAGATCGATTCGCTGAGTGCGAGTTGTTCGCGGCGCAGGGCTTCGGCCTCGGACAGCGGACCGGTGTTGCTGACGGCCATCGCCAGCGCGCCCAGGGCGCGGGCGAACAGCACGTCGTCGCGCGGCGACTGCGCGCGCAGCGCGGCCACGATCGGCGCGATACGGTCGCGCGCGGCCTGCGATTCGCGCCGCAGCACGCGCAGCGAGGCGTAGCGCAGTTCGGATTCGATGGTTTCGCGGTGCAGCGGGCCGAAGCGCGCATGCTGGGCTTCGAGGGCGCGCGTGTAGGCCGCGTCGGATTCGTCGAGGTGGTTGAGCGTCTGGTGCACCATGCCCAGGCGCAGGTCGATGCGCGCCAGCGCGGCCTGATCGACCGGCACCTGCGCGGCGCGTTCGGCGCGCAAGGCCTCGAGTTCCGCGAGCGCGGGTTCGTTGCGGCCGAGTTCGTGCAGTGCGATGGCGTGCGGCAGTTTCGCCGCGGCGTCGTGCGCGAGCGCTTCGCCCAGCAAAGGTTCGGCTTCGTCGTACAGGCCGAGTCCGAGATGCGCCTCGCCCATCGCGCGCAGCAGCTCGGCGCGCGCTTCGGGCTGATCCTGCAGGCTGGTGCGGATGCGGGCCGTGCCCTGTGCCAGCAGTTCGCGCGCGGTGACGTCGGCGCCGCGCGTGACTTCGGGATCGGCCAGGGTGAAGAGGCCTGTCATGAAATCGAGCGCGGCGCGCGCCTTGCCGGCTTCCTGTTGCGCCAGGTCGCGCTGCGCGCGCGCTTCGCGCGCCTGCCAGAGCGAAGCCCCCAGGCCCGCGACCAGCGCCGCGAGCGCGATGCCCGCGAGCGCCGTGGCGAGCGCGTGGCGTTGCACGAAGCGCGCGAGGCGATAGCGCGCATTGCCGCGCCGCGCCGCCACCGGACGCTGCGCGAGGAAGGCTTCGATGTCGTCGGCGAAGGCGCGCACCGAGGCGTAGCGTTGTTCGGGCGCGTGGCGCAACGCGCGCTGCACGATGTGATCGAGATCGCCGCGCAGTTGGGTGCGCAGTTGCGCGGGCGTGCTGCGGCGGGCGTGGGCGGCTGCCTGCGCGAGGGTGGCGACCGGGACGGGGGTTTCGACAGGCTCACCCTGAACGGGGGTGGCGGGGTCAGCCTCGGACTTCCCGGGGATTTGTTTCGCGATATCCGTTCGCGGTGAGCCTGTCGAACCGTTGCCTCGATGTCCGGGTTCGACAGGCTCGCCCCGAACAGGTGTCGCGATCCGGGCCACGGGATTGCGCGTGACGACCTGGCTTGGGCGCGGCGCTTCGCTGCGCAGCACGGCCGCTTCGACCGCGGCCGCATCGCCGGCGAACGGACGCTGGCCTGTGAGCAGTTCGAACAACACGACACCCAGCGCCCAGACATCGACCGCGGTGGTCGTGGGCTCGCCGCGGATCTGCTCGGGCGCGGCGTATTCCGGCGTGTAGAGCCGCAGGCGCGCGACGGTGGCTTCCGCAGGCGCGGCGTCATCGAGCAGCTTGGCGACGCCGAAGTCGAGCAGTTTCACGCTGCCGTCGTCGGCGACCAGGATGTTGCCGGGCTTGAGATCGCGGTGAACGACGAGCCGTGCGTGGGCGTGCGCGACCGCTTCGCACACCGTCAAGAACAACCGCAGGCGTTCGCGCAGGCCGAGGCGCAGCGCATCGCAGTGCGCGCGCAGGTTGCGGCCGTCGACGTATTCGAGCGCGAGGAAAGGCTCGCCGTGCGGGCCGGCGCCGCCGTCGAGCAGGCGCGCGATGTTGGGATGCTCGAGGCCGGCGAGGATCTGGCGCTCGGTGCGGAAGCGCTCGGCGAGATGCTCCATGCCAGGCCCCGGCCGCACCAGCTTCAGCGCCGCGCGCTGCTGGAAACCGCCGTGCACGCGCTCGGCGAGGTAGACCGCGCCCATGCCGCCCTGCCCGATCAGCTGCAGCAGCCGCCAAGCGCCGAAGTCACGGCCGACCAGCGCTTCGGAGGGGGCGCGCGCGCTGTCTTCCGCCAGCGCGGCGACGAAATCCGGGCTGCGCGCCGGCAGGCCGGTGACGCCGGCATCGCGATCGGCCTCCAGCAGCGCGCGCGCTTCGGCGCGCAGCGCGGCATCGTCGCAGCGCAGCGCCAGTTGCGCGTCCCACTCCGCCTCCGGGTGGTCGGCCACGGCCTCGAACAGTGCGCGCGCCTGCCGCCAGCGATCGGGATCCATCTTTCCCCCAGCGTCTGCCCCGGCATCAGTCTAGGGCAGGTTTACACTGGTGCCATGAGCGGAATCCCGGATACGCCCACAGGCTCGGTCTACGAGGAGCTGCTGCGCATCGCGCGCGCCGAGCTCGCGCGCCACCGCCGCGGCGCCACGCTCGACACCCGCAGCCTGGTGCACGAGGCCTGGTTCAAGCTCTCGGCCGGCGAGCGCGATTACCTCAGCCGCAAGCATTTCTACGCCACCGCGGCGCAGGCCATGCGCCAGGTGGTGATCGACTACGCCCGCGCGCGCCTGGCCGAGCGCCGCGGCGGCGGCGCGGAGCACGTGCCGATCGAAGCGCTCGAAGGCCAACCGCTGCCGGTCGAGGCTCAGGCCGAAGAGCTGGTGCTGCTCGATGCCGCGATCGGCAAGCTCTCCGCGCTCGACGAGCGCCTGGTGCAGGTGGTGGAGCTGCGCTTCTTCGGCGGACTGGAAGTCACCGAGATCGCCGATCTGCTCGGCGTCTCGGAAGCCACCATCAAGCGCGATACGCGCGCGGCGCGCGCCTTCCTGCAGAAGGAGCTCGCCGCGCGCTGAAGCCTCAGGCGCCGCGCGCGGTGAGGCCGTACCAGTCGAGCCGGCGCGTCAGCAGCATGGCGGTGGCCAGCAGCGTGAACAGCGCGAGCGCGCCCATCAGCAAGGCGTAATCCTCGGACTGCAGCAGGCCGTAGAGCAGCCCGTACAACGCCGCCAGCAATCCGCCGAAGCCGAGCGCGCGGCCCGTGCCGCCCAGCGGCGCCACCAGATACGTCGTGACCAGCGCGACGCAGGCCGCCGCCGCCACGAGATAGGCTGGCCCGAAGCCGATGTGCTCCGACAGCGACAGCAGCAGCAGGAAGAAGATCGCCAGCGCCAGGCCCGTGAGGCCGTATTGCAGCGGGTGCACGCGTACGCCGGGCCGCAGCAGTTCGAGGAAGAACACCGCGCCGAACACCAGCACGATGAACAGCCAGGCGTATTTGATGGCGCGGTCGGTCTTGAGGTAACGGTCGACCGGATCGATCAGCTTCACGCCGAAGCCCGATTGCGAGACCGCGGCGCAGTCGGTGCTCTCGCTACCGCACGATCGCATGCCTTCCTGCGTCTGGGCCGCGAGGCGCGAGACGCGCCACTGCGCTTCGAAGCCCGCTTCGGAGACTTTCGGCGCGTCCGGCAGGAACTGACCGACGAAGCTCGGATGCGCCCATGGGCTGCGCAGCGTCACCTGGGTCTCGTCGCCGCTCGGCACCCAGTGCAGCGATTGCGTGCCGGCGAGATCCAGCTGCAACACGAGCTTGCCGGGTAGCGCGAGGCGTGCCGGTTCCACGGGCATCGTGAAGCCGGCCGGCAGCCAGGCAATCGCGGTGCCCGGCTCGGCCGCAAGCTTGTCGGCGCCGAGGCTGGCCTGCAGCCCGCGGATGCCGCGCGCATCGCCCACGCCCAGCACGAAAGCGGCCTGCACGATGCGCTGCGAGACGGTGCCGGGCCCCGGCTCGGGCAGCGAATACGGCGCAAACTCCGCATCGACGCGCATGCGGGCCAGATAGACCAGGGCCTCGAAAATGCCGCGTCGGCGGATCTCGGTTTCGAGGTCGCCGTCGATGCGCAGCGCCGTCGGGGCGACCAGCACGACGTCGGTGGCGATGACGACTTCCTCTTCGCTGCGCTTGCCTTCGCGGTCCTCGAACATGCGCACCTGGCGCACCTGGCGTTCGATCTGCACGCGCAGCAGCGGGCCGACCACCTGCTGGGCGCGGCTGGAGGATTGGGCGATGTCTTCGGCCACCTCGTGCCCGCGCTGCTGGCGCTCCCAGACCAGGCCCTGCAGCATCATCACGGGGACGGCGAGCAGCAATAGCAAGCCGCCGATCAGCAGGATCTTGAGCAACAGTTTCATCGAACACTCCTGGGGTTGGTTATCGGCCCCGACCGAGGCCCAGTAAGGATGAACGATCCGGCCCCCGGCGGCCGCGCCGCGGCCTTTTCCGGGGCGCGGCATGGCACCGCGCGGCGGCATCGGCGATAATCCGCGCCCTACCCTGTT
>CAMLOR010000086.1 GCA_946481615.1 uncultured Aquimonas sp.
CGTGTCGGAATCCGAACAGGGCCAACTGCAGGGCGCCAACAACAGCGTCGCGAGCATCGCCGGCGTAGTCTCGCCGCTGTTCTTCGGCGCGGTCTACGCGGCTTCCGTGCGCGAAGACCCGCTGCTGCCGCACGTGGGCACGGCATTCTTCATCGCGGCCATCGTGCTGTTGGCCGGCGCATCGATCGGATGGCACGTGGCGCGCCGGGCGGTGCGGGACGCTCAGTAGTGCCAGTATCGCGTGGCCTGGGCGGCAGCCGTGTCGCCCATCTCCCGCTGCAGGATGCGGAAGGCGCGTCTTCCCACCGGCTGGCCATCCAGCAGCGGCTCGTCTTCGCGGCGCGCCAGCTCGATCAATCGTTGCAGGCCCGTCGCCATCGCCGCGCCGCGGCAATCGGAACCGAACCACGCGAACGGCGGATCTTCGGCACAAGCCAGCAAGACCCGCGCCAGCGCCGTCGTCAGCGCACCGCCGGCGCCGAGGCGGCGCAGCTCGTCGCGCGCCATCCACTGCTGCAAAGGAAGCGGCGGCGTCGGAATCGCGCGCGCGGGGATCGACCAGGCACGAAGGCGCTCGCGCTGCAGATGGCGCTGCAGTTCGTCGTATTGCATGCCACGCATGGTTTTCAGACGACCCCAGCGATTGGGCAAGCGCAGCCAGGTTTCGTAGTCGGCGACGAGGAAGCTGCCGTCCGCCATGTCGGCCGGCAGCTCGCGGCGGAAGCGCGAATGACGCAGGAGCAGCGCGAAGTCGCCGCCGGGCGGCACGGAATCCACGGGCGGCTGGAGCCAGGTCGTGACGCGCGGCAGTGCGAGCGCCACCAGCGACAGGCGCACGGGATCCGGTAATCGGAGATCCTCAAGCGCCGCGATCTCCCCCGCCGACGCCGGCCACGCGGCACGCAACGCGGGCAACAGGCGTTGCGCGGCCGGCATCCGGCCCAGGGCGAGATGGCGCGCGAACGCGGCGGTGGCGAGCAGGGCACGCTGCTCGCCGGTGAAATTCTCCGACGCCGACAGCTGCTCCAGTTGCGCGGCGGAAAGCACGTTCAGCGCGCGCAGCGTGTAGCCGCTCCAGGGCACGCCGCGCAACCCGGTTTCGATCGCCTGCAGGTCTTCGGCGAAATAGACCGCCGCTACGCCGGCCATTTCCATAGCGGCGGGCGATGCGCCGAGCGCCTGCAATCTCGCGACATGCTCGCCGCCGCGGAATCCCTGCGCGTCGGCCGCGAAACGCAGGTGCCGGTCGACGAGCCACGTCGCGGAATATTCGGGCAGGAGCGCGAACGTCGCGCGATCGGCCGGCAACTCGCCCGACGACGCGACCAGCACCAGCCAGGCCGCGAATTGCGCCGGGGAAGCCTCGCAAGCGAGGACCATCGCGCCCAGCGCGTCGCGTTCGCCGCGCAAGGCGTTCGCTGCGTCGGAACCCGGAGGAGCAAGGGCCGCTGCAGCGACGAGCCATTCCAGGCCGCCGCTCGCCACGTGGCGAGATCGCGCCTCCTGCGACAGCGCGGCGAACTGCGGTTCGTGCGCCGCGTCGGCGCGACGGGAGTCGGGATCCAGCGTCCAGCCGGCGTGCGACGCCGCTGCAAGCAGCAGTAACCATTCGAGCGGTTCCGAGGTCGCGGCTTCGCGCGCCACGGCGGCGGAGCGCGGCGCGACGCCTTCGTCCACCGGTTGCGTCCACCACGCCGGCGTCGTCGATACGGGTGTCAGCAGGTCGAGCTTCACCAGCGCGACGTAGTGCTCTTCCGGGGTGCCGGCCGGCGCGGCTTCGGTCATCAGACGCAGGCCATCGCGCAGCGTTGCGGCAACCGCTTCGGGCGCGATGCCGATGTCGACCCAGGTCCAGTCGTGCGCCCCCCGGAATTTCAGGTCGGGATGGCCGCGCCATAGGCGGTACAGATCGACGGTGGCGCCGACGTGGTCGAGGTGCCCGAAATGATTGCCGCCGGCATACGGCGTGCCGGCACTCCCCAGCGCGGCCTGCGCGATGCGGCCGGCTTCGAGATAGCGCATGCCGCAATCGGCTTGCGCGCGTGCGTCGATGCCGACCAGCGCGAGCCAACACAGCACGAGCATTCGGGTCATGCAGCGATGGTGCCGGCCCTGCGTGGCGAAACGCAGGCGCAACCGCGGCTGCGCGCGGACGGCGCGGCGCCTCACGCCAAGCGCTGGATCACCGGCGATGCCTGCGCCTGCCTTCCGAGCGCGGCGGCTACGTCGCGCAATGCGGCGGCGAGGGACGAGGCTTCGTCGAATCGCAGCGTGGCATGCCCGACCTTGCGTCCCTCGCGCGGCGATTTGCCGTAGTCGTGCCAGTGCCCGCCGGCCTGGCGCAGCACGGCGTCGCGCGCCGGCAGTTCGCCGATCCAATTGAGCATGCAGCTCACACCGCGCGGCGCGGTGTCGCCCAGCGGCAGGCCGAGCACGGCGCGCAGGTGGTTTTCGAATTGCGAGGTTTCGGCGCCTTCGATGGTCCAGTGGCCGGAGTTGTGCACGCGCGGGGCCATTTCGTTGGCGAGCAGGGTGCCGTCGGCGAGGGCGAAGAGTTCGAGCGCGAAGACGCCGACGTAGTCGAGTTCTTCGGCGACGCGACGCGCGTAGTCGACGGCGGTGCCGGCGATGCGGTCTTCGACCTTCGCCGGCGCGAGGCTCGCGGAGAGCACGCCGGCTTCGTGCCAGTTCTCGGTGATCGGCCAGGTGCGGAATTCGCCGCCCTGGCCGCGCACGGCGACCACGCTCAGTTCGCGTTCGAAGCGCACGAAGCCTTCGAGGATCAGCCCCACCGTCGCGGCCTGCGCGCCGAGCGCGGCCCAGGCAGCGTCGGCATCGCTCGCTTCGCGCAGGCGGAACTGGCCCTTGCCGTCGTAGCCCAGGCGGCGCGTCTTGAGGATGCAGGGCGTGCCGATCTCGCGCAGCGCGTCTTCGAGCGCCGCGCGCGTGGGGATGTCGCGGAACGCCGGCGTGGCGATGCCGATGCGATTGAAGAGCGATTTTTCGGCGATGCGATCCTGCGCCACCGCGAGCGCGCGCGGGCTGGGGAACACCGGCACGCGTTCGGCCAGCCATTGCGCGCTTTCGGCCGGCACGTTCTCGAAATCGAAGGTGGCGCAGTCGATGCGGCGCGCGAATTCGGCGAGCGCGGCTTCGTCGCGGTAATCGCCCACGACCATCGGCGCGAACTGACCGGCGCAGGCGTCGGCGACCGAATCCATCACCAGGAAGCGCAGTCCGAGCGGCGCACCGGAAAGCGCCAGCATGCGGGCCAGTTGCCCGCCGCCCAGGATGCCGACGGTGGTCACGGCCGGCGCGGGTCCGCGTGATCGAGCACATCCTGTGTCTGCTTCGCACGGAACGCGTCGAGGGCGTCGCGGATGGCCTGGTGCTGCGGCGCGAGCAGCGCGGCGGCGAACAGCGCGGCGTTGGCGGCGCCGGCCATGCCGATCGCGAAGGTGGCCACCGGCACGCCGGCCGGCATCTGCACGATGGAGAGCAGCGAGTCGAGCCCGTTGAGCGCCTTCGATTGCACCGGCACGCCGAGCACCGGCACCGCGGTCTTGGACGCCAGCATGCCGGGCAGATGCGCGGCGCCGCCGGCGCCCGCGATAATGGCGCGCAGGCCGCGGCCCTGCGCCGCCGCGGCGTAGTCGAACAGCAGGTCGGGCGTGCGGTGCGCGGAAACCACGCGCACCTCGTGCGGCACGCCCAGGCTTTCGAGGCGGGCGGCGGCGTGCTGCATCGTCTCCCAGTCCGAGCGCGAACCCATCACGATGCCCACCAGCGGGGAAGTACCGGATTCGAGGGACATGCTTGCGGGGCGGGCCGAAAGGGCTATTGTAGTCGCATCGCGGGCTTGGCAGGATCGCCGCCGCCCATGCCACACTGGACGACGATGGCCCTGGACAAACGCCTGCTCGACATTCTGTGTTGCCCGGCCACCAGGCAGCCGGTCGCCCTGCTCTCCGCCGCGCAGCTGGCCGCCCTCAACCGCGGCATCGATCGTCGCGGCGTGCGCAGCGCCGATGGCACGACGCTCGAACATCCCCTCGCCGCCGGCCTGCTCACGCGCGATGGCCGCACCGTCTACCGCATCGACGACGGCATCCCCGTGATGCTGGTGGATCAGGGCGTGGCCACCGGGCAGATCGAAGGGTTTCCCGCCTGATGGCCATCCTCCGGCCGGATCGCTGAGATGGATCCCGCCGAGCGCTCCCGATTGCTGGCGCAGTTGCAGCGCCGCCTGCAGGTCGCGCTGCAGCCGCAGCTGCAGGCGCTGTTCGACGCGCTCGAAGCGCGTCTGTTCGATTTGGCCGAGCGCAGCCGCATCGCGAGCCAACAGCAGGTGTTCTTCGAAGGCCTGCGCGAGTGCCGCCGCAAGCGCACCGATCTGGAACACGATTTCCTCGAAGGCGTGGCCGATGCGCTGCGCCCCGGCCGCGGCGCGGCCGCCACGCTGGCGCCGGCCGCGCTCGCGCTGGTCGGCCACGAGGAGCTGGAAGAAACCCTCACGCTCTCGTCCATGGCCGTTCGTGCCGAGCAGCGCATGCCGCACGCGGTCGATGCGCTCGACCTGCGCCTGGGCCGCCTGCTCGAGCAGCCGCCCGATCCGAAGGCGCCGGGCCGCCTGTCGCCGCAGGCGCTCGGCACGCTGTTCCGCGGCGCCTGCCAGCGGCTGGATGTCGGCATCGAAGTGCGCCTGGTCGCGTTCAATGCCTTCGGGCAGCACGTCCTCGACGCGCTCGAACCGATCTACGCGGATCTGAATCGCGAGCTCGTCGCCGCGGGCGTGTTGCCCGCCATCGCGGTGACGCCGCCGCGGCCCGTGCATCCGCCGGCTCCCCCGCGCGTCGCGCCGGCCGCGCCATCGGTGCCGCAGCCCGCGCCCGCCGGCGCTCCGCCTTTTGCGCGCGGACGCGCGCGCGCGCCGCACGATGCGTCGGCATCGCCCACCGCCGAAGCGCGCGAGCACGCCGATTCGTTGCGCGCGCTGATCGAGGAAGCGCGCACGCTGATCCATCCGCAGGGCGGAAGTGGCGATTCCGGCCTCGCCGCCGCCGCGCAGCAGGCGACGGCCGCATTGCGCGCCGCGAGCGAAGCGGTGCGCGCCCTCAATTCGAAGCTGGTGCTCGATGCGCTCGACCGCCTCGGGCATTTCGACGCGCCGCCCAATCAACTGAAAGCGCAGCTCGTCGAAGCCTCGCGCCGCCTCGGCGACGACCCGCGCGCCTGCCTCGATCCGCACGACGAGGACACCGTCGACCTGGTGGCGATGGTGTTCGAGCACGTGCGGCAGGATCCGATGCTGCCCAAGCCGATGCAGGCCCTGCTCACGCGCCTGCAGGTGCCCTTCCTCAAGGCCGCGCTGAGCGATCCGGAGCTGATGCAGGCCGACGATCACCCCGCGCGCCGGCTGATTGACGACCTCGGCGAATTCGCCGTGGGCTGGAGCCCTTCGACCGATCCGGAGCAGCAACTGCTCGATCGCGTCTCGCAGTTGGTGGAGAGCCTGCTGCAGCCGCACGACACCGGCCGCGCGCCGTTCCAGCGCGCGCTCGACGAACTGCGCGACTATCTCGAAACCGGCCGCCATCGCGCCGAGCTCGCGGAGCAGCGCGCGGTGGAAGCCGCCCTCGGGCGCGAGCGCCTGCGCATCGCGCGCTCGCGCGTGGCCACGATGCTCGAACGGCGCCTGTCGCGCTATACGCCGCTGCCATGGATCCGGCAGGTGCTGCGCGGGCCATGGGCCAACTATCTCGTGCTGCTGTGGCTGCGGCACGGCGAATCCGGCGAAGGCTTCCGCGAAGCGCTGCGCTTCGCCGACGAACTGCTGTGGTGCGACGAGCACGGCGCCGCCAGCCAGGACGACGCGCGCCTCAAGCACGACGAGCAGGCGCTCGAAGCGCAGCTGCGCGCGGGGCTTTCGACCGTGGCGTATCACGATCGCGAGATCGAGCGGCTGGCGGGCGAACTCGGGCAGTTCATCGTTTCGCTGCGGCGCCGGCGCCAGGCCCCGGTGTTCATGTACGAGATCGATCACAAGCTCGGCGTGTCGGATTTCGCGCATCACTGGTCCGAGCCGGAACTCGAGGAACAGCCGGCGGCCGCCGACGTCGATCCCGACCTGCTCGGCCGCCTGCGCGCGCTCGCGCCCGGCACCTGGTTCGAGTTCGGCGGCGAGGGCGCGGGCGAACGCGCCAAGCTGAGCTGGACCAGCCCCTTCTCCGGGCGTCAGTTGTTCGTCAACCGCAATGGCCTGCGCGTGGGCGAACGCACGCCCGAGCAACTCGCCGACGAGATCGAGAAGGGTCTCGCACGCATGCTCGAAACCTCGCGCCTGCTTCAGCGCGCGCTTCAGGCCTTGGTCAACCGGCTGCGCACGCAGGCGGCGCCGCGCCGCGCATAATCGGCGCATGACGCAGACCCTCGAGATTCCCGTGGTGCCCGCGGCGCAGGTGGCGGACGACGTCGCGCGCGCGCTGGCGGAGGACCTGGGCACGGGCGATGCCACCGCCGATCTGCTCGACGACGAGGAGAACGCGCACGCGCGCGTGCTGTGCCGCGAGCGCGCGGTGATCGCCGGGCGTCCCTGGTTCGAGGGCTGCTTCAAGGCGCTGGACCCGCAGACCATCGTGCAGTGGCACGTGAAGGACGGCGAGCGCGTCGAGCCCGACACCGTGCTGTGCGACATCCACGGGCGCGCGCGCGCGCTGGTGAGCGCCGAGCGCAGCGCGCTCAACTTCCTGCAGTTGCTCTCGGGCACCGCCACCGCCACCGCGGCCTATGTCGAGGCCGTGGCCGGCACGCGCGCGCGCATCCTCGACACGCGCAAGACCATTCCCGGCCTGCGCGTGGCGCAGAAATACGCCGTGCGCTGCGGAGGCGGCGTGAATCACCGCATCGGGCTGTTCGATGCGGTGCTGATCAAGGAGAACCACATCATCGCGCACGGCTCGATCGCCGGCGCGGTGGCGCAGGCGCGCCGGCTGCATCCTTCGCTGCCGCTGATCTGCGAGGTGGAATCGATGGACGAACTGCGCCAGGCCATGGCGGCCGGCGTCGATCGCGCGCTGATCGACGAATTCTCCGAGGACGACATGCGCGCCGCGGTGAAGCTCGCCGGCGGCACGTTCCCGATCGAGGTCTCCGGCGGCGTCACGCTCGACACGGTGGCGGCGATCGCCGCCACCGGCGTGGACTACATCTCGATCGGTTCGCTCACCAAGCACCTGCGTGCCGTCGATCTGTCGATGCGCATGGTGGGCTGAACGCGGCCATGGATGCCGCCACCTACGCGTCCCTGCGCCGCCAGGCGCGGCCGCTGGTGCGCGACGACGCCGAAGCCGAAGACCTGGTGCAGGACACCCTGCTCGCAGCCCTGCTGGCGCAGCGGCAGGACGCGCGCTGGCTGGCCGGCGTGCTGCGCAACCTGGCGCGCATGCAGGCGCGCGGCGGCGTGCGCCGCCGTGCGCGCGAGGCGCTGGCGGCCATGGACGAAACTGCCGCCGACAGCGAAGCCTCGGCGCTCCCCGCCCTGCCGCCGATGCCGGCCGCGGCGCGCCGCGTGGCGCGTTTCGCGCTGCACGGGCTCGATGCCGACGAGATCCGCTGGCTGCTGGGCGTGACGCCGGCCGCGCTGCGGCAGCGCACCGCGTCGATCCGCCGCGCCTTGCACGCGTTGCCGCAGGCGCAGCAGCGGCTGTGGCAGGACGCCGTGCAGGCGCACCAGCCGCAACGCGCCACCGGCACCCTGCGGCGCGCGCTCAAGGCGGCGATCGGTCCCGCGGCGGGCCTCGCCAGCCATGATCCCGACGGCCACCCCTTCGTGGTGAGAAATCGTGCTCACGCCTCGTCTTCGCGCGGCAACCAGGGAACACCCCAACCCGAGGAGTGATCCATGCTGAAGTCGTGCAAGGTCGGCGCCATCGTGTTCTTCGTGCGCGAACTGGGCCGCAGCGTCGCGTTCTACCGCGACGTGCTGGGCCTGGCGGTCGAAGCCATGGAAGGCCACGACGGCCCCTACGCGCTCGCCATGCTGGGCGGCGTGTCGCTGGTGTTCCTGCAGCGAGAGGTGCGCATCGGCGAATCGCCGGTCGTGGTGTTCGAACTGGCCGGCGGCATCGACGACCACGCCGAGGCGCTGGTGTCGCGCGGCGTGGAGATCGTGGTGCCGGTGAGCGGCACGCCGGACGGCGGGCTGTCGGTCGACTTCGTCGATCCGGACCGCAATGCCCTGAGCCTGTACCAGCCGCCCGGCGCGGCGCGGCGGCTCGCGCGCTGACTAGCGCAGGAAGAACCACCAGCCCGCGCCGGCCAGCGCGGCCAGCACGACGATCACGGTGACGATGGTGCCGGCCTTGCTGCCGCCCTTGGCGGCGGCGGCCGGGACGCGCTGGGTCGCGGTCGGCATCTCCATGCCCGGCGCCACCAGCAGGAAGCGGATGGTGTCCAGGCGCAGTTCCTCGCCGGGACGCATCAGCCCGGTCTGCACGCGCTTGCCGTTGATGAAGGTGCCGTTGGCCGAACCGAGGTCTTCCACCAGCAGGCCGTCGGGCGTTGGGCGCACCTGCGCGTGGCGGCGCGAGATTTCCTCGCTCGGCACCGAGATATCGCAGTCGGCCTGGCGGCCGATCACGACCTGGCCCGGCACGGGATAGGTCTTGCCGAAGGCCGCGCCGGACACGCCGCGCAGCACGAAGCGCGGCACCGCGGCGCGCACGCGCGTGGAACTGCTGTCATCCACCGCCACCGCGCGCTGCACGGTGGGCACGACCTTCTCGACCGCCACCACGCGCGCCTGCACGGGGCCCAGGCCGATGAGATCGCCGGGGCGCACCGCAAGCGTTCCGCTCACCGGGCGGCTGTTCACCGTCACGCTGGAAACGCCTTCGGGCACCTTGAGCGTGGCGCTTTCGCCCTGCAGGTGGATCTCGCCGTGCACGGGCTCGATTTCCGGCACACGCAGCACGACCTGCGCATCGTGCGCGCTGCCGATGCGGTTGATGCCGGGGCTGAGGAGGACCTGCGAGTGTTCGCCGTTCGGGAAAAGCAGCTTCATGAATACCTCGAAGACCCTTGCGATCAGTCCAGGTCCCGCACGACGCGGAATCCGATGGTGTTGAAGGCGACGTCGTCGGCGTAGGTGGGCGACGGCGGATCGTCCGCATCGCTGAACCAGCCGGCGCCCAGCGCCATGCATTTGCCGCCCGCGCAATCGCGCACCCATTCGCGCACGTTGCCGTCCACATCATATAGACCGGGTTTTCGCGCCGCAAAACGGGCGGCCGGGGCCGTCGTCGCGAAATCGTCGCTGCATGGCGCGCCTTCGCGCCCGCCGAATTCCTTGCGGTACTCGGCATCGCGCACGTTGCCGGCGCATTTCGCCGAAGCCGCACCGTTGCCGGCGGCCGCGCGCCATTCCGCGGCCGAGGGCAGGCGGTATTTCTTGCCGGTGGCTTCCGACAGCCACGCCGCATATCCCTGCGCCATCGCGTGGTGCACGCACACCACGGGATGCGTATCGGTCTGCGCGAAGCCGGGTTTCTCCCAGGTGCGCTGCTTCGAGCCGCGGAAGATGGATTCGCGGTCGCGGCAGGTCGGCAGGGCGCCGCCGAATTTCTTCTGGCCCGCACTGCGCCACCAGGCGCGGAATTCACCGACGCCGATCTCGCGGCGCGCCATCGCGAGGTTGCCCACCACCACCATCTCGGGGGCGTTGTCGCGGTCGCGGAACACATAGCCGGCCCGGCCGACGTTCTCGGCGGCCTTCATGCCTTTGGTCGCGGGTTCGTAATCGGGCAGCACCGCGAGCGCATGCTGGAACTGCGCGAGCGCGTCGTCGCGCTGCCAGTTCTTCGCGGCCTCGTTGCCGGCCGCCACCAGTTCGTCGGCGCGTTCCTGGCGCGCGGCGCGCGCGGCGGCCAGCGCCTCGGCGGCTTCGTATTTCGTGCCGATGGCCTCGGCGCGCGCCAGGTAGTCGAGCCACTGCGCTTCGTTCGCGACGCGGTCCTGCTTGGCGGCCAGATCGACGTAGGCCTGCGAAACGGCCTGCAGCCCGGCCTTGGCATCGGCGTTCTTCGGTTCGATGCGCAGCGCCAGTTCGTAGCGGTCGACCGCATTGTTGCCGGGTGGCGAGCTCAGGCGCTGCGCCGAGAGATTGGCGCGGCCCATCGCGAGCAGCTTGAGGACGGGGTCTTCGACCGTGGGAATCTCGCCCATCGCGATGGCCTGCGCGGTCTCGATGTCGCCCGCGAGGTCGGCGGCGACATCGTCGCCCTGCACCACCACGGTGTCGTCCGCGACCGTTGCCGTCGGGACGTCGGGGGCGAGGCGCGTGGCCGGACGCGACGTGGCCGGCGGCACCGGATTCGCGGTGACGGCCGGTGTCGGTGCCGGCGAGGCATCGTCGCGTGTCAGCCATACCGCGAGCACCGCGATCAGGCCGGCGGCAACCAGGCCGCCGCCCAGCAGCAGGGGCAGCTTGCTGGGGGCGCGCGGCGCATCGAGCGGGTGCGGGCGCGAAGCCACCGCGGCCGGTACGGCGACGGCAGGTTTCGCGGCTTCCGGCTTCGGCGGCGGCGCCTTCTTCGGCTTCTCGACTTTCTTCGGTTTGGCCGCCGGCAGCGGCGCGGCACCGGCGGCGTTCGCCAGCGCCACGCCTTCCTTCTTCAGCACCGCGGCGAACTCGTTGGGCGCGGTGGCGCGCAGGCCATCGACGAAGGCGGCGGTGTCGGCGAAGCGCTGGTCCGGATCCTTGGCCATGGCGCGGTCGATCAGCGGCTGCCAGCGCTCCAGGCCTTCGGGCAGGCGCGGCACGGGCTCGTGCACGTGCGCGTAGGCCACGGCGAACCCGTCGTCGCCCTCGAACGGCGGCTTGCCGACCAGGGCCTCGTACAGCAGCACGCCGAGCGAATAGATGTCGGAGCGACGGTCCACTTCCTGCCCGCGCGCCTGCTCCGGGCTCATGTAATGCGAGGTGCCCACCGACAGGCCCGAGGCGGTGATGCGCGAGGTGGCCGCCAGCGCGCGCGCGATGCCGAAGTCGGTCAGCACCGGGCGGTTGCGGTCGTCGAACAGGATGTTGCAGGGCGTGACGTCGCGATGCACGTAGCCGCGCGCATGCGCGAAGCCGAGCGCGTTGGACACCGCCAGCAGCACGCGGACCAGTTCCACCTCGTCGATGCCGGACTTCATGCGGTCGGCGAAGTCGCCGCCGGTGAACAGCTGCATCGAGAAGTAGTGCAGGCCTTCGGGCGTCACGCCCACGTCGTAGACCGGCACGATGTGCGGATGGCCGAGCGAGGCCAGCATGCGCGCTTCCTGCAGGAAACGCTGGGCGTAGACCGGATCCTGGGCGAGTTGCGGGTTCAGCACTTTCAGCGCGACCTCGCGGTCGAGCAGCACCTGGCGGGCGCGATGCACCACCGCCATGCCGCCGCGGCCGATCTCGCCGCTGACGCTGTAGCCCGGAATCGTGATCACGTGCCCCCCTGTTGGCCCGAGCCTGGCATTCTAATCAAAGCGCGCGCTGCCATAAGCTTGGCCCCTGTCCCACCGCGGGAAAATTCTTCCAATGTTGACGCCGTTGATCGTCCTGACGTCCCTCGGGACGCTCGCACTGCTGTGGTCGGATGCGCGCGCCGCGGCCGAACTCGCGGCCGCGTACGGACGCGAGGCCTGCGCGCGCGCCGGCGTCCAGTGGCTCGACCACAGCGTGGCGCTGGTGAAACTCGCCCTGAAGCGCGCATCGGACGGCCGCCTGCGGGTGCAGCGCACCTATCGCTTCGAATACTCCGTGCAAGGCGACGACCGCCACATCGGCAGCCTGGCGCTGCTCGGGCGCGAACTGCAGTGGATCAGCGAGCCGGGTGCTTCTTGATCGTCGCGACGGCTCGCGGGACGCGGGGGCGCTCGGGGGTTCGGGGATGGGTTGCGCCGCCCGCGCTG
>CAMLOR010000087.1 GCA_946481615.1 uncultured Aquimonas sp.
TTGAACAGCGGGCCGTCGCAGTGCGGGCAATAGGCCACGCCCTTGTTGCGGTACTGCGCTTCGCCCGGCACGCCCATCTGGCGCCAGCGCGCGCCGGTGGAGAGCACGACCGAGCGCGAACGCAGCGTCGCGCCGTTCTCCAGTTCCACTTCCACCAGTCCATCCTCACCGGCCGCGCGCAATTTCGACGCACGCTGCAGGTTCATCAGATCGACGTCGTAGTCGCGCACGTGGTTCTCGAGCGCGGCCGCCATCTTCGGGCCTTCGGTGTAGTCCACCGAGACGAAGTTCTCGATGCCCATCGTGTCCAGCACCTGGCCGCCAAAGCGCTCGGCCAGCACGCCGGTGCGGATGCCCTTGCGCGCGGCGTAGATCGCCGCCGCCGCGCCGGCCGGGCCGCCGCCGACGACGAGCACGTCGAACGCGGGCTTGTTCTTCAACTGTTCGGCGGCGCGCGCGGCAGCACCGGTGTCCAGCTTGGCGACGATCTGTTCGACCGTCATGCGGCCTTGGTCGAAGGGCTGGCCGTTGAGGAGGATGGTCGGCACGGACATGATCTCGCGCGCCGTCACCTCGTCCTGAAACAGCGCGCCGTCGATGGCGACGTGCCGGATGTTGGCGTTGAGCACGCTCATCAGGTTGAGCGCCTGCACGGTGTCGGGGCAGCTCTGGCAGGAGAGCGACATGAAGGTCTCGAAGCGGTATTCGCCTTCGAGCGCCATCACCTGATCGATGACGGCCTGTTCGAGCTTGGGCGGATGCCCGCCGACCTGCAGCAGGGCGAGCACCAGCGAGGTGAATTCGTGGCCGAGCGGGATGCCGGCGAAGCGCACGGCGATGTCGGTGCCGGTGCGGCGGATCTCGAAGGACGGGCGGCGCGCATCGTCGCCGTCGAGGCGCAGCGAAATCCTGTCGGAAAGCGGCGCGATCTGTTCGAGCAGCGCGCGCATCTCGCGCGACGCATCGCTTTCGTCGAGCGCGGCGACCAGTTCGATCGGCTGTTGCAGCCGTTCGAGGTAGGTGCGCAGCTGCGAGAGGAGGGTGTCGTCGAGCATGGGGAACTCCGTGGGGTTGGGGTGCCTCGCACCCGGGCTCCCGCCTGCGCGGGAGCGACGCTGCCGTCATTCCCGCGAAGGCGGGAATCCAGGTGCGATGCGTTACATCGACGCGATCAGATCTTGCCGACCAGGTCGAGCGAAGGCTTCAGCGTATGCGCGCCTTCCTGCCACTTCGCCGGGCAAACCTCGCCCGGATGCGAAGCCACGTACTGCGCGGCCTTCACCTTGCGCAGCAGTTCCTTGGCGTCGCGGCCGATGCCGCCGGCGGTGATCTCGACGATCTGGATCTTGCCTTCCGGATCCACCACGAAGGTGCCGCGGTCGGCCAGGCCGGCTTCCTCGATCATCACGCCGAAGTTGCGCGTGATGGTGCCGGTGGGGTCGCCCACCATCGTGTAATTGATCTTCTTGATTGCCGGCGAGGAGTCGTGCCAGGCCTTGTGCGAGAAGTGGGTGTCGGTGGAGACGCTGTAGATCTCCACGCCGAGCTTCTGGAAATCGGCGTAGTTGTCGGCGAGGTCCTCGAGCTCGGTCGGGCACACGAAGGTGAAGTTCGCCGGGTAGAAGAAGAACACCGACCACTTGCCCTTGAGGTCGGCCTGGGTCAGCTGGCCGAACTTGCCGCCCTTGAAGGTCTGGGCGTTGAACGGCTTGATCTCGGTATTGATGAGGGACATCGATGGATCCTCTTTCGGTGGGGTGGTGAAGCGGATGGCGGCAAAACTACGCCGCCGCGATTGATACGGCAAATCGAATGTTGCCATGAATTCGATAGGTGACGGCTATCGCAGGTCCGTCCGGTAGCGCCTGCTATCCTCCGCCGCTACCGACCCGGAGGTGCGCATGCGAAATCGTCGATCCTGGCTGCTGTCCCTGGCCTGTCTGTGTGTCGCGGCCCAGGCCGCCGACGAGGTGCCGCTCGGCCGACTGCCGCGCACCGTCACGCCCGAACACGTCGCGCTCGAACTGCGCATGGACCCGCGCGAAGAGGGCTTCAGCGGCAAGACGCGCATCGACGTGAGCGTCAACGAGGCCACCGACGTGATCTGGCTGCACGGCCGCCATCTCGATTTCGACAAGGCCTCCATCACGCTGGCCAGCGGCGAGGAAATCCCGCTCAAGGTGGAAGTGGCGGACGAAGCCGGCGGCGTGCTCAAGCTCACCGCGCCTGCCGCGCTGGCGAAGGGCAAGGCGAAGCTCGCTTTCGACTACCGCGCGAAATACGACCGTCAGTTGCAGGGCGCCTATCAGGTGAAGGTGGGCGACGACGCCTACGTGATGACGCAGATGGAGCCGCTCGGCGCGCGCAGTGCCTTCCCGGGTTTCGACGAGCCCGGCTTCAAGACGCCATGGGACGTGACGCTGATCGTGCCCGAATCGCAGAAGGCCATCGCCAACACCGCCGAGATCGGCCGCGACAAGGTCGAGGACGGCTGGCAGAAACTGCGCTACGCCACCACCGAAAACCTGCCGAGCTATCTCATCGCCTTCGCGGTGGGCCCGTGGGATGTCGTGGAGCATGCGGACATCCCGCCCGGCGCCATCCGCAAGACGCCGCTGAAGTTGCGCGGCATCGCGACCAAGGGCCGCGGCAAGGAAATGACCTACGCCCTCGACCACACCGCGGAAATCGTCGCGGCGCTGGAGAACTACTTCGGTTCGCCGTATCCCTTCGACAAGCTCGATCTGCTGGCCGCGCCCGACTACAGCTTCGGTGCGATGGAGAATGCGGGCCTGATCGTCTACCGCGAAACGCTGATGCTGGGCGTGGACAAGGCGCCGACGCAGACGCGCCAGGGCTACTGGGGCACGCACACGCACGAACTGGCGCACCAATGGTTCGGCAACCTCGTCACCATGCCGTGGTGGGACGACATCTGGCTCAACGAAGCCTTCGCCACCTGGATGGCGAGCAAGATCGTCCACCAGCTCAAGCCCGAGTTCCACGCCGACCGCCGGCTGCTGCAGGCAAGCCTGGGCGCGATGGGCGAGGACAGCCTGGCCAGCACGCGCCGCATCCATGAGCCGGTGCACGCCTACACCGATGTCCTTTCCGCGTTCGATGGCATCACCTACCAGAAGGGCGGGGCGGTGCTGTCGATGTTCGAGTCTTACCTCGGCGAGGAGAAATTCCGCGAAGCCGTGCGGCTGCACATGCGCAAGTTCGCGCGCGGCAATGCCACGAGCATCGACCTGATGAACTCCCTCGCCGCGCAGACCGATCGCGCCAGCGAAGTGCAGGCCGCCTTCGCCAGCTTCACCGATCTGGCCGGCGTGCCCTTCCTGCGCACCGATCTCGAATGCCGCGCGGGCGCCAAGCCGCAGCTGACGATCCGCCAGCACCGCTATCTGCCGCTCGGCTCGAAGGCCGCCGACGGCCAGACCTGGGGCATCCCGCTGTGCGTGCGCTATCCGGACGGCGCCGGCACGAAGAAGCAGTGCGAACTGATCGATGGCGCCAGCAGCACGATCGCGCTCGATACCGACACCTGCCCGGCCTGGCTGCATCCGAATGCGGACGGCGCGGGCTACTACCGCTTCGCGCTGGCGGGCGACGACCAGGCCGCGCTCGATGCCGCCTTCGGGCAGCTCAACGAACGCGAGCAGCGCGTCTACGCCGATTCGCTGAGCGCGGCCTTCCGCAACGGCACGCTGGCGATCGAACCGTATCTGGCCGCCGTGCCGCGCCTGGCCGCGAGCGATGCGCGCGAGGTCGTGACGGCGCCCACCAACAATCTCGAATGGCTGTGGGAACACGGCGTGAAGGACGAGGCGCAGCGCGACGTCCTGCAGCGCTGGATCGCCGGCGTGTATCAATCGCGCCTCGACGCGCTCGGCCTCGATCCGAAGGACGGCGATTCCGACGAGACCAAGCTGCTGCGCCAGAACCTGATCGCGCTGCTGGCCGACACGGCACGCGTTCCGGCGCTGCGCGAGGAGCTGGCGAAGCGCGGACGCATGGTGCTGGGCCTGGACAAGGACGGTGCGCTGGCGGTGGACGCCGTGCCGGCGGACCAGCGCGGCATCGCGCTCGCGATGGCCGGCGCGCTCGGCGGCGAAGCCGAGTTCGAGGCGGCGAAGAAGCATTTCCTCGCCTCGCGCGATGCGCAGCTGCGCGGGCAGCTGCTGTTCGCGATGGGCCGGACGCCGGAGCCGGCGTTGCAGGCGCGCGCGCGCGAGTTCGTGCTCGATCCGGCGGTGAAGTCGGGCGAGATCGGCGGCATCCTGATGGCGCAGCTCGGCGAACCGGCCACGCGCACCGCGGCGCGCGCGTGGTATCGCGAGCACTTCGAGCAGATCTTCGGCAAGGCGCCGCAGGTGTGGCAGGCCTTCCTGCCCGGTTTCGATTCCAGCGGCATGTGCAGCGAGGCCGAAGCCGTCGACCTGCATGCGCGCTACAACGAGCGCATGGCCAAGGTCGAAGGCGGGCCGCGCGGCATGGCGCAGGCCGAGGAGGAAGTGCGGCTGTGCGCCGCGCTGCGCGGGCATCACGCCGGCACCTTCGACGTTCCCGCGCCGGGCGCGAGCGCGATGCGCGAAACTCCGTAACGCCCGGCACCTGGGTTCCGCCTGCGCGGGGACGACGCCCGTCGTCCCCGCGCAGGCGGGGACCCAAGTTCGAAGAAGCCGTCGCACTCGCTTCCCGCCTTCGCGAGCACGGCGACGGCGCGATACTATGGCGACCGCGACCGACGACCGCGCGACACCGGGGATCGAATGCAGCCTGACGACAGCGAGCGCGCCGCCTCGCCCTTCGCCGCGGTGCCCGAGCGCAGCAGCGCCGATCATCTGCTGCGCCTCGTGCAGCAGCACCACGTGCAGCTTTCCACCATGGCCGACACCAAGGCCAACATCATCATCACGGTGTCGTCCATCGTGCTGACGCTGGTGCTCGGGCGGGTCACCGACCCGGATCTTCGTGCGGGGCTCATCGTGCTCGGCGCCTTCACGCTGCTCGCACTGCTGCTCGCCATCCTGGCCGTGCTGCCCAAGTACCGTGGCGCGAAGAAGATCGACGGATCGCTGCCCGCGGATTTCAATCTGCTCTTCTTCGGCCATTTCGTGGCGCTCGATCGCGAGCGCTATCTTGCGGAAGTGGCGCAGCGGATGCTGCCGGGGCAGGCCTACGAAACCGTCGTGCGCGACGTCTATTCGCTCGGCCAGTATCTGGCGCAGCACAAATATCCGTATCTGCGGCTGAGTTATCTGTTCTTCCTGGCGGGTTTCGTGCTGGCCTGCGTGGTGCAGGGCGCGCATCTCGTCGCGGGGTGAGGCGGCAGTGACCCTTCGCCGCGCCGCCGCACGTAGCTGGCGCGGAATCCACGAGGAGCGACGCGCATGCACGGTGGCCGGTGGTGGGGCGGGGTGCTGGGGGCGATGCTGTGGGCGGCGGCCGTGCCGGCCGCGCCGGTGGCGGTGCCGACGATGCTCGAATCCTGGCGCGAATGGGTGTTGCACGGCCACGAGGCGGAACTGTGCCCGGCGCGCGTCGGCGATGGCACCGCGCAATGCGTCTGGCCCGGCGAATTGCGCATCGAGGCCGGTGCCTCCGGCGCGCGTTTCTCGCAGCGCTGGACGGTGGACGCCGAGCAGTCCATCCCGCTGCCGGGCGATGGCGACGATTTCCGCCCGATCGAGGTCACACTCGATGGCGCACCGGCGCCGGTCGCCTTCGAGGACGGCCGGCCGGTGCTGCACGTGCCGCCGGGCTCCTACACCGTATCCGGCCGCATCGAATGGAGCACGCGGCCGCCGACGCTGGCGCTGCCGGACGAAATCGCCTGGGTGAGCCTGGCTCTCGATGGCGAAACCGTGGCCGTGCCGCGCCGCGACGAATCCGGCGATCTGGTACTGGGCGCCACCGGCGCGGCCGAAGGCGATGCGCTGCAGTTGGAGGTGTATCGCCTGCTGGCCGACGGCACGCCGCCGTGGCTGGCCACGCGCATCGAACTGTCGGTCACCGGCAAGCCGCGCGAGCAGGTGCTCGGCCCCATCCTGCCGGCCGGCTACGTGCCGGTGGCGCTCGACGGCCAGGTGCCGCTGCGCTGGGAAAGCGACGGGCGGCTGCGGTTGCAACTGCGCCCGGGATTCTGGTCGGTGACGGTGATCGCGCGCGCGCCGGCCACCGCCACCGAGTTCGCGATGCCGCCCGTGCCCGAACCCTGGGTGCCGCAGGAGATCTGGCAGTTCCGCGTCGCGCCCGAATTCCGCATCGCGCAGCTCGAAGGCGTGCCGGGCGTGGATCCCGACCAGGCCGACGTGCCCGAATGGACGGAAGGCGTCGGTCCCGACACGCTCGCACGCTGGCACTGGTTGCTGGCGACCACCGCGTTGCCGACCTTCGTTCTCGATGCGCAGGCGCAGGCCACGCTGGCCGCGAGTCTGCGCGGCCTGCCGGCACAGCGTCCGCCGCGGCTGTCGCTGTCGCGCCAGCTCTGGCTCACGTTCGACGGCAGCGAATACCTGGCGCGCGACGTCATCGACGGGCAGCTCGGCAGCGCGCAGCGGCTCGACATGCGCGAGCCCTGGCGTCTGGAAGAAGCCACCGGCGGCGAGGATCGGAACCTGCTGATCACACAGGGGCCCGAACCCGGCACCAGCGGCTTCGAATGGCGCGATGCGCAGGTTTCGGTGCGTACCGGTGCGCGCGCGCCGCGCCGCGCGGCGATGCCGGCCAGCGGTTGGAACCAGCCCTTCGACAGCGCGAACGCTTCGCTGCACCTGCCGCCGGGCTACCGTCTGTTCGGCGCCACCGGGGTCGATCAGGCCGGCGGCAGTTGGGTGGCGCGCTGGACGCTGCTCGATCTGTTCCTCGCCAGCATCGTGCTGCTGCTGGCGTGGCGCCTGCGCGACGCCTCGATCGCGGTGGCCCTGTTCGGCTGGCTGCTGTGGTCCTGGCACGAGCCCGATGCCCCGCGTATCACGCTGCTGCTGGCGCTGGGCCTGGTGCTCGCGCTGCGTTACGTGCCCGCGGGACGCTGGCAGCGCGCGCTCGGCTGGCTGCAGCGCGGCCTGCTCGTGCTGGTGGCGTTGTGGAGCCTGTCGTTCGCAGCCACGCAGTTGACCTGGGCGATCTTTCCGCAGCTGGAGGAATCGGACGCCTACGGCGGCGCCGATGCCGATGTGGTCGAGGTGAGCTTCCTCGAACCGCCGCCGCAGGTCATGGCCGAAGCCCCCATGCCGGCGGATGCTGCCGCGCCGCGGATGCGCGCCCAGAACCAGGCGTTCGAGAGGATCGAAGTCACGGGATCGCGCATCAAACGGGTCGACCTCTACAAATATCCCACCGATGCCATCCCGCAGGCCGGCCGCGCGCGGCCCGATTGGCAGTGGCACGTGCATGCGCTGCGCTGGAACGGCCCTTTGCTGGCGGACGAAACGATGCGGCTGTGGATTTCGCCGCCCTGGCTGACGCGCCTGCTGCGCGTGGCTTCGGTACTGCTGCTGGCCTATGCGCTGCTCGCGCTGGCGCGGCGCAGCTGGAAGCTGCCACCGGCGCAACCGCGTGCCGTGCAACCCGAACTGCCGCTGCGCGCCGCGGCGGCGGCGCTGTTCTCGGTGGCGTTGGCCTTGCCCGCGGCGGTGCGCGCGCAGGCCACGCCGGACGGCGCCACGCTGGAAGAACTGCGCACGCGGCTGCTCGAAGCGCAGGCTCCGTGCCATCCGGACTGCGCTTCGCTCGCTACGGTCAGCGTGCAGCGCAGCGCCAGTGGCGTGCAGCTCGTGCTCGAAGCGCATGCGCAGGAGCGCCTCGCGTGGCCGCTGCCGTGGCCGGCGGAGGCGCCGGTGCTCGCCGGGGTGCGCGTCGACGGCGTGCCGGCGCAGCCGCTGCGCGACGGTGCGGGCGCGTGGGTCGCGCTCGAGCGCGGCGTGCATCGTATCGAGATCGAATTCGCCAGCGAGGAGGGCCGCTGGCGCATCGAATTCCCGCTGGTTCCTGCGCGCGTCGCGGTGCCCGACGAAGGTTTCGAAGCCAGTGGCATCGACGACGGCCGCCTGATCGGCAATACGCTGGAACTGATCGCCGCATCGGACGCCGGCAGCGGGGACGACGCCGACGGCGCGGAGACCAGCGAATCCATCCCGCCGTTCGTGCGCGTGCGCCGTCATCTCACCATCGACCAGCAATGGCGGCTCGACACCATCGTCGAGCGCATCGCGCCGGCGCGCGGCGGATTGACCGTGCCGGTGCCGCTGCTGGAAGGCGAACTGCCGCTCGAGAACGCGCCACCGTTGCGCGGACGCGTGGCGCAGGTGTCGATTCCCGCCGGCCAGGACAGCGTGAGCTGGAGTTCGCGCCTGACGCCGGGCCAGGACTACGCCCTGGTGGCCACCGACGCCGCGGGATACAGCGAGGAATGGCTGCTCGATGCCGCGCCTTTGCTGCACGTGGAACCCAGCGGCATACCGGAGTCGCCGTCGCAGAACGAAGGCACGCGCCGCTTCCTGCCGTTGCCCGGCGAAAAGCTGGCGCTGGCGGTGACGCGTCCGGAAGCCGTGCAGGGCGCCACGCTCGCGATCGAGCAGGCGCGCCTGGACGTGACGCCGGGGCAGCGCGCGCGCGATTCGCGCCTGCAACTGGTGCTGCGTTCGACGCGCGCGGGCCAGCACTGGCTCACGCTGCCGCCCGAGAGCGAACTGCTCGGATTCGACATCGACGGCGTCGCACAGCCGCGCGTGCTCGACGAGGGCCGCGTCGCATTGCCGCTGCGCACGCAGCCGCAGACCGTGGTGGTGTCGTGGCGCGAACCGATCGCGATGGGCTTCGCGATGCGCAGCCCGGAACTGCACCTGGGCGCCGACGCCGGCAACCTGCGCGTTTCGCTGCAGCTGCCGCAGGATCGCTGGCTGCTCGGCGCGAGCGGTCCCGGCCTCGGGCCGGCGCTGCTGTATTGGCCGCAGCTGGCACTGCTGGTGCTGGTCGCCTGGGGCCTGGCGCGACTGCGCCTGACGCCGCTGCGTTTCCATCACTGGCTGCTGCTGGGATTGGGGTTCTCGACGGTGTCGTGGCTGGCCGCCGCCATCGTGGCGGCGTGGCTGCTGCTGCTCGGCTGGCGCGCGCGGCGCGCACAGGCGCCGCGCAACTTCGGTTTCACGCTGGCGCAGGTGGGACTGGCGTTCGCCACGCTGGTGGCATTGATCTGCCTCGTGGCGGCGGTGCCGCGCGGGCTGCTCGGTTCGCCCGACATGCAGGTGGTGTCGGCGGCGCAAGGCGACGATGCCATGCGTTGGGCGAACACCGATGCGCAGGCCTTGCAAGCGATGCCGTGGCCGCACGGCGCGTGGCGATCCGATCTCGACTGGTATCTCGACGGCACCGACGGCGCGCTGCCGTCGGCGACGGCGTGGTCGCTGCCGTTGTGGGCCTACAAGGTGGCGATCCTGGCGTGGGCGCTGTGGCTCGCCAATGCACTGATCGGCTGGCTGCGCTGGGGCTGGCAGGCGTTCTCGGCGGGCGGGCGGTGGTGGTGGCCGGCGCGCAAGGCGAAGCCGGCGCCTGCGCCTGCGCCTGCGCCGGCAGCAGCGCCGGAAACACCGGGCGCCTGATCGTCATTCCCGCGCAGGCGGGACTTTAGGGGCGATGCGCCGCGAGGTTCCGCACCTGGGTCCCCGCCTGCGCGGGGACACGTGGCGCCTTCGCGCGTTGGGTGCGACTGCCTTCCGTCATTCCCGCGCAGGCGGGAATCCAGGTGCGATGCGCCGCGAGGTTTCGCACCTGGGTCCCCGCTTTCGCGGGGACGACGGGGGCTCGTCATTCCCGCGTAGGCGGGAATCCAGCGGCTTGCGCGCGAAGCGGACGACCGCGCGAACTACGCGCCTTCTTCGGCCTTCGCCGCGAAATCGCCTGCGAGCGCCTTGTACAAGGCCGCGAGCGAGGTCGCGCGCGCCACGTCGGCCTGCACCGCCTGCGTTTCGAAGTCGATGCGCTGGCGTTCGGCATCGAGCAGCGAGAGCGCGTTGTCGGCGCCGGCTTCGAAGCGCAGTTGCGCCAGGCGCGCGGCTTCGCCCGCGGAGGCCGCGGCTTCGGCCAGTTCCACCGCCGCGCGGTTCGCGGCGCGGTAGTTGGCGAGCGCATTCTCGGTTTCCTCGAGCGCGCGCAACACGGTTTCGTGGAACAGCGCTTCGGCGCCGTCGGCCCGCGCCTGGGCCGCCTTCACCTGTTGCCGCACGCGGCCGAAATCGAGGAAGCGCCACGAGATCGACGGCCCCCAGCGCCAGCGCTGTGCCTCCGAGCTGCCCAGTTCGCCGAAGCTCTGCGCCGTCCAGCCGAAGCTGCCGAGCAGCGTGAGCTTGGGGAAGAACTCGGCGGTCTCGGTGCCGATGTCGGAATACGCCGCGGCAAGACGGCGTTCGGCGGCGCGCACGTCGGGACGGCGCTTGAGCCATTCCTCCGGCGTGCCCACCGTGACCAGCGCGGGCAGTTCGGGCAGCGGCGCGTCGGCATCGATCATGCCGCGCAGGTCCGTCACGGGCAGCGCGGTGAGCACGGCCAGGCGTTGCTCGTGGCGCACGACCTCGGCTTCCAGGTTGGCGAGCTGCGCGGCCAGCGAGGAACGCTGCGCGCTGATGCGCGCCACGTCCAGTCGCGTGCCGCGGCCGTTCTCTTCGAGCACGGTGACGAGATCCACGCTCTCGCCCAGCGCTTCGAGATTGCGCCGCGTGAGCGCCAGCCGCGCGTGCGCGCCGCGCAGCGCGAAGAAGGCCTGCGCCGTCTCCGCCACGATGGTCAGGCGCGCATCGGCGAGTTCCGCCGCGCTGGCCTGCAGGCGGCGCGTGATGGCGTGCTTCTGGTTGCGCAGGCTGCCGAACAGATCGATTTCCCAGAGCGCGTCGAAACCCGCGTTGTAGGTATCGGTGCGGCCCTGCTCGGGCGGCAGGAAGGGATCGTCGCCGCTCGGGCTGCTGCGCTCGGCGTCGGCGTCGGCCGTCACCGTGGGGAACAGCGAGAACACCGACAGCCCGCGCAGCGCGCGCGTTTCCTCGTAGCGGGCGAGCGCCTGCGCGATGGTAGTGTTGGCCTCCAGCGCGCGTGCGATCAGCGCGTTCAACTGCGCGTCGCCGAAGGCTTCCCACACGCGCGTCTGTGCCGGCTGCGTCCTGGCCTGTCCGGCGGCCTGGTCGAATGCCGCCGGCACGGGCGAGTCGGGTTTCACGTACTTCGGGCCCACCGTGCAGCCGGCGAGCAGCGCCATCGAAACGGCAAGGACGAGGGGCTTAAGCATGGGCGGCTCCTTGCACGGTGGCGGCGCGCCGGCGCGCGAAGCGCTCCGACAGGTTGCGGATCACGACATAGAACACCGGCGTGAAGAACAGGCCGAAGAAGGTCACGCCGAGCATGCCGGCGAACACCGTCACGCCCATCACGTGGCGCACCTCGGAGCCCGCGCCGGAGGCGAACACCAGCGGCAGCACGCCCGCGCAGAAGGCGAAGCTCGTCATCAGGATCGGGCGCAGGCGCAGGCGGCAGGCTTCCACGGCGGCGTCGAAGATGCTGCGGCCCTGTTCCTCGAGATCGCGCGCGAACTCCA
>CAMLOR010000088.1 GCA_946481615.1 uncultured Aquimonas sp.
CCGAACGCGGCATCGAGGCCATGCTGGCCTCGAGCATCTTCGACTTGATGGAGAAGTTCGCCGAGTACGGCTTCAACAAGTCGCACTCGGCGGCCTACGCGCTGGTCGCCTACCAGACCGCCTGGCTGAAGACGCATTACCCGGCCGAATTCATGGCGGCAGTGCTGTCCTCCGACATGGACAACACCGACAAGGTGGTCGGCTTCCTCGTCGAGGCGCGCGCGATGAAGCTGCGCGTGCTGCCGCCGGATGCCAACCAGTCGGCCTACATGTTCGAGGCCATCGACTCGAAGACGATCCGCTACGGCCTGGGCGCCGTGAAGGGCGTGGGCCGCGGCGCCTGCGAGGCCATCGTCGAGGAGCGCGAACGCAGCGGCGCCTACACCGATCTGTTCGATTTCTGCCGCCGCGTCGATGCCACGAAATTGAACCGGCGCGTGCTCGAAGCGCTGATCCATGCCGGCGCGCTCGATGCGCTCGGCCCGAACCGCGCTTCGCTGATGCTGCAACTGCCCGAAGTGCTGAAGGCGACCGAACAGCTCACGCGCGACAAGGCCGCGGGCCAGTTCGATATGTTCGGCAATTCCACGGCGAACGCCGCGCCTATCCACCTGGACTTGCCGACGGCGGCCGAATGGCCGCTCGAACAGAAACTCAACGGCGAGCGCGACACGCTCGGCCACTATCTCAGCGGCCATCCGCTCGATCCTTATCGCGATCTGCTGAAGCAACTCGCCAGCGGCACGCTCGACGACCTCGAAAAACTGCACGGCGAACGCAAGTTCGCGCGCGGCGCCGAAGCCAGCGTGGTGCTCGCCGGCCTCGTCACGCAGATGCGCAAACGCGGCGACTCCATGGCCTTCGTGCAACTCGAAGACGGCAATGGCCGCGTCGAATGCGCCTTCTTCCGCGACGCCTGCGTCGAATACGGCCCGCTGCTGACGCGCGACCGCATCCTGCTGATCGAAGGCCACCTGCAGGAAGACGAATTCAGCGGCGGCTACAGCTTGCGCGCGCGCCAGGCCTGGGATTTCAAACCGCTGTGCGCCAACCAGGCGAAGCTGCTGACGTTCGCCGCCACCGCGCGCGCCCTGCCGGAAGTCGAAAAGCTGCTCGCCAATTTCCGTCCCGGCAAGACGCCGATGCGCGTCGACCTCAAGATTCCCGGCGTGGGACAAGGCCCGCTGCACATCAACGGCGAACACGGCGTGCGCGCCGCTCCCGAACTGCTCGGCGCGCTGCGTGCGATTCCGGGCGTCGATGCGGTGTCGCTGCAGCTCACCAAGCCGTGGGGATCGCGCCAACCGGCGCCGCGCAGCAGCGAATACTGAGCGCGACGCGGTTTTCGGCTAAGGCGACTCGAAGTCGCCCTCGAACACCGTGTCGGCATCGAGCAGGCCGGCCGCGAAGTACACGCCGTCCAGCGAATCCGGCGGCGACCACCCCAGCGTGGGGCCGTTGCGTCCCCCGGCCAGCCGGCCTGCGGCGGAGTCGAGACTCCGCGACGACGTGATCTTGTGCGGCCAGCCGACGTCGACGCGTGCCGTGCGCGCGGTCTCCTTGATCAACAGCGCCACCCGTCCGGCATCGTCCGCCAATCGGGCATCCAACAACTCCTCGCCGGGAGCCGACGGCCATCGCGTCTGGCGGCTGGCGAGCGTCTGCAGATTGACGGAGCGATGCTCGAAATACGCGCCGGTGCCCGAAGCCACCTGGTAGACCAGACGCAAGTTTTCGTAAGCATCGATGCCGGCGATGGGATCGACGGAAGTGATGCCGACGAACCAGGTCTCGCCCGCCGGCTCCTGCAACATCGTCGCCTGTGCCAGTTGCGTGCCGTCGAACACGCAGACGCGGATTCCCGACGGCGCCGGGTCCGCCGCGGTCTTCTTCACTGCCACCCAACGCGCGCCCTGCAATGCACGCAAGGCCGGCGATTCGATGCTGCATCCCGAGGTGTCGACGGACGTGAAGCTGCCGGCGGCATTCCGGCGGAAGAACTGCGAGCCCGAAGGGCCCTGGCACGCCCAGATGCTGCTGCCGTCCTCCAGCGCCAGGCCGACACGCTGGAAGCCGCTCTCCAGATAGATCTCGTCGACGACGAGCCCGCCGGACGCATCGATCTCGCGCACCCGACAGCCCACGCCACCTTCGTGATAGCCGACGAGCGAGCGGCCCGCGCTTCCCGGCACCAGCCGCGGTGATTGCGGGTTGCCAGGCATCGCATGTTGCCAGTCGATGCCGCCCTCGGTGTCCAGCGCCGTCAACGTCGCGCCGTGGTGGACGCGATAGCTGCCATCGTCCGATTCGAACAACCCGTCGGGCACCGAACCGGTGAGTTCACGTTCCCAGTTGCGCGCGCCGGCGGCATCAACGCTCACCACGTGCACCGCGTGGTAGCCGGCAACGGCGAAAACCGCGTTGTCGTCCGAATCCCGCAATGCGTGTTGCGCCTCGTGCCGGTCTTCTGCCGAGGGCAGCTTCTTTTCGAAGATCGGTGCTTCGCTGCCGCTCCAGCGCATCAGCCAGCTTTCGGTGTGCGGCAGCGACTGATGGGCGAAGACGCCCGCCATGCCGGTTTCCGAAACCGAAGCCAGCCGGAAAGGCAGGTTCGGATCGGTCCAGGCATGAGTGGTCGATGTCGCCGCGGCGATGCCCACGCGGCGGACAT
Organism: uncultured Aquimonas sp.; assembly: GCA_946481615.1. Next base: position 2,672 of record CAMLOR010000088.1, read on the forward strand.
CCAGCAAACGAGAACCCGCAAGTCCACCCCAGGCGATCAAGGGCATGCTCTGGAAGCCGGCGACCACGCCGCCGGCACTGGCGGGTTCGAACGATGGGAAGCCCGGAATGGGTGAACAGGTGCCCATCGACGCCGATCCGTCGACCGCCGCAGTTCCTTCGAGCAGACAGGGCGCGCCGTAGTAATAGCCGCCGATGCCGAGAACGGAGATCTCGTCCGCGACGACCTGAAGCGCCGAAACGACGACTTCGCGCGAAAACGGGGTGCTCTCGAGCTGCCAGGATAGATTCGCATCCGCGCCGAGTCCGGCGAGGAACACCGTTTCGGTCGGGTCGCCTGCCATCACGCCGCCGACCCACACGCGTCCATCGGGCACGGAAGCGAATGCCGACAACCTCGGCGCGGCGGCAAGCGGAGGCGAGAAGGGCTGCGTACCCAGCGTCTGCAACGAAGCATCGAGCAATCGAACGCCATTGCCGCCGCTGTTGTACGTCTCGACGGCCACACCGCCGTTCGCCAGACCGTGCAGGCGCGGCTCGATCTGGAGACCCAGATCGGCACTCGCCAGCAGCTCGCCGTCGTCCAGTGCGAATCGACGCAAGCTGGAATACGAAGAATCCATGAGGACGACGGTCTCGCCCTGCACGAGCACATCGAAAACCGCATTGAACCCGACCGGCCAGCTCGCGAGCTGCGTGCCGTCCGCGTCGTAAACGAAGGCCTGGTCGCCATCCGCACCGATGTCGTAGGCGCTGACGAACACGCGCCCATCCGGCAGCACCGCGAACGGCGTATGGCTGCGATGGATCGGCGTCGGTGGCCGCGGAAACGAGTGCCGCCAAAGTTCGCTCCCGTCCGTGCCGATGCGGACGATGGCGGTGTCCGGATCGCGTGGTGCCATCAGCGCCAGCACGGTCGACCCGTCGGCGAGATGCTGCACGCCGGTCACCTTGACGTTCCCCGTTTCCACGAAAGGTTCGGAGAACAACGATTCCGGAACCTCGCCACCGTACGCGACCGCCACTGGCATGAGTATCGTCGCGACGAGGCAGGCGAGTAACGTTCGCGATCGCGCGATTGACTGCATGAGACCCTCCTTGGCGCGGGCGAGTCTAGCCGACGTCATCGTGCGGACACAGCCCTCGACCGGGGGGCACTCGCAAGGTCGTAGCGTCGCTCCTGAGTTCGCTGCGCTTCCGCCAACGGTAGCGGCCGATCGCTGCGGAGCAGCGGCGCCACCACGGGCGCCGCCGCTTCGCATCGTCAACGCCCGATCGGCGCCCTCAAGAGCGAACTACCCGCATCCTCGAAGCCATCGCCGAAGATCGTGTCGGGCAGGACGGAATCCTCATCAGTGGCGGTGTTGTTGGCGGGCGTCGGATCGTCGCCGTCGAGGCTGGTGGCGATCGCGGTGTTGCTCACGCTGCCCGATGTTGCGATCGGCGTGACGGCCAGGGTGTATTCGAGCAGCGCTCCGTTGGGCAAGGCGCCGGTGGTTTCGTCGATGTCCGAAGTGCCGCTCGCGTTCGGACACAGCCCGACCGGCGCGGAAGTGCAACTCCATTCCACGTCGGCGAAAGCGGCGTCCGCCACGTCGTCCACCACGTGCACGCCAGACACCGCGACGGGGCCCGCGTTCAGCACCTGGATCGTGTAGATCGTGTCGCGTCCCGGATACACGCCATCCTCGAAATTGGTCTTGCTGACCTGCACGTCCGCCGCCGCACCGGTGCCCTGTACGCTGAAGGTGAAGGGATTTTCGTCGCCGTCGTCGTTGTCGATGCTGACCGTCGCGCTGCGCAGGCCGGCCGCGCTCGGATCGAAGGTCACCTGCAGTGTCGTGTTGGCTCCCGCCCCCACGGTGGCCGGCGCCAACGACACAGTGAAGTCCGACGACTCGCTGCCCCCGATCACGACCTGGGTGAGCAAGAGATCGGCGTTGCCCTGGTTCTCGATGGTGAAGGTGGTGGCCGCGGTCGCAGCGCTCAGCGCCACCGTGCCGAAGTCGGTGCCGTCGCCGAGGCTGGGCGTGGCGTCGCCATCGGGAATGTCGAAGCCGCCGTAGCTGACGGCGATCTCGGGCGTGCCGCCCGTGCCCTGGATGGCGAACTCGAATGCATTCTCGTCGCTGTCGTCGTTGGCGATGCTGACCGTCGCGCTGCGCAGGCCGGCCGCGCTCGGGTCGAACGTCACTTCCAGCGTCGTGTTGCTTCCCGGCGCCACCGTCGCGGCGGGCAACACCGATACCGTGAAATCCGCGGCTTCGGGGCCCCCGATGACGACCTGCGAAAGCGTCAGATCGTCACCACCCAGGTTTTCGATACTGAAAGTGGTGGCCAGGCTCGCGCCGTTCAGCGCCACGGTGCCGAAGTCGGTGCCGTCGCCGGGGCGGGGCGTGGTGTCGCCGTCCGGAATGTCGGAGCCACCGTAGCTGACGGCGATCTCGGGCGAGGCGCCGATGCCCTGCACGGCGAACACGAAAGGATTTTCGTCGTCGTCGCTGTTGTCGATGCTCACCGTCGCGCTGCGCAGGCCGGGGGCGGCGGGATCGAACGTCACTTCCAGCGTCGTGCTGCTGCCCGACGTCACGGTCGCGGCCGGCAACACCGAAACGGTGAAATCCGCGGCTTCCGTGCCGCCGATGGCGACGGCAACGAGCGAAAGATCGGCATTGCCCGCATTGCCGATGGTGAAGGTGCGCGTGAGGGTTCCGGCACTCACCGGCACCACGCCGAAATCGGTGTGGTCGAGCAGGTCCGGCGTGAGGTCGCCCGCCGCGATGTCGATCGCGTTGCCCGAAACCGCGATGTCGGGCGCCATGCCGTTCCCCTGCAGCGCGAACACGAACGGAGCTTCGTCGGGATCGTCGCTGCCGATGCTCACCGTCGCGCTGCGCAGGCCGATGGCGGCGGGATCGAACGTCACCTCCAGCGTCGTGCTGCTGCCCGGGGTCACGGTCGCGGCCGGCGACACCGAAACCGTGAAATCCGCGGCTTCGGGGCCGCCGATGACGACAGCGCCGAGCGAAAGGTCGGCGTCGCCCGCATTGCTGATGGTGAAGGTACGCGCGAGGGTTCCGGCATTCACCGCCACCATGCCGAAATCGGTATGGTCGAGCAGGTCCGGCGTGAGGTCGCCCGCCGCGATGTCGATCGCGTTGCCCGAGACCGCGATGTCGGGCGCCAGGCCGTTGCCCTGGATCGCGAAGTCGTAGGGATTCTGCCGGGGATCGTCGCTGGCGATGTTGAGGACGGCCGTGCGCGCGCCCACCGCGCCCGGATCGAAGGTGACATCGAAGGTGGTGCTGCCGCCTGCTGAAGCCACGGGAGACACCGGCGCCGCCGTGATGCTGAAGTCTCCCGGGTTCGCACCGCTGAACGTGATGCCGGTGATGTTCAGATCGACGTTGCCCCGGTTCTCGAGCACGAAGGTTCGCGTTACCGTCCCGCCATTGATGGAGGCGTCGCCGAAATCGGAGTGGTCGGCAGCATCCGGCGTTTCGTCGCCATCGTCGATCGACACCGCGTTGCCGATCACCTCGACCACCGGCCGCACGTCGATATCGAGCACTTCGGCCGCCGTCAACGCGCGGTTGTAGAGCCGGAAATCGTCGAGCAGGCCACTGGACGGCAGGTTGGCGCTGTTCGAATAGGCCCCCACCTTGAACGGTCCCGCGCTGACGAAGGTCAACGGCCCGGCCTGCGCTACCGTATTGACCAGCACCCCGTTGAGATAGGCACGGATCTCGTTCGCCGCCATGTCGTAGACGAAGGTGTTCCGGCTCGGAGCCGCCGAAGCTCCGCCGTTGAGGTACACATCCGTGATGCCGTTGCCGCGCAATATCCAGTTGCCCGGGTTTGCCACGCCGCCGGTGAAACAACGGAAGCCACCCGCGTTGACGTCGCCGAAGATGTAGTAGGTCGAAGTCGTCGACGGGATGTTGGAGGTGACGAAGGAGATCGTCCACGACGTACCCGAAAGCGAGGTCGCCCACCCCGTGTTCAGGTAGTCGCTGGCGGAAGATGTTCCGGTGCCGAGCAACGAAAACCCGCCGCCACCGGTGTTCAGATCGGTGCCGGCCTGGGTCAACAAGCCCATGAGCGTGGCCGTCGTGGTGCCCACGGGCGGCGAACTGGCGAGGTTGTCCACCGATGTGCCGCTGTCGTCGAAGCGATAGTGCAGAAGCTCCGGCACGCTGTCCGCCTGCGCGGCGGACGGAACCAGCGAAAACGCCGCCAGGAACGCGGCCAGGCGGCAACGCTCGATGAGAGTCATGACGTACTACCTTCCCCCTTCGGTAGTGGATGCGGGCGCGGTTCCCCGTCCCGCGGCCTGCCTATCATGCCCCGATCCGGGCGGCTTCGGCAGGCCCCGCGCCACCGGCTATAATCGCCGCCCGCAAGCGCAGCGCCCAGACATGAATCCCAACTTCCTCGATTTCGAACAGCCTATCGCCGAACTGGAAGCCAAGATCCAGGAGCTGCGCCACGCCAGCCACGGCAGTGCGTTCAACATCGAGGAAGAGATCGGCAAGCTGCAGGAGAAGTTGAAGGCCCGCACCGCGGAAATCTTCAAGGCGCTCACGCCCTGGCAGATCTCGCAGCTGGCGCGCCATCCGCAACGGCCCTACACGCTCGACTACGTGAAGCTGATCTGCGAGGAGTTCCACGAACTGGCCGGCGACCGTGCCTACAGCGACGACGCTGCCATCGTGGGCGGCATGGCGCGCATCGAAGGCAAGCCCGTCGTCATCCTCGGGCATCAGAAAGGCCGCGACACCAAGAGCAAGATCAAGCGCAACTTCGGCATGCCGCGGCCGGAGGGCTATCGCAAGGCGCTGCGCCTGATGAAGCTTGCCGAGCGCTTCAAGCTGCCGCTGCTCACCTTCATCGACACGCCGGGCGCGTATCCGGGCGTGGGTGCGGAAGAGCGCGGGCAGTCGGAAGCCATCGCGCGCAATCTGCTCGAGATGGCCGAGCTGCGCATCCCCATCGTCTGCACGGTGATCGGCGAAGGCGGTTCGGGCGGCGCGCTCGCCATCGGCGTGGGCGATCGCACGCTGATGCTCGAATACGGCACGTATTCGGTGATCTCGCCCGAAGGCTGCGCTTCCATCCTGTGGAAGAGCGCGGAGCGCGCGAAGGACGCGGCCGAGGCGCTCGGCCTCACCGCACCGCGCCTTTACGAACTCGGCCTGGTCGATCAGATCGTGCGCGAGCCGCTCGGCGGCGCACACCGCGATCCGCAAGAAATGGCCACGCGCCTGAAAGGCGTGCTGCTCGGCCAGCTCGAACAACTCGAGCGCCTGGACACGCACACGCTGCTCGAACAGCGCTACGAGCGCCTGCGCAGCTACGGGCGTTACCAGGCCGCGTAAGCGCATCGGAGCGGCGCGCATGTCCGTGCCCGAACCGCTCGCCGCCGCACTGCAGGATGCCCCGCCCGGCGCGCTGTGCGTGGGCTACAGCGGCGGCGTCGATTCCACCGTCTTGCTGCACGCGCTGGCCTCCACCGGACGTGAAGTGCGTGCGCTGCACATCGACCACGGATTGCAGGCAGCATCTTCCGACTGGGCCGAACATTGCCGCGCGTTCTGCGGCGCGCTCGGCGTCGGCATCACCGTGCTGCGCGTGCATGTCGACCGGATCGCCGCGCTGGGCTTGGAAGGCGCCGCGCGCGCCGCACGCCACGCCGCCTTCGCCGCGGAACTGGGCGAGGACGAGACCCTGGCGCTCGCCCACCATCGCGACGACCAGGCCGAAACGGTGCTGTTGCGCCTGCTGCACGGTGCCGGCATCGAAGGCCTCGCCGGCATGCGGCGGCTGCGCCCGTTCGCACGCGGGCGGCTGTGGCGGCCCTGGCTGGGCGTGGCGCGCGAGGAACTGGTGTCCTACGCGCGCCGGCACGGCCTGGCCTGGGTCGAAGATCCGAGCAATGCCTCGGCCGCACATGCGGCACGCAATCACCTTCGCCACAACGTGATGCCGGCGCTGCAGGCGCGCTGGCCCGACGCCGCGCGCCGCATCGCGGCGGCGGCCGCGCGCGTGGCAGAGGAAGCCGACCTGCTCGACGCACTGGCGCGCAGCACGCTCGATACGCTGCACGATGCGCAGGCCGGCACGTTGGAGCTCGCCGGCACGCGTGCTCTGCCGACGGCCCTGCGCCGCGCCGTGCTCGGCCGCTGGCTCGACGCGCACGGCCTGCCGCGCCCGCCGCCGGGCGCATGGAACGAGCTGAACGATCTGCTCGAAGCCCGCGAAGACGCCGCGCCGCTGTGGCGCTGGAACGGCGCCGAGGTGCGCCGCTACCGCGACGCGCTGTACGCGATGCGTCCGCTGCGCGAAGCGTCCACGTCCTGGTCGATGGAATGGACGGGCAGCGCAGCGCTCGAACTGCCTGAAGGCTTCGGCCGCCTCGAACTCGATCCGCCCGCCGTGCTCGTCCCGCCGCTGCGCGTGCAGCCCCGCCGCGGCGGCGAACGTCTGGCCCAGCCCGGCGTGCGGCGCGAACTGCGCACGCTGCTGCAGGATCTCGGCCTGCCGCCCTGGCAACGCGAACGCCTGCCGCTGCTGCTCGACGCCGACGGCACCGTCGTGGCCGCCGGCGACCTCGCGCTGGCGCCCGCCTTCGCAGCACGCCTGGCCGCGCACGGCACGCGACTGCGCTGGCACCGCGACGGCGATTGACCCTCGCGGCGGCGAGCGGCAAACTGCCGGCTCATGCAGCCCCCCGAGTCGAATCCCTCCGCCGTCGCCGAGTTCGAACGCTCGCTCGACGAACTCGAGCAGCTCGTGCAGCGCATGGAAAAAGGCGATCTCTCGCTCGACGACTCCCTGCAAGCCTACGAGCGCGGCATCGCGCTCTACCGCAACTGCCAGACCGCGCTCGAACAGGCCGAACTGCGCGTACGCCTGCTGAGCGACCCGCTCGAGCCGGAAAAATCCGAACCCTTCGATGACGTCCCCTGAGCCCGGCGCGCGCTGGCGCGCCTGGGCCGACCGCGTCGAACGCACCCTCGACGCCGCCCTTCCCCGCGAAGACGAAGCCCCGCAGCGCCTGCATGCCGCGATGCGCTACGCCGTGCTCGGCGGCGGCAAACGCATGCGCCCGCTGCTGGTGTACGCGACCGGCACCGCGCTGGGCGCAAGCGAAGAATCCCTCGACGAGGCCGCCGCCGCCGTCGAACTGATCCACGCCTACTCGCTGGTCCACGACGACCTGCCCGCGATGGACGACGACACCCTGCGCCGCGGCAAACCGACGGTGCACATCGCCTACGACGAAGCCACCGCGATCCTCGCGGGCGACGCCTTGCAGGCCCTCGCTTTCGAACGCCTGGCGCAGGCGCCCTGCAATGCCGAAGCGCGCGTCGCAATGCTGCACGAACTCGCCGTCGCGAGCGGCGCCCGCGGCGGCATGGCCGGCGGACAAGCCCTCGACCTCGCCGCCGTCGGCACCACGATGCACGCGCAGGAACTGCGCGCGATGCACGCGGCGAAGACCGGTGCACTGATCCGGGCCTCGGTGCGCCTCGGCGCGATTGCCGCGGGCGCGGATGCCGCAACACGCGAAGCGCTCGACGACTACGCCGACGCGCTCGGCCTGGCCTTCCAGGTGCGTGACGACATCCTCGACGTGGAAGGCGATACGGCGGTGATCGGCAAGACTGCCGGCAAGGATGCCGCGAACGACAAACCTACCTACCCTGCCATTCTCGGCATGACGGCGTCGCAAGCCTTGCTGCAGGATCTAACGAAGCGCATGCACGGCAGCGTTGCCGATCTACCCATGGCACACGACGAGCTCGAGCGGCTAGCGCAATTCGCCGCCCAACGCATGCATTGAGCGGCGCTAGAATCCCGGAGGCACGGCGGGCCACCGAAAAATGTAAGTTGTCTGACCCCGATAGCCGTAGGCTGGAATTCCTTGGGGATTCCCGGAGCAGTCCAGCAACGCGTGGCCGCTGTCGGCGGCTCTGCATACGGTAGCTACCTTGGATCGGCGGCGTCTACGCGTATCGATTTCAAGATGGCGTTTGCTGCGGCCTTTGCGTCGGCGCGCCAATCTTCACGCACGAAACCATCGTCGTACAATCCAATCGTCAAATAGTGATGCTCATCGAGTGCAACAGCAAATCTCGGCGGCGACTGCTCATAACGAACTGAACCGCCCCGGGAATCCCGGAGACTCGTTGGTGTGAGTCACGCCGCCATGGCGAGCTCACGGGGTTGCTGATGGTAGTTTGCTTCCGCTTCGGCCGGTGGGATGTTCCCGATCGGCTCCAGCAGACGCTTCCGCCTGCGAGCAGAAAAAGTACCGCAAAGGCGCTACTGGCGGTCCACCGCACGGTGGACCCGCTTCGATTGTTCGCTACTCACGTTTTCCCCCGCGCCGTTGCGGCGTCGATACTTTGCTGGTGTCGAAAGGCACGGCCGCGACGATTCCCCCGGGTCGCGGCCGGCGGCCATTCTACGAATGGAAATGGGGAAAAAGAAGCGCGATTTCCCGTTTTGGAAACGCACGCAAAACACCCCACATAAAGGGGTCGACGCCAGAGCTTGCCATGTGGTTAAAAGAGCCCGGCATCTGCCGGGCTCTTTTTATCGTTTTCGGGTCGGTATTACTTCACCGGCCGCCACGTCCACGGATAACGGTAGTACTCGCCGTTGTTCGCACGGATCGCCGCGAGGATGGTCAACACCAGCCAGGCGATGCCGGCCACGAAGGCGGCGATGTAGAAGATGAAGCCGATCAGCACCACCAGCAGGATGGTGCCCAGCACGATCAGGCCCAGCATCACCAGCGTGAAGGTGATCTGGAAGTTGAGCGCTTCCTTGCCCTGGTCGTCGGCGAAGGCCGATTCGTTCTTCTTGATCTGCCAGAAGATCAGCGGGCC
>CAMLOR010000089.1 GCA_946481615.1 uncultured Aquimonas sp.
GACCCGTGGCCGGATCCCAGCTCAGCCCGGGCGTGCGGTAATAGCCCGTGGCCGAGAGCGAAATGCGCGAGCGGTAAGCGGCGCTCACCACTTCCTCGAAACGCAGCTTCTTCTCCGGCGCGGCGCGCAGGAAGACGTGGTCGTCCTCGAACACGACGTCCTCTGCCGTGCCCTCCAGCCACTGCGCCGCCACCGGCGCCAGCCGCGACAGCAGCGTCTCGCAGGCGAGCTTCACGGCCTGGCCGTTGAGATCCGAACCGCTGCTCGCCGCCGTCGCCGAGGTGTTGGGCACCTTGTCGGTGCTCGTGCTCATGAGCTGGATGCGGCCGGGAGAAACGCCGAGCACGCGCGCCGCCACGCCCAGCACCTTGGTGTGCAGCCCCTGCCCCATCTCGGTGCCCCCGTGATTGAGCTGGATGCTGCCGTCGAGATAGATGTGGACCAGCGCGCCGGCCTGGTTGTACTCGGTCTTGTTGAACGAGATGCCGAATTTCACCGGCGTGATGGCGATGCCGCGCTTGCGGTGCGGATGCGCGGCGTTGAACGCCGCCACGGCCTTGCGGCGCGCGAGGAAATCGCTGTCGCGCAGCAGCCCGTCCCAGAGTTCCTCGAGGTGATTGTCGACCACCGGCTGGTGGTAGGGCGTGATGTTGCGTTCGCCGGGACGATAGAAGTTGCGTTGCCGCACTTCGTGCGCCGGCAGGCCGAGATGACGGGCCACGCGGTCGACGATCTCTTCGCCGATCAGCATGCCCTGCGGCCCGCCGAAGCCGCGGAAGGCGGTGTGCGAGGTCGTGTGGGTCTTGCCGATGCGCCCGGTGATGGCGATGTCCGGCCAGTAGTAGGCGTTGTCCACATGCACCATCGCGCGCATCAGCACGGGCGGCGACAGATCGCAGCTCCAGCCGCCGTCGGCGTACAGCTCGGCCTTCAGCGCCAGCAGCCTGCCGTCGTCATCGAAACCGGCCTCGAAGCGCGCATGGAAGGGATGGCGCTTGCCGGTCAGCTGCATGTCGAGCGCGCGATGCAGCTTCACGCGCACCGGTCGCCCGGTGACCTTCGCCGCCACCGCCGCCACCGCCGCGAACGGATTGGCCTGTGTCTCCTTGCCGCCGAAGCCGCCGCCCATGCGGAGGCAACGGCACACCACGCGATGCGCGGGAATGCCCAGCACGCGCGCCACGATGATCTGGGTTTCGGTCGGATGCTGCGTGGAGGAAACCACATGCACGATGCCCTCGGCATCGATCTGCACGAAGCTCGCATGCGTCTCGAGGTAGAAGTGATCCTGCCCGCCGCAGTCGACTTCGCCGCGCAAACGATGCGGAGCGGCCGCAAGAGCCGTCTCCGCATCGCCGCGCGACACCGTGGCGGGCGGCAGATGGAAGCTGCCTTCGTCGATCGCCTGTCGCAGCGTGAGACACGCCGGCAACGGCTCGTACGAAACCCGCACGTGCCGGGCGGCGGCCTGTGCCGCGGCCTCGTCTTCCGCGACTATCCAGGCCACCGCCTGACCATGGAACTGTACCTCGCTTGCGGGTATCAGTGGTTCATCGTGCAGGATCGGGCCCGTGTCGTTCTCGCCCGGGATGTCGTGCGCGGTGAGCACCGCCAGCACGCCCGGACACTTGCGCGCGTCTCCTGCATCGATTTCGAGGATGCGCGCATGCGCGTGCGGCGCCTGCACTGGCCAAAGACTGACCAGTCCTGCGGGAGGATGCAGTTCGTCGGTGTAGGCGGCGCGCCCCGTGACATGGCCGACGGCGCTTTCGTGCTTGAGGTTCACGACGCGTGCTCCGCCACGAATTTCGCGAACAGGTTGCCGCACAGCGCACGGCGGTAATCGGCATCGGCGCGATGGTCGCTGAGCGGCGTGAAGGCCTCGCGCAGCTGCTGCGCGGCCAGCGCCACTGCGACTTCATCGAGCGCCTTGCCCTCCAGGAATTGCTCGACGGCCAAGGCGCGCTTCGGCACTGCCGCGACGCCGCCATAGGCCAGCCGCGCGTTCGCCACGCGGCCCTGCGCATCGCGCTCCAGCGCGAAGGCGGCGGCGACGATGCTGATGTCGTCGGTCTGGCGCTTGGCGACCTTGTACGAGGCGTCGATGCGGCCGGCGCGACGCGGGATCGTCACCGCGGCGATCAGTTCGTCCGGCAGCCGCGCGGTCTTGCGGTAGTCGAGGAAGAACCCGTCGATGGAAAGGTCGCGCGGCCCGCCCGGGCCGGCGACGTGGAGGGTTGCGTCCAGCGCCAGCAGCACGGGCAACAGATCGCCGATCGGCGAGGCCGAGCCCAGGTTGCCGCCCAGCGTGGCACGGTTGCGCACCTGGCGCGCGGCGAACCAGTGCAGCATTTCATCGAGCGAGGGGAACAGCCCGTGCAACTCGCGCTCGATGCGCGTGAGCGAGGTGCCGGCGCCGATGCGCACGGCGTCGTCTCGCACTTCGATGGCGTCGAGTTCCGCGATGCGGTCGAGCGCGATGAAGGCGGGCGCCACGCTGCGCCCGCGGCTGAGCTCGACGCCGGTGTCGGTGCCGCCGGCGATCCAGGCCGCCTGCGGATTGGCGCGCTTGAGCGCGATGGCTTCGGTGATCGTCGAAGGGTTGGCGAAGCCTTCGAGCGCGCCGAAACCGGACTCCGCGACCGCCGCCGTTCGCACCGCCTTACCCGTTCGCGGTGAGCCTGTCGAACCGCCGCCCCGGTCCTCCACCGCCGTTCGCCCCACCTCACCCGCTCGCGGTGAGCCTGTCGAACTGTCGCCCCGGTCCACCCCCGCTGTTCGCACCGCCTCACCCGTTCGCGGTGAGCTTGTCGAACCGTCGCCCCGGTCCGCATCGCTGCTCTGCGACGAACTCGTCGAACCGTCACCCCCGAGGGAGGGATTCGACAGGCTCACCCCGAACGGTGGCGGAGAGGGCGAGGGAAGCGCCATCGCCTGCAGTTGCGCCGCGGCTTCGCGGATCGGCCGGTATCCCGTGCAGCGGCACAGGTTGCCCTCGATCGCATCCTCGTAATCGGCGCCGTTGGCCTGCGCCACGAACAGGCTCATCACGAAGCCCGGCGTGCAATAGCCGCATTGCGACCCCGCGCAATCGACCATCGCCTGCTGCACCGGATGCAGCACGCCGGCTTCGTCCAGCGATTCGACGGTGCGCACTTCGCGCCCGGCGATCGCGCCCATCGGCAGCAGGCAGGAATTCACCGCTTGCCAGCGCGGCGCGCCATCGGGGCCTTCGGCGATCATGGCCACGGTGCAGGCGCCGCAATCGCCGTCGCCGCAGCCTTCCTTGGTGCCGGCGAGGCGCTGGCGCTTGAGCCAGCGCAGCAGCGATTCGGTGGGGTCGGCGTCGCGCAGCGCGACGGGCGCGCCATTGAGGATGAAACTGGCAGTCATCGCGGAAGAATATCGCGATGCCGCCGAACCTGCCTCAGGTCGCGGACGGCGCCTGCGGCGCAGCGGGAACGGGCTGGGCGGTGGCCGGCGCAGCGGGCGTCGGCGCCGCTTGCGGCGCAGCCTGCACCAGCGCGGCGGTGGAGAGCAGCATCAGCGAGATGTGGCAGAAGTAGTGCGGGCGGGTCATGGCGCGGGGCTCCGGGGTTTGCGGGCGCTGCTGCATCCGGCGTGCCAGCGGATCGCCCGCAACGAAGCGCGTTTTCGCGCGCGTGGTGCACGAAAGCGCGCCGCGTCGCCGTGCATAACGCACCCCCGTCATTCCCGCGCAGGCGGGAATCCAGATGCGAGGCGTACTGCCATGCCCGGCACCTGGGTGCCCGCCTGCGCGGTGACGACGCTTCCGCACCGCCGCCCGCTGCGGCAGACTGCCCCGATGACCACCCTGCCCGATTTCATCCGCGGCCTGCCCAAGGCCGAACTCCACATCCACATCGAAGGCTCGCTCGAACCGGAGCTGATCTTCAAGCTGGCGCGCCGCAACCAGGTGCAGCTGCCCTACGACAGCGTCGAAGCCCTGCGCGCCGCCTACGCCTTCACCGACCTGCAAAGCTTCCTCGACATCTACTACGCCGGCGCCAGCGTCCTGCTCACCGAGGACGATTTCTTCGACATGGCCTGGGCCTATTTCCAGCGCGCCAAGGCCGACAACATCCTGCACGCCGAGCTGTTCTTCGATCCGCAGACGCACACCGAACGCGGCGTGCCGATGAAGACCGTGATCGGCGGCCTGCGCCGCGCCGTCGAGCGCGCGGAGACGGAACTGGGCATCCATGCGGAGCTGATCCTCTGCTTCCTGCGCCACCTGTCGGAGGAATCGGCGTTCGAGACGCTGGATCACGCGCGGCCGTATCTGGAACACATCGTCGGCGTGGGCCTGGACTCGAGCGAAGTCGGCCACCCGCCGGAGAAGTTCGCGCGCGTGTTCGCCCGGGCGCGAGAGCTCGGCCTGCGCGCGGTGGCGCATGCGGGCGAGGAAGGCCCGCCCGCCTACGTGTGGTCGGCGCTCGACGTATTGCACGTGGAGCGCATCGATCACGGCGTGCAATCGGTGAAGGATGGCGCACTGATGCAGCGCCTGGCGAAGGAGCGCATCCCGCTCACCGTCTGCCCGTTGTCGAACGTGAAGCTGTGCGTGTTCGAGGATCTGCGCCAGCACAACCTGCGGCAGCTGCTCGACGCCGGCGTCGTGGCCACGATCAATTCGGACGATCCGGCCTACTTCGGGGGCTACCTCAACCAGAACTTCCTGGAGACCGCCGAAGCGCTGCAGCTCACGCGCGAACAGCTCCGCACGCTGGCCGCCAACAGCTTCGAGGCCGCGTTCGCCAGCGACGAGCGCAAGCAGGCCTATCGCGCGCAGCTCGACGCGTACTGCGCGGAGCATGCCTGATGTCGAAACTCACGACGCACGTGCTCGATACCGCGCACGGGAAACCGGGCGCCGGCATCCGGATCGAACTTTTCCGCCGCGACGGTGACGCGCGCGAAGCGCTCGGCGTGTTCGTCACCAATGCCGACGGCCGCTGCGACGCGCCGCTGCTGCAGGACGATGCCTTCGCGGCCGGCGTGTACGAACTCGACTTCCACGCGGGCGATTATTTCGCCCGCCTGGGGGTCCCGTTGCCGGAACCGCGCTTCGTCGACGTGGTGACGCTGCGCTTCGGCATCGCCGACGAGTGGACGCATTACCACGTGCCGCTGCTGGTGTCGCCGTGGAGCTACAGCACGTATCGCGGCAGCTGAGGGTGTTGCGTGGGATTCGACAGGCTCACCCCGAACGGTGGTCGCGAGCCCACGGTCCGAACCACGCGCCGCGCCAACCGGAACCGTTCACGGTGAGCTAGTCGAGTCCGCCGCCCCAACCGAAACCGTTCACGGTGAGCCTGTCGAATCCGCCCGGCCGCACCCGTTCACGGTGAGCTTGTCGAATCCGCCGCCCCAGTCCCCACGCTTCTGACCCAACCCCAATGACCGGCTTCCTTCTCGAATACCTCGGCGTCCTCCTGCGCTGGCTGCACGTCGTGGCCGCCATCGCCTGGATCGGCGAATCCTTCTATTTCGTCGCGCTCGATCGCGGCCTGAAGAAACCCGCGAATCCCTCGCAAGGCCTGCACGGCGAATCCTGGTCGGTGCACGGCGGCGGCTTCTACCTCAAGCAGAAATTCCTGCCGGCGCCGCCCGCGCTGCCGGACGACCTGCACTGGTCGAAGTGGAAGTCCTACACGACGTGGATGTCGGGCTTCGCGCTGTTCGCGCTGATCTACCTGCACTCGCCGGCGATCTGGCTGATCGATCCGAACGTGATGGCGCTGACCGGCACGCAGGCCGTGCTCGCGGCGCTCGGCTTCCTCGCCGGCGGATGGATCGTCTACGACCTGCTCTGCAAGGCCGTCGGCTTCCGCGACAACGTGCTCGGCGCGCTGGTGGCGGTGCTGGTCGTCGCGCTGTGCTGGGGCACGACGCAGGTCTTCTCCGGTCGCGCCGCGTTCCTGATCGCGGGTGCGACGCTGGCCACGATCATGTCGGCCAATGTGTTCTTCGTGATCATCCCGGGGCAGAAACGCCTGGTCGCGGCGCTGTCGAAGGGCGAAACGCCCAATCCGCTCGATGGCGCGCGCGGCAAGCAGCGCTCGGTGCACAACACCTACTTCACGCTGCCCGTCGTGTTCTCGATGCTGGCGATCCACTACGCGAACGCGTGGTCGCACGAGTGGAACTGGCTGATGCTCGCCGGCTTCATGCTCGCGGGCGCGCTGATCCGCCAGTTCTTCGTGCTCTGGCACAGCGGCGGCCGCGCCTGGTGGCTGCTCGCCGCCGGCGGCGCCGTCCTCGTGGTGCTCGCCTTCGCGCTGGCCCCGAAGCCCGCGCCCGTCGTTCCCGCGCAGGCGGGAACCCAGATGCCGAGCCTCCCGTCTGCCGCACCCATTCCGGCCGCGGTCGACACCACGCCTGTCGACACGGCCCACGTCAAGGCGCTCGCGGCGAAGCATTGCGTCTCCTGCCACTCCGCCACGCCCAAACTCATGCCCAGCGCCCCGAAAGGCATGATGTTCGACACCCCCGAACAGATCGACGCCCACGCCGCGCTCATCAACCAGCAGGTCGTCGTGACCAAGGTGATGCCGCCCGGCAACCTCACGCAGATGACCGAAGAAGAACGCGCCGCCATCGCGCGCTGGTTCCAGGCGAAGACGCCATGACGCCTCCCTCGCTCGAAACCGCGCGGCTGCGCCTCGACGCGCTCACCGAGGCCGATGCCGACTTCATCTGCGAACTGCTCAACGATCCCGGCTTCAAGCGCTGGATCGGCGACCGTGGCGTGCGCACCCCGGCCGATGTACCTGCCTACCTGCGTGCCGGCCCCTGGGCGATGTACGCGCAGCACGGCTTCGGCCTGATGCGCGTCACGCTGCGCGAAACCAGCGAGAAGATCGGCATGTGCGGCCTGCTCAAGCGCGACTGGCTCGAGCAACCCGACATCGGTTTCTCCTTCCTGCAGCGCCACTGCAGCAGCGGCTACGGCCGCGAATCGGCGACCGCGGTGCTCGAAGACGGCGAACGCCGCCTCGGCGTACGCGAAGTCGGCGCCATCGTGGTGCCGGACAACGTTGCCTCGATCGGCCTGCTGCGGAAACTCGGTTTCGCCTACCGCCACCCGATCAAGCCGCCGGGCGAGGAAAACGAGATTTCCTTCTACTCGCGGAACAGCGCGCCGATGGCCAGCACGGTGCGGTAAGGCTCCGGATCGTCGCGGTTCGTGAGCACGATAACCGTGAGCTTTTGTTCGGGCCAACGCACGATCGCGTTGCGGAAGCCGATGGTCTCGCCCGAGTGCCATTGCGTGCCGCCGTTGAGGCGCCAGCCGAAACCGTAGTGCTCGACGTCGGGTTCGTCCGTCGTCGTGTGGGGCGAGAAGGCGAGCTTGCGCGAGGCCTCGATCAGCAGGCGCGAATCGTCGAGCGCCGCGTTCCACTTCGCCAGATCCTCGATCGAGGAGTAGATGCCGCCGTCGCCGAGCACGGCGCTGGTCAGGCTCTGATCGGTGCGCTGCCAGCGGCCGTCGATCTCGCTGTAGCCGTAGGCGCGGTTCGCCACTGTCGAGATGCCGTCCTCGAAAGCCACCGTATCGTTCATGCCGAGCGGCAGGAAAATGCGTTCGCGCAGGAAGCTGGCGAAATCCTTGCCTGAAGCCTTCCCCACGATCAGCGCCAGCAGCGCATAGCCGCTGTTGCTGTAACGGTAGGACGTGCCCGGCGCGAAGTAGGTGCGGTTCTGGCCTTCGAGGATGCGCAGCACGTCGGCGTCATGCAGCGGATCCTTCGTATCCGCCGGCATCACGTCTTCGTAATCGATCAGGCCGCTGGTGTGGGAAAGCAGATGCCGGATCGTAACCGCGTCGGCGGCGGCCGGGAGCGATGGCAGCCAACGCTTCACCGGATCGTCGATCGAGAGTTTGCCGTCCTCGGCGAGCAGCAGGATCGAGGCGGCCGTGAACTGCTTGGTCACCGAGGCGAGACGGTAATTGGTCTGCGGCGTGGCGCGCACCCGCGCTTCGAGATCGGCGTAGCCGTAGGACTTCGCCAGTACGGTTTCGCCATCCTTGACCGCGAGCACGGAGGCGCCGGGAACGTCGCCGTCGTAACGGGCAAGCAATGCGTCGATGTCGGGAATCGTCATCGCGAAAGCCATCATGAGAGTGGGCAGGATCATGAGGAAGTCAGAGCGAAAGCACCCAGGATTGCGGCAGTACCATTTCGTCGCAGTTGGCCCCCGGCCCGCCGCGATCGATCACGAGGAAGTCGCTTTCGCGATCCAGCGCGATCAACGGATGGTGCCAGGCCCCGCGACGCAGGTTCACCCCGCGTCCCCGATCGGCGAAGAAAGCCCGCGGCGTCGACTCCGGCGCTTCGCCGACCACGACGAGATAGCGCAGGCCGGGATCCAGCGGCACGAAGGCCTGGCTGCCCAGCGGATGCCGCTCGAGCATCTGCACCGTGAAAGGCAGCTCGCGCGGCGCGGCGCGGAAGATCGAGACGATCGCGCGCCCGCCCTGCGTCGAACAGTCGACGTTCGTCAGATCATGGAAGCGTTGCGCGGTGCCCTCGTTGATCGCATATACCTGCTTCGCCGAGGCCGGCTCGATCACCTCGCCGAACGGCGCGAAGGCCTCCGGCGTCAGCGGCTCGACGATCAGTGCGAGGAAACTCACGCCGGCCTGCCACGCAGGCGCAGGCGCGACACACCGCCGTCGGGATGGATGTCGAAACGCACGTGCGTGACCGGGCCGTGCTTCGCGATCTCGCGCGTGAAATGGTGCTGGTGATCCATCTGCAGCTTCTGCTCCGGCAGCAGCAACGGCCAGAACATCGCCTGCGTCACCAGCGATTCCGGCGTGCCGCCCGGCACGAACGCGCCATGCAGCGAGCAGCGGTCCGGATAGTTCCCCTTGAAATGCGCGGTATCGACTTCGATGGCCTCGATGACCCCCGGCCGCGCCAGCGCGATCACGCACCAGTCGTTGCCCGGCTCGCGCCGGCGGCGCGTCTCCCAACCATCGCCCATGTTGATGCCGCGTCCCGGCATCAGCAGCGCGCTGGCCAGACCGAAGTGCTGGTTGTTCGCCGCGACGACGGTGGCGCCGTTCAAGGCAGAGGCCAGATCGACCAGCCCGTCCGCATCGCGCGAGGCCGGATCGAACTCCGGCGTGCCGTACACGCGCAGGCGCGCCAGCCCACCGTCGGGATACAGGTTCACGCGCAGATGCGAAACCGGCGCGTCGTCCGCCAGTTCGAAATAGTGATGCGAATTGCCGCGCAGGTTCACCGAAGGCAGCAGCGGATGCCAGGTCGTATGCGCATCCGGGTCGCCTTCGGCCACGAAGCAGGCCTCGAGCGAGGCCGCCGGCGGATAGTTGCCGGTGAAGTGCGAAGTGTCGAGATCGACGCCGCGTACGCGCCCCGGCCGCGCCAGCCGCACGATGCACCAGTCGTGACCGGCCACGCGCTTGCGGCGCGATTCCCAGCCGTCCATCCACTTGCCGTTCTGGTCGTACTTGCCGGGGATGAAGACGGCCGGCTCGGGGTTGAGCATGCGCTGCCGGTCCGCGAAGAAATCGTCGCTGCATTCGAGCGCGACGGCGCCCAGGCGCGCATCGGCCAGGTTGACGTGGCGGCGGGTGAAATCGGGAGCGTCGGGGTCGAGCGCGGGCAGGGCCATCGGGATCTCGTCGTGTCGGTCAGCCCGTGATCTTATCGCCAAGCCGCAGGCGCGCGATGCGCGCGATCTGGCGCAGGGCTTCGTGGTGCTCGGTGACGGGATCGGACGCCAGCCGCTGCTGCATGGCATCGATGATCGAGCCGCGCGTATGGCCGCGCACCGCGATGATGAAGGGAAAGCCGAACTTTTCCTCGTACGCGGCGTTGAGCGCATGTAGCCGGGCGTATTCCTCCGGCGTGCACTGATCGAGCCCCGCGCCCTTCTGCTCGCGCGTCGAAGCCTCCGTCAGCGCGCCTGCGATCGCGGTCTTGCCGGCCAGCTGCGGATGGGCGCGGATCAGCGCGAGCTGCTGTTCGACCGGCGCGGCGTCCACCGCCGCCGCCATCGCCGCGTGCAGCGCATCGACATCGGCGAAAGGCCGAAAGTCGTAGACCGCTTCCGCCACCCAGGGCGAGTGCTCGAAGATTTCGCCGAGGGCGGCGACGAACACGGTGCGGTCGAATTCATTGAGATGGTCGAGCGTCATGGCCGGGCCTCGTAGGGATGCTGCTGCTTCCAGTGCCGCGCGATGTCGATGCGGCGCGCGATCCACACGCGGTCGTGCTTCGCGACATGGTCGAGGAATTTCTGCAGGGCCACGAAGCGCCCCGGCCGCCCGAGCAGGCGCGCGTGCATGCCGATCGACATCATCTTCGGCGTTTCGGCGCCCTCGGCATACAGCACGTCGAAGCTGTCGCGCAGGTACTCGAAGAAGTGCGTCGCCGTGTTGAAGCCCTGCGGCGTGGCGAAGCGCATGTCGTTGGCGTCCAGCGTGTAGGGCACCACGAGGTGCGGCTGGCCTTCGACGCTCATCCAGAACGGCAGCTCGTCGCCGTAGTAGTCGGAGTCGTACTCGAAGCCACCGTGCTCGACCACGAGGCGGCGCGTGTTGGGGCTGTCGCGCCCCGTGTACCAGCCCAGCGGCCGCGAGCCCGTCACGCGCGTGTGGATCTCGACGGCGCGCTGCAGGTGCTCGCGCTCGGTCTCGATGTCCATGGCCTGGTAGTGGATCCAGCGATACCCGTGCGAGGCGATCTCGTGCCCGAGCTGCACGCAGGCCTGCGTCAACTCCGGCGTGCGCTCCATCGCCATCGCCACGCCGAACACGGTGAGCGGCAGGTCGCGCCGCTCGAACTCGCGCAGCAGGCGCCAGGCGCCGACACGCGAGCCGTATTCGTAGATCGATTCCATGCTCATGTGGCGCGCGGGATAGCTCGCCGCGCCGACGATCTCGCTCAGGAACTGCTCGCTGCCGGGGTCGCCGTGCAGCACGCAGTTCTCGCCGCCTTCCTCGAGGTTGAAGACGAACTGCAGCGCGATGCGGGCGTTGCCCGGCCAGTTCGCGTGCGGCGGGTTCGGGCCGTAGCCGTGGAGATCGCGGGGGTAGTCGGGGCTCATGGACTGGGGCGGCGGATTCGACAGGCTCACCGTGAACGGGAGAGGCGGACTGGGGCGGCGGTTCGACGGGCTCACCGCGAACGGTTTTCGCAGGTTGCGGCAACGGTAGCGGAAAGGTCGGGGCGACGGTTCGACAGGCTCACCGCGAACGGTCGTCGCGAGTTTGACCCGCGCGCGTGGCTCTCCGGCGGAATCCCGTACCCGTTCGGGGTGAGCCTGTCGAACCCGGGCCTCACCGCCATGGTGCACCGCAGCCCCGCTCTGCACCAGTTCGGTGCGTCGAAACCCCGCTCCGCCAGATGAAACAACGGGTTGCACGTGGCACAACCGTTGCTAAATGCCGCTCACATCCTTTACCGCGGAGCGGGCAATGTCCTACGAGCACGTCCAGAAACTGATCAAAGACAACAACATCGAATTCGTCGACCTGCGC
>CAMLOR010000090.1 GCA_946481615.1 uncultured Aquimonas sp.
TCGAGGAAGGCGCCGAACTTCGAATACATGCCGTAGCGGCGCGCGATCCAGCCGTCCAGCCAGTCGGTGATGGCGCCCAGCGCGAAGATCATCGCCGCGACGATGTTGCTCCAGCCGTAGGGCAGGTAGAACACCACCACCAGCACCGGGATCAGCACGATGCGGAACAGCGTGAGGATGGTGGGGATGGTGAGCTTCACGGGCCTCCCAGGGCGCCGCCCGGCTCCAGGCCGTGCAGCGCGGTGTAGATGCGTTGGGCCAGGGCGGCGTTGATGCCTTCGACGCGCGCGATTTCCTCCACGCCTGCCTTGCGCAATCCGGCCAGCCCGCCGAAATGTTTCAGCAGCATAGCGCGACGGCGCGCCCCGATGCCCGGGATGTCCTCGAGTTTGCTGCGCTGGCGGGCCTTGGCGCGCTTGCCGCGGTGGCCGGTGATGGCGAAACGGTGGGCCTCGTCGCGGATCTGCTGGATCAGCTGCAGGGCCGGCGATTCGGGGCCGGGCCGCAGCTCGCGCCCGTCGGGGGTCACCAGTGCCTCGTGCCCCGCGCGGCGCTCCGGGCCTTTCGCCACGCCCACCACACGGATGCCCTCGACCTCGAGTTCCTTCAGCACGTCGAGGGCCTGCTGCAGCTGCCCGCGGCCGCCGTCGATCAGCAGCAGGTCGGGCACCACGCCCTCCTCTTTCGCGCGCTTGAAGCGGCGCTCGAGCACCTGCCGCATCGCGGCGAAATCGTCGCCGGGCGCCACGCCCGTGATGTTGTAGCGCCGGTATTGCTGGCGCACCGCGCCCTCGGCGTCGAACACCACGCAGCTCGCCACGGTGGCCTCGCCCATGGTGTGGCTGATGTCGAAGCATTCGGTGCGCTGCGGCGGCTGTTCCAGCTGCAGCAGTTCCTGCAGCGAGTGCAGGCGCATGCGTTGGGTGGCGCTGCTGGAAAGCTCGGTCGACAACGAGATTTCCGCGTTGTGGCGCGCCAGCGCCAGGTAGCGCGCGCGGTCGCCGCGCACGCTGCACTTCAATTGCACGCGGGCGCCGACCTGTTGCGAGAACACGTCCTCGATGAGCGTGCGATCGGGGATGTCATGGCTGAGCACGATTTCGCGCGGCGGGCGCTGGTCGAGGTAGTACTGCGTGACGAAGGCGCCGAGCACCTCGCCCGCGTCCTCCGAGCCGTTGGTGCGCGGGAAAAAGCCGCGGGTACCGAGATTCATGCCATCGCGGAAGCACAACAGCATGACGCAGGCCTGGCCCTGGTCCATCACGCAGGCGAGCACGTCGAGTTCGGCGCGGTCGCCGTCCACGTACTGGCGTGCCTGCACTTTGCGCAGGTTGGCGATCAGATCGCGCAGGCGCGCGGCTTCCTCGAAATCGAGCTCGCGCGCGGCCTTCTCCATCGCGGACCCGAGCTCGTCGACCAGCGCGTCGCCCTTGCCATCGAGGAACAACTCGGTGCGGTGCACGCTGTCGTGATACGCCGCCGGGTCGATCAGGTTCACGCAGGGCGCGCTGCAGCGCTGAATCTGGTACTGCAGGCACGGCCGGCTGCGGTTGCGGAACACACTGTCCTCGCAACTGCGCAGCTTGAAGAGCTTGTGGATGATGTCGAGCGTCTCGCGCACCGTGGAGGCGCTGGGATACGGCCCGAAGAAACGCCCCGGCAGGCTGCGCGCACCGCGGAAGAAGGTCAGGCGCGGCACCGGATCGTCCGAGGTGAGATAGATGTACGGATAGCTCTTGTCGTCGCGCAGCAGGACGTTGTAGCGCGGCTTGAGTGATTTGATCAGCTGGTTCTCGAGCAGCAGCGCCTCGCCTTCCGTGCGCGTCACCGTCACTTCGATGCGCGCGATCTGGCTGATCATGGCGTACAGACGCGGCTCGCGCGGGCCGCGGTTGAAATAGCTCGCCACGCGCTTGTTGAGCGACGCGGCCTTGCCGACGTACAGAACCGCATCGTCGGCGCCGTACATCCGGTAGACACCGGGCGCGGCCGTGAGCGAGCG
The DNA here is from genome assembly GCA_946481615.1 of uncultured Aquimonas sp. The sequence goes on from CAMLOR010000090.1 coordinate 2,003, forward strand.
CGCGAATTCCTTGCCGTCGAAGCTCGCGGGGTTCGCCGTGGCCTGCGTCATTCGCCGATCGGCAGCCGCCGCACGCTGCCGGTGTCGAGGTCGATGCGCAGCACTTCATGCGCGCTGGTGTTGGCCACCCACAGGGCCCCGGGCGAGGCCGCGATGGCGCCGGGTTCGTGCAGTCGGTAATTCAGCTCGTAGCGCCGCAGATCGCCGCCGCCCAGGCGCAGCATCTTGAGCGTGTCGTTGTAGGTGTCGGCGATCCACAGCAACGGCGAGCGCGGGTCGAGCGCCAGCGCCAGCGGATACTGCAGGCGCGCGGCGCTGCGCGTGCCGTCCTGGTCGCCGAAATCGAAGGGCCCGTGCCCCACCAGCGTCTGCACGCCGCCATTGGCCAGCTGCACGCTGCGGATAGCCGAGCCCGCGCTATCGGCCACGTACAACGTCTGCTGCACCAGGGCCAGGCCGCCCGGCTGAGCGAAGGCCGCGCTGGCGCCCACGCCGTCGGCCAGCGCCAGACGGCCCGAGCCTGCGATGGGCCGGAGGCTGCGCTTGCCAAGATCGAATTCCCAGATCTGCTGCGTGCCGGGCATGGCGAGGTAGAGGCGGTCGAAGGCCCCGGCCACGTCCCACGGCGCATTGAGTGGCATGTCGGACGGCAGGCTCTGCATCTCGCCCGTCGGATTGCCGGCGCGGCCATTGCCGGCCAGCGTGTCGACATCGCCATCGAGCAGCCTGACCCGGCGCAAAGCGTGGTTGCCGGTGTCGGCGACGTAGAGCGTGTCCTTCATCACCGTGATGCCGCGCGGCGACTGGAAACTGCACTCGGCACTGCCGCCGTCGAGGAATCCCGGACTCCCCGAGCCGAACTGGCGCAGGATGCGGCCGTCCAGGCTGCATTCGAGGATCCGGTGGTGGCCGGTGTCGGAAACGTAGAGATGGTTCTGCGTCACCGCCAGACCGGACGGAAAGCACAGCGGCAGGCGCGGTTCGGGCTTGAGCGAAGGCTGCGCGGTTTCGTAGACGCGGTGGTCGTTGGCGCCGGCCTCCTCCAGCAGGCGCGAAACCAGTGCGTCGAGCGTGTCGCGCTGCAGATCGCCACTGACGATCTCGACCAGCTGGCCTTTGGTGTCAACCACCGCCACCGACGGCCAGGCGCGCACGCCGTAGTGCTGCCAGGTGACGTACGCCGGATCGTGCGCCACCGGGAACCGCACGCCCAGGCGGTTGATGGCCTTGAGCAGCAGGCGCGAGCTGCGCTCGGCATCGAACTTGGGCGTGTGGATGCCGTAGACGGATACGCCGTCGGCATGTTTGCCATGCACGTTGCGCAGGTCTTCCAGCAGGTTGTGGCTGTAGACCGAGCCCGCGCTCCAGAACGCCAGCAGCAATACCCGCCCCCGCTGCGAACGCAGGCTGCGCGGGGGTGAATTCACCCATTCGAGCTGGTCGATCAGCTCCGGCGCAAGTGGAAGGGCATTCATGCGTGGCGCGCGCGTCCTGCGGGGAAGGCGCGGGCATTATGCCGGGGGAGGCGGTGGAGCGGGCAAGCACGGCCCGCTCCACCGGTTTCGCTGCGGATCGCCCTCGGGCGTCAGTCCTCGAAGCCGTCGCGGAAGACCGCGTCGGGGACGATGGGGTCTTCGTCCGTCGACTGATTGTTCGCCGGATCGGTATCGGATTGACCGGTGCCGACGGCGACGCTGGCGGTATTCGCGACAAAGGTGCCCTGCTCGCCCGAGACGCGTGCCACGACGTGTACGCGCACGTGATCACCGGGCTGCATCGGCACGTCCACATCGACGTTGCCGTTGCCGGCTGCCGTCGGGCAATCCACCGGCGTGGGCGACGCGATCACCTGGCACGTCCAGGCGCCGTCGTGCAGGTTGGCCGGCAGTGTATCGATGATGCTCGCGATCGCGGTGTCGAGGCCTTCGTTGCGGACATCGATCACGTACACCGTATCGGCATCCGCCACGACACCGTTCACGCCGTTCGATTTCAAGATGGATAGATCGGCTTCGACGGTCCCGTTCGGGTTGTCGCAAGCGTCGCCGATGCCGTCGTGGTCGTTGTCTTGCTGATCCGGGTTGCTGATCGTCGAGCAGTTGTCCTGGCCTTCGACGATGCCATCCCCATCCTGGTCGCCCGAGCCCGGGCTATCGTCGCAGACATCCCCGGTGCCGTCCCCGTCGGAATCCTTCTGATCGGGATTCGCGATGCTCGGGCAATTGTCGATGCCGTCGTCGACACCGTCATCGTCGCCGTCCGCTTCGAGCGGCGCCTCGTCGCAGGCGTCACCGACGCCGTCGCCATCGGAATCTTGCTGGTCCGGATTGTCGACTGCCGGACAATTATCGCTGCCGTCGCCCACGCCATCGTCGTCGCCATCGGGATCGTTGGATGCGGCATCGCAGGCATCGCCGACCCCGTCGCCGTCGATGTCGTCCTGGTCGGGATTCGCCACGGCCGGACAATTGTCATTGCCGTCGGCCACACCGTCACCGTCGCCATCGGGGTTGCTCGGCGCGCTGTCGCAGGCGTCGCCTACGCCATCGCCGTCGGTGTCGAGCTGGTCCGGGTTGTCGACGGCCGGGCAGTTGTCGTTGCCATCGCCGACGCCGTCATCATCGGCGTCCGCGTCTTGCGGCGCGTCGTCACAGGCGTCGCCGAGACCATCGCCATCCGTATCGACCTGGTCGGGATTGATCGCCAGCGGACAGTTGTCTGCGCTGTTTCCTTCGCCGGAGTCGTCGACACCATCGCCGTCGTCGTCTTTATCGCAGGCGTCACCCTGGCCATCGCCATCGGTGTCGGTCTGGTCGGGATTGTCGCGCAAAGGGCAGTTGTCGCCACCGCCATTGCCATCTTCGCCCGGTACGCCGTCGCCGTCGGAGTCGCCATTTTCGCAGGCGTCGCCGATGCCATTGCCGTTGCTGTCCTGCTGCTCCGGGTTGGCGGCGAAATCGCAGTTGTCGCTCGCATCGGGAACGCCGTCACCATCGTCGTCGCCGTCAGCTTCGTTGCAGACAAGATCGCCGTCAGTGTCGTCTTGCGAGTTTTCACACTCTCTTGGTATCACGACGAGCGTGATCAACGCTTCGTCGGAAAGGCCGTCGGTGTCTGTCCCTCTTACAGCGATGTGGTAGCTCGGCTTCTGCTCGTAGTCGAGCGTCATGCCCTTGGCCAGCATGAAGATGCCCTTGGGCATCAAATCGAACGGCGCGCTGGGGCTGGTGGCGACGAAAGCGATCTTGTCCTTGTCAACGTCGATGTATTTGATGAGCGCGAGTTCGGTGGCCGGCGGCGAGTTTTCGGGCACGCCGAAGACCTGGTCCGGCACGATGGGCGCGTCGGGCGTGTCGTCGGCACCATCTTCGTCGATCACGTCGATGGTGATGGAGGCATCGTCCACCGACTTGCCATCGCTGACCTGCACATCGAACCGGTAACGTTGCTGTGCTTCGAAATCGAGTGGCCCAGCCAGCGTGAGTTGGCCATCCGGCGAAAGCGTGAACGGGAGGCCCGCGAGCGCCGCGGAAAACACGAGCTTCGAAGGATCGGTGTCGACATCCGACGCAGCGACCGTTCCGACACCGCCGGGCGCGGCGTACTCCGATACTTTGAACGTTTGATCGGCGACGCTCGGCGGAAGATCGATCGGCGGGGCGACGGTGAAGGTGACGGCAGCGGCTTTCGACAGGAAGAGGTTGTCATAGGCCCAGTAGGTGAAGCCGTCGCTACCGGTGAACCCGTGCTTCGGCACGTAGACGAAAGATCCGTCTTCGGCCAGCGTGACAGTGCCGTGCGCAGGCGACGTTGCGGGAAATGCGGAGAGTTTGTCTTTCGGGTTCGGATCGGAATCGTTGGCGAGCACGCCGATTTCCGGTCCGGCCACGAAAGGCGTGTCGGCCACGACCTCGTAGGTATCAGCGGCGGCCTGTGGCGCCCCGGGGCCGCCGACATCCGCAACCACCAGTGTGACTTGTGCGGATTGCGAGTACTTGGAGCCATCAGTAACGCTGTAGTGGAAAAAGTCTTCGCCGACGAACGCCGGCGGTGGCGTGTACTGGAAGGCGCCCGAACTGGCCAGCGACAGCGTGCCGTACACGGGTTGGTCGGCCAGCAGCGCCATGATCTGCGCGCCTTCCGGGTCGAAATCGTCGAACAGCGGGCCCGGCGCGATCATGACCAGCGGCTCGCCGCGGGGCACGGCGTAGCGGTTCGGCGTCGCGACGGGCGCTTCGTCCATGTCGGTAGGCGTCACGATCATGTGGCTAACGGTGGTCAGGTCACCGTCGCCAACGGCCACATCGAAGTGGTAGGGGCCGTGGCCCTCGTAGTCGAGCGACCCTTTCGCCGATAAGTCGCCGGTGGACGGATCGAGTTCGAAAACATCCGGAACATTGGCGCTCGAGAACGACAAGGGAGCTTCGTAGCCGTCGTCCACCGCGTAGATGGAGGCGAATTTCTCCGGCGCTCCGCCCTTCCACACGTCTTCTGCGACGACGAAGGTCTGATCGCCGACCACGGGGGGCTTGTTGACGTAGACCTCGGTGGTTTCGTCGTCGTTATCGTTCGCCGGGTTCGGATCGGGATCGGAAACGTTGCGGACAGTGGCCGTGACGGCAACGGGGCCAGGTTTGTCGGGCATTTGCGCGACGAACTTCAACGTCAGGACGCGACCGACGTCCAGTTCCGAATGGGAACACACGGCCGTCTGCCAACCTCCTCCGGGCTGGATTTCGCAGTTCCATGAATCGTCGATACTAGAGAACGTCGCGGGAGATGATATCTGTACGACGGTTTCGACCAACCCAGTGACCGGATGCGGCCCGGCATTGGCCACCGTGAAGGTGTAGGCGACCTGGCTGGAGATCTTGGCAGGATCGGCAGATTCGGCGATCTGGATCGAGAGGTCGGAACTCGCGGAGGCGCTGGCGGCTAGGCCGAGGAGGAGTGCGACGCCGCTCAGTACGGAGGTCGGTCCGGACATGGTGCCGTTCCCGTTGGCGACACGTGACGTGCCGGAGCCAGGAAACGCACCGCGGGCCGAAGGCGCACGTTTGGAAAAATTACAGGACCCCGGACATCAGCCGTTCGACGCGCGCGAGGTCTTCGGGGGTATCCACGCCCCCCGGCAACGGCAATTCCGAAACCGCGACGGCGATCTTCCAGCCCATCTGCAGGGCGCGCAGTTGTTCGAGCGACTCGATACGCTCGAGCCCGCTTGCGGGAGCCGCCGCGAAGCGCGCCAACGCCTCGATCCGGTAGGCATAGAGGCCAAGATGCCTCAGCCACGCATTCCCCGCAGGCACGGCAGTGCGGTCCGCGGCGAATGCGTCGCGGTGCCAGGGGATGGGTGCACGGCTGAAATACAGCGCATTGCCAGCCCCGTCGCACACCACTTTCACGGCGTTCGGATCGAACAGTTCGGCCGCATCGCGGATCGGCGTTGCGAGCGTGGCGATGGCGGCACCGGAATCCGCGAGCGCATGCGCCACGGTGCGGATGGCCTCGGGCGGGCAAAGCGGTTCGTCACCCTGCAGGTTCACTACGATGCGATCGTCTGCCCAGCCGCGCTGGGCGACGCATTCGGCAAGACGGTCGGTGCCGGAAGCATGGTCGGGAGACGTCATGCACACCTGCACGCCAAACGGCTCCACGGCTTGCGCGATGCGCGCATCGTCGGTGGCGACCACCACCTCCGCCGCACCCGCCTCCATCGCGCGGCGTGCCACGTGCACGATCATGGGTTCGCCTGCGATCAGGCGCAGCGGCTTGCCGGGCAGGCGGGTCGAGGCGTAGCGGGCCGGAATGGCGACGACGAAGTCCAGGTCGGGGGTCATCGGGGCAGTTTACGTTCGAGGGCGTCGAGGAAGCGTTCCGGCAGGCGGGTGTGGGCGCGCACGTACCACTGGCCGGGGGTGGCGAATTCGCGGCATTTGACGGCGTCTTTTTCGGTCATGAGGACCGGGGCGCCATCGCGGAACTGCAGGTCGTCGGCGACGAACGGATGGTGGTCGGGAAACGGGTGGGGTTCGACCTCCACGCCGTGGTCGCGCAGATTCTTGAAGAAGCGTTCGGGGTTGCCGATGCCGGCCACGGCGTGCACGCGGCGTCCGGCGAAGGCGCCGATCGGGAGCGACTGGCTTTCGTCGAGGGCCAGTACCTCGCCGAGCTCGACATGGATCCGTTCTTCGTTGGAGCGCTCGAAGCCGCCGTTGACGAGCCGGAAGTCGGCGGCGTCGGCGCGCGCCACGGGCTCGCGCAGCGGGCCGGCAGGCAACAGCAGATTGTTGCCGTAGCGGCGCAAGCCGTCGATCACGACGATCTCGACGTCGCGCGCCAAGCCGTAGTGCTGCAGGCCGTCGTCGGCGATCACCACGTCCACGCCCGACTCACGCTCGAGCAGGCGCACCGCCTCGATGCGCCGCGCCGCGACGGCTACCGGCGCGCCGCTGCGGCGCGCCAGCATCAGCGGTTCGTCACCCACGAACGAAGCGCTCGCGCGCGTTTTCACCAGCAGAGGACCCTTGGCCTGCCCGCCATAGCCGCGCGAAACGATGCCCGGCTTCCAGCCGCGTTCCTGCAGCGCGTGCGCGAGCGCCAGCACGACCGGCGTCTTGCCTGCGCCGCCCACCGTCAGATTCCCCACCACGATCACCGGCACGCCCGCACGCTGCACGCCGCGTCCGCGCAGGAAATCGCGGCGGCGCCGTCGGACATGTGCGCCGTATGCGCGCGAGATCGAACGCAACCACCATTCCGGCGGCACCCCGCGGTACCAGCGGTCTTCCAGCCACTGCAACAGCTTTTCGAGGCGTTGCCGGTCGAGCGCCACGCTCAGCCCGCCACGGCTTCGTCGCGGAACTGCAGCCGGTACAGGGCCGAGTAGACGCCGCCGCGCTCGAGCAGTTCGCCGTGACGGCCAAGTTCGACGATGCGCCCGCCATCCATCACCGCGATCTGGTCGGCGTGTTCCACCGTCGACAGGCGATGCGCGATCACCAGCGTGGTGCGGTCGCGCATCAGCGTGGCCAGCGCGTCCTGGATCAGACGCTCGGATTCGGTGTCGAGCGCGCTGGTGGCCTCGTCGAGGATCAGGATCGGCGCGTTCTTCAGCAGGGCGCGCGCGATGGCGATGCGCTGGCGCTGGCCGCCGGAAAGCAGCGCGCCGCGCTCGCCGACGGGGCTGCGCAGGCCCTCGGGCAGTTTCGCGATGAACTCCATCGCGTTGGCGGCTTCCGCGGCATGCGCGATTTCCGCATCCGAAGCCGCGTGCAGCGAACCGTAGGCGATGTTCTCCGCGATGCTGCCGTTGAACAGCACGACCCGCTGACTCACCAGCGCGATCTGCGCGCGCAGATCCGCCAAGCGGTAGTCCGGCAGCGGCACGCCATCGAGGCGCACCGCGCCGGAAGTCGGCTCGTAGAAGCGCGGCAGCAGACTGACGAGACTGGTCTTGCCGCTGCCGGAGCGGCCGACCAGGGCCGTCACGCTGCCGGCCGGACAGCGCAGCGACACGCCGTCGAGTGCGGCGCCGGACGCGCCGTCATACGCAAGGCGCACGTCGTGGAATTCGATGTCGCCGCGCGCCCGCGCCAGGGCCACCGTTCCGCTGTCGACTTCCGCCGGCGTGTCGAGCACCGAAAACAATTCGTCCGCCGCGGCGACGCCGCGCTGCACCGTTGCCTGCACCGTGGTGAGGCGCTTGAGCGAAGGCAGCATCACCAGCATGGCGGTGATCAGCGACATGAAGGTGCCCGGCCCCATCGTTTCCAGCAGGTCCGGCCGGGTGGCACGCCATACGATGGCCGCCAGCGCGCTGGCGGCGACGATCTGGATGGTCGAGGTGCTGAGCGCGTTCGTGCTCGCGATCTTGAGGTTGAGCGAAAGCGCCTGTTCGGTGGCGCGGTCGAACCGCTCGGCCTCGCGCGCCTGGGCGCCGTAGATGCGCACTTCGCGGTTGCCTTCGACGGCCTCTTCGACGCGCCCGGTGACATCGCCCATCGAACCCTGGATGCGGCGGTTGATGCGGCGATAGCGCTTGCCCACGAACTGCCAGACGATGGCAGTGAGCGGCACCATCACGAACAGGTACAGCGTCAGGCTGGGGCTGTGATAGAGCATCACGGCGATCATCGCCAGCACGGTGAGGCCGTCGAGGATCGACACCTTCACCGCTTCCGCGCAGGCCTGCGCCACCTGCTCGGCGCTGTAGACGATGCGCGAGATCACCTTGCCGGAAGGCTCGCGGTCGAAATACGCGGCCGGCAGGCGCTGATAGTGGCCGAACACCTGCACGCGCAGGTCGCGCACCACGCTGCGGCCGATGCGCGCCATGCCGTAGTCGGTGAGATAGGTGGCCACGCCGCGCAGCAGGAACAGGCCGACGAGCAGCACCGGCATCCATGAAATCGCGGTCGAATTGCGCGCGACGAACAGCTCGTCGAGCATCGGCTTGATGAGATAGGTGAACAGCCCCGTCGCGCCGGCATCGAAGATCATGCCGAGCAACGCCAGCGCCGCGAAGATCCAGTACGGCTTCGCGTGCGATAGCAGGCGGCGGTAAGTGGCGGCGGCGCTGCCGCGCGCGGTGTCCGCGCTCACGGCGGCGTCTCGGCCGCCTGCACGGTGGCGATGGAGACGTTCTCGAAGCCGAGCTGGCCGAGCACGTCCATCGCGGTGACGCCAGCCTGCCACGGCGCACGCGCATCGGCGCGCAGCAGCACCTGGCGTTCGCGATCGTCGCCCGCCACCTTCTCGATGGCGGCGCGCAGGTCGGCGGCCTCGGGCTTGAGCACTTCGTTGCCACCGACGAAGAACGTGCCCTTCTCGTCCACCACCACCAGCAGCGGCTCGCGCGGCGCCTGCGCGGGCGCCACGCTCGCCTCGGGCAGCGAAACCTTGAGCGCCGCGCGGTCCTCGAACGTGGTGGTCACCACGAAGAAGATGATCAGCGTGAGCACCACGTCGATCAGCGGCACGAGGCCGATTTCCGGCTCGTCGTGCGGCCGGCTGCTGCTCAACTTCATCCGGCGCTCCGCCGGCGCGAAGGCGCCGGATGGTGCACGGCGCCGGCGTCCAGCGTGTCGACCAGCGCCATCGCCTGCTTTTCCATGTCGACCACGAATTCCAGCACGCGGCCGCGGAAGTAGCGGTAGAACATCAGCGCGGGGATCGCCACCACGAGGCCTGCGGCCGTCGTCACCAGCGCCTGGCCGATGCCGCCGGCGAGCTGGGTCACATCGCCGACGCCGTGCTCGAGGATGGACAGGAACATGCGGATCATGCCGATCACGGTGCCGAGCAGGCCGAGCAGCGGCGCCACGCCGGCGATCGTGCCCAGCGTATTGAGGAAGCGTTCGAGCTGATGCACGACGTGGCGGCCCACGTCCTCGATGCGTTCCTTGATGATCTCGCGCGGGCGATGGCGCACATCGATGCCGGCGGCCAGCAGTTCGCCCAGCGGCGAGTTGCGGCGCAGCGCTTCCACGTGGGCCGGATCGAGCTTGTGCTG
>CAMLOR010000091.1 GCA_946481615.1 uncultured Aquimonas sp.
CGCAGGCCGGCGCCAAGGGCGCCATCATGCGCGCGGCGCTGGTCACCACCAGCGGCGGCACGCTCGATCTCGAGTTCCTGCACGTGCTGGAGAACCCGGCGCTCAATGCCATCGAGATCCGCGCCATCGAAGGCGCGCCCAACATCGCGCCGGTGGCGCGCGACGATTACGCCGGCGTCGCAACCGGCGGCGGCGTCGCGATCCCCGTGCTCGCCAACGACAACGACAGCGACGGCGCGCTCGACCCGGGCAGTCTCGTCGTGGTGCAGGCGCCCGCGTCCGGCACCGTGCAGGCGGCCGGCGGCGCCTTCACCTACACGCACGGCGGCGGTGCGGCCTGGTCGGATCGGTTCGTCTACGCGGTGCGGGACGACGACGGCGATCTTTCCAATCCGGCCACCGTGCGCGTGCGCCGCAACGTGGCCGCGCTGCCGGCCGATGCGGACGGCGACGGCGCGGCCAACGAGACCGATCCGGACGACGACAACGACGGCCGGCCCGACACCACGGATGCCTTCGCGCTCGATCCCGTTGACGGTCTGTCGACACCGTTGCCGTGCCATCTCGATTTCGTGCCTGCGAAGGCGGCGGGCGGGCTGTTCGGGCTGGGCTTCACCGGCCTGATGTCGAACGGCGGCAGCAACTACGCCGCGCTGTTCGATGCGGCGCGCGTGTTCATCGCCGACGAGGCGCCGCGGCTGACGCTCGCCAACATCGACGACGGCACCGCCGCCGGCAGCGCGAACTCGTTGACGCAGGGCTACCAGTTCGGCGTGGACATCGATGCGGCGGACGACATGTTCGTGGTGCGCGCCGAACTGCAGGCGCCCTTCTTCGACGGCACGCCGCAGGCCGGCCAGCTGCAGGGCGTGCAGATCGGCCGCGGCACGCAGGATGCCTTCGTCGCGCTGCTGCTGGACGGCTCGAGCATGCAACTGAAGCTGCATCGCGAGGAGGCCGGCCAGGCCACGGTGCTGCCGATCGCGGCATCCGGCCTCGCCGATGCGCAGCGCATCGAACTGATGCTGCTCGTGAATCCGCAGTCGGCGGCGCTGCGGCCGATGATCGCCGTCGATGGTGGCGCGCCGCAATTCGTCGGCGAGCTTTCGCCGCTGCCGGCGGCGTGGTTCTCGGGCACGGATGCGCAGGGATTGGCGGTGGGTTTGATCGCTACCTCGGCGGGTGCGGCACCGGCCTTCGCGGCGCACTGGCAAGCGTTCGAGGCCAATTGGCTGGCGGCCGACGACATCTACGACTTCGGCAGCCCGACCGGCACGCGCACGCTCGCGGTGCAGACCAACGACGCCGCGGCCGCCGGCCGGCGCATCGCCGCGCTGGGCGCGCCGGACCGCGGCGGCAGCGTGACCCTGCACGACAATGGCACCCCGACGCTGTACCTCGACGACACCGTGCGCTACACGGCTGCGCCAGCCGCCGCCGGCATCGAGACCTTCACCTACACGGTGAGCACGGGCTCCGGCTGGAACGCGACCGCCGTCGTGGCCGTGGGGCTCGGCGGCGGTGCGTCGATCTTCGGCGACGGGTTCGAGGACTGACGTCCCGTCAGTCGAAGCCGTTGCGGAACAGCGCACCATCGCCGGTTTCCGGCGGCGTCGTATCGCCACCGCCCGAGCCGGTGCCCGAGCCGGACGCGGCGCCGAACTCGTAGGCACCGATGTCGGCCGGCGCGCTGCGCGCGAGTCCGCGGTAATCCGTCGCCGGCGCGCTGGCGCTGTCGGCGGCGCCGATCAGCGGCGAGCCAGGCAGCGGCGTCGGGTCGAAGCTCGCCGACAGCGCGCTGGCGATCATCGGCAGCACCGTGCACAGGCTGCCCGCCGGGCAGGCACCGTTCTTCACGCCGCTGACGAGATTGTTCTTCCACGTCACCTTCTCGCTGCCGCCATCCGAATAGTGGCCGCAGCTGCGATCCCACGGCTGGCGCCAGTCGACTTCGCCCATCATCAGATTGTTGGTGAAATTGAGCTGCGCAGCCGTGCCGCCGCTGCCGCTGAGCACCAGGCAATCGCCCTGGCTGGTGATCGTGTTGTTCACGATGTTCGCCACGCTCGCCGTGTGCAGGCCGATCGACAGCGCATTGCCCAGCGCGCGGCAGTGGTCGCCGTCGAACATATTCTTCCAGCCCGCGAAGTATGCGCAGTTGCCCACGATCACCGAGTTCTCGATCAGCGAATCGCCCTTGGTCTTGAGCTGGTTGCCGGCGTTGCCCTCGGCCCAGGTGCGGCGGATGGTGACGCGGCCGCCTTCCTTCATGTACAGCAGATCCAGGCCGTCGCTGGTGTTGTGATGGATCATGGAGTCTTCGATGATCCAGTGGCCCGCCGTCGCGCCGGTGCCGAGGCCGTCGCCGTAACCGCCGGCGGTCTGGCCCCAGCAACCCCAGGGTTCGCCGCCCGGCCAGCGCTCGCCGCAACCGTTCCACGAAAGCTCCAGCTCACGGAAGACGATGGTGCCGGCGTTGGTGTCATCGTTCGGAATGTCGCCATCCCAGCCGGCCCAGCCGTTGCCGCGGATCGTCATGCGCTCCATCGTCCAGTCGGTGAGACGGCCCGCATGCACGCCGCGATTCGCCATGCCGTGCACGTTGACGTCGGTGAGCGCAACGTTCTTCGAGTCGCTGGCCTTGATGCCCACGCCGGCCCACTTGCCCCACGGCGCGGCGTCGCGGTTGCACTTGATGATCTCGCCCTCGCACACGCCGCCATGGCAGTGCTGGTCGATGCAGCTCTCGTGGTCGGTGATCTCGATGTTCGAGACCTCGACGTTCGAGCTGTTCTGCAGGTTGAGCACCATCGAGGCGCGCTCGGTGCCCCACAGCTCGGGCGCGGTGGCGCCGCGGCCGACGATGCGCGTGGGCTGCGAAGCGGACGGGCCGCTCGGCACCGCCGTCATGTAGCAGTCCCAGCTCCACGACTGATGGCAGAGCACGGCGCCGGGGGCGCCCAGGCCCATCATGTAGCTGCCCGAGTCGATGGTGAGCGTGTCGCCGCCGGTGATGCGCGCGGGGCCGCCCGGCGGCAGCGCGAAGAACGGGTGCTTCCAGGCGCAGGCCTGGCCCGAGCCGGAACCGGAATAGGCGGCGTCCGCCTTGCCGGTGCATTGCGTGGCATCGCCGCCGTCGAGGCGCACGAAGAAGTTGGCCGCGGACGAGTCCGCCGACGCGAGCGTCGCCGCCGAGAAGATCACGGAAGCGAGGAGCGCACGAACGGAGCGCCGGCCGAAGGCCGACTGGATCGAGTTCTTCAAGGACTTCCCCTGTGGGTGGCGTGTCGGAACGGCGCGCATTCTGCGTGCGCGACACAATCCGTAACGGGTCGCCGATCACGGAACCACGAGGAAATATTACCGAAGGCGGAAAAACCTTCGCACGATTCAGGAGCGCGTTTGGCGAATCACTTCATTTTAACGAAGACACTGTCGGGCCCGCTGCGCCATGGCACGCGTTGTGCGTGCACAAGCCGCTGTTTTTCATGGGCTCGGTGTGGGCATGACGGGGCTCGCCGGAGCTGTCCGTCCGCGTGCAAAAACCGCGAATAACGGGCGCGGCAAATTTATGTAGGCAAGATAATCAGCGGACGCAGCGATTATCTTCCGGACAAAATGCGCCGCGGGTACGGATGAACTCGTTGCCGTGCAGCGCAAGGGCAGGCGCGCCGGCGTGGGCGTAGAAGCCGCAGCTGGCGCGCGCGGGCTCGTTCCACAGCGGCGAGCCGGTGAAGCGATTGCCGCGAATGCTCACTGCCGTGTCCGCCGTGCCGCCCTCGGTGACGAGCAGGCAGTCGCCCTCGCCGCCCAGCACGTTGTCTTCGACGGCGATGCCGGCGTCGCCGAGCTTGACCACCAAGGCGTTGCCCCCGGCACGGCAGAGGTCGCCCGGCGCCAGCCCGTGGCGGCCGAGTTCGCTGCAGCTGCCCTGCAGCGTCGAATTCCGCACCTGGATCCGGTGCGATGCCTTGAGCTGGTTGCCGGCGTTGGCTTCGAAGCGCGAATCGACGACGTCGATGCTGCCCGCCGGCGTGAGGTAAAGCAGATCGAGGCCATCGCTGGCGTTGTGGTGCACGTGCATGCGCTCGAAGCGCCAGTTTCCGCCGGTGGCCGCCGTGCCGAGCCCATCGCCATAACCGCCTGCCGATTGGCCCCAGCAGCCGAAAGGCTGTCCCGAGGGGTGACGCTCCGCACAGCCATTCCAGGCGATCTCCACCTGCTCGAAGCGCAGCGAACCGGCGTTGGCGCTGCCCTCGCCCATGTCGCCGTCCCAGCCGGCCCAGCCGTTGCCCGCGATGCGCACGCGCTGCAGCGTCCAGTCGCGCAGGCCGCCGGCGTGCACGCCGCGCAGGGCGAAGCCGTGGATGTCGAGATCGCGCAGAAGAACGTCCGAGGCATGTTTCGCGCGCAGTCCGGTGCCGGCCCAATCGCCGTAAGGAAAGCGGTCGCGCTCGCAACGCGCGACTTCGCTTGCGCATTCGCCGCCGTGGCAGTGGTTCTCCACGCAACTGGCGTGATCGGTCAGTTCCAGGCAGGCGAGTTCGACGTGTGCGCTGCCGGACAGATCGAAGATCTGCTGCGCGCGCTCGGCACCCCACAACTCCGGCTTCGCCGAGCAATCGCCCAGAATGCGCGTCGGTTGTCCGGCACGGCCGGCAGGCAACGGCGGCATGGTGCAATCCCAGGGGAACGCCTCGCTGCAACGCGCGGCGCCCGGCGCGCCCAGGCCGATGCGATAACTGCCGGCAGCGATGTGCAGCGTGTCGCCGCCTGCCATCCGCGGGGCTTCTCCGGGCGGCAACGCGAAGAACGGGTGCGACCACGCGCAGTGACCATCGGGCGCGCGTGCGGCGTCGCGAGTGCCGTCGCATTGCGTGGCATCGCCGCCGTCCGGCCGGATGTAGAAGTCCGCCGCCAGCGCCTCTGCCGCCGACAACATCGCCAGCGCGCCGATCAACCATCGGCCCATCATCGCCGCCGCTCCATACCGCGTTTCCGCGCCCTTCCCACCGGTTCGCACCAACCCGCATCCCGCGCGACTTTCCTCACCCGTTCGTGGTGAGCGTGTCGAACCCGGGCCCCGACGCTACGGCTCGACAGGTCCACCGCGAATGGTGTTCGTACTCAAGCCCGCAGCATCGGCCATGCCGAGCGCGGCAGCAGGCTGCGTACCAAGGCCTTGGCCGCGCCCATGGAGGCCTGGTATTGCATCGACTGCGCCAGCGCGGTGCGCGCCTGGGCGGTGCGGCCGTGTTCGAGCAGGCGATAGCCGTACTCGTACAGGTACATCGCGTAGCGCGCGCGGATGCGGTCGCGATGCTGGTTGGCGAACTCCGGATGCGCCCGCACGAAGCGATCGAGGATCAGCAGATCGTTGCGCGCATCGAGGTCGAAGTCCTCGCGGCTCAGGCTCCCGGGGCGGATGGTACGGTCGAGCAGCGCCGCATCCACGCAACCGATGCGGTATTTCGCCAGCAACCGCAGGAACAACTCGTTGTCCTCGCCCACGCGCAGCGCCGGGTCGAAGTGCCCGACCTCGTCGAGGCAACGCCGCGGCACGAGCACGGACGAAAGAATGAGGAAGAAATCGCAAAAGAAGTCCAGCAGCACGTTACCCTGCGCCAGGCGCGATTGCCGTACCCAATGCTCGACCGGGTGCCCGAACTCGTCGACGAAGCGGCAGCCGCAATGGATCAGCCCGAGTTCGCGGTCGGACTGCCACAGCGCCACCTGGCGCGCCAGCTTGGTCGGCTCCCAGGCATCGTCGCTGTCGAGGAAGGCGATCAACTCGCCGCCGCTCGCCGCGATGCCGTAGTTGCGCGCCGCGGCCGGGCCGGCGTTGGCCTGGCGCAGCGCCAGCACGCGCGCGTTGCGCTCGGCGTAGCCTTCGGCGATCAGCGGCGTATCGTCGCAGGAGCCGTCGTCGACCACGACCAGCTCCAGGCAATCGGCGGGATAACGCTGCGCCAGCACCGACTCGATCGCGCGCGACAGATAGGCCTGGCTGTTGTAGGCCGGCATCACCACGCTCACGGTGGGAACGTTCACTGCCTTGCCCCGGCCCCCGCCGCCGCCTGCGCCGCGCGCATGAGCTCCGCCACCGCAGCCGCGGGCTCGATGTCCTGCGGCTGCAGCGCCGCCGCGGGCCGCGCGCGCAGCAGCGGATCGCGCAGGCGGCGGCGCTCCCAGGCCAGCGCCGAGGACACGATCAGCACCAGATCGTCGCAGCGCGGCGTCCATCCGAGCACGCGCCGCGCGAGCGAAGCATCCGCCACGATGCGCGACATGTCGCCCGGACGGCGCGCATCCTCGATCACGCGCAGCGGGCGGCCGACCAGACGCTGCAGCACGTCGAGCACGTCGCGCACGCTGTAGCCATGGCCGTAGCCGCAATTGGCGGTCAGCGACGGGCCGCCCGCGCGCAGATGATCGAGCGCCGCCAGATGCGCGTCGGCCAGGTCTTCCACGTGGATGTAGTCGCGCACGCAGGTGCCGTCCGGCGTGTCGTAGTCGGTGCCGAAGATCCGCAGTTCGGGGCGCATGCCCACCGCGTGCTGGCAGGCCACCTTGATGAGATGGGTGGCCTCGGGCGTGTCCTGCCCGATGCGCCCGAGCAAGTCGCATCCTGCGACGTTGAAATAGCGCAGCGCGACGTAGCGCAGGCCCTCGACCGCGGCCAGGTCGCGCAGCATCCATTCCGTCATCAGCTTGGAGCGGCCATAGGGATTCATGGGATTGGGCGGCGTCCGCTCGTCGGCGATGCCGCCCGGCGGATCGCCGTAGACGGCCGCCGTCGACGAGAACACGAAATGCTTCACGCCGGCCTGGCGGCAGGCGTCGAGCAGCACGCGCGCACGCGCTGTGTTGACGTCGTAATAGGCCAGCGGCTGCGCCACCGATTCGGGCACCACGATCTTGGCGGCGAAATGCATCACCGTCTCGATGCGCTGTTCGCGCAGCAGGCGCGCCAGCAGCGCGGCGTCGCCGACGTCGCCCACCACCAGCCGCCCGTGCAGCACGGCCGCGGGATTGCCGGTGGAAAGATCGTCGAGTACCACGACGTCTTCGCCGCGTGCGCCGAGCCTGGCGACGACATGGCTGCCGATGTAGCCGGCGCCGCCGGTGACGAGCAGGTTTCCCGTGGTCATCGTGATCTCCGCGTCAAGGCAGCAGGGCCGCGCGCGCCGGCAGCGCGAAGCCGGCGGCGCCGATCGCCGTGCGTGCCAGGCGCCGCCACGGCAACCGCGCGTTCGGGCAGCGCGCGATGGCGCGCAACTGCGCGGCCAGGGCATCGCGCAACCGGCCTTCGGCGAGGTATTCGAGGCCCAGATCGCTTTCGATCATGGCTCGCGCCACGCCGTAGAGAGGCTTGCCTCGCGGGCTCAGGGCCAGTTTGCACAACAGGCGCTGGCGCGCGCGCGCCATGCGCTCGCGATTGCGGCTCATGCCGTGTGCATGCACGCGATAGTCCGCGGCGACGCGATCGAGATAGCGCAGGCGGAAGCGCTCCGCGATGCGCAGCCACAGATCGCGGTCTTCGCAGCCCAGATGGGTGAACTGCGGATCGAAACCGCCGACCTTGTTCACCGCTTCGCGCGAGAACACGGCCGTGGGACAGGCCACGTGTTCTTCGCGCAGGGCCAGCACGCGGTAGGCATCGATGCCCGGCCGCCAGTGACGCGCAGGCACGCCGAGCAAGCGGCCTTCCCCGTCGATGCGCCGGATGTTGGCGTGCACGAGGCCGAGGTCGGGATCGGCGTCGAAGGCGTCCATGGCCTGCGCCAGATGGTCGGGATGCCAGGCGTCGTCCGCGTCGAGCAGGGCGAAATAGTCGCCGCGCCCCGCATACAGCGCGGTATTGCGCGCGGCCGGCAGTCCGGCGTTGGGTTGCTGCACCAGCCGCACGCGCCGCGGGAAGCGGGCCACGTAGCGGCGCACGATCTCGCCGCTGCCATCGGTGGAGCCGTCGTCCACCACCACCACTTCGAAGCGGCGGTAGCGCTGCGCGAGCGCGCTGTCGAGCGCCTGCTCGATGTAGGCGCGCGTGTTGTAGAGCGGCACGATCGCCGTGACGCGCGGCGCGTCCATCAGCGGGCGCCCCGGCCGAACAGCACGACGTCGACGGTCTCGAGCAGGATCAGCAGATCGAAACGCAGGCTCTGCAGCTTCACGTAATACAGGTCGTAGCGCAGCTTCTCGACGGTGTCCGCTTCGGAAGCGCCGTACGGGAAGCGCAACTGGGCCCAGCCCGTCAGGCCCGGACGCACGCAGTGGCGCAGCTGGTAATACGGCACGCGCTGGCGGAAGCCTTCGACGAAGGCGGGGCGCTCCGGGCGCGGACCGACCACGCTCATCTCGCCCTTGAGCACGTTCCACAGCTGCGGCAGTTCGTCGAGGCGGACCTTGCGGATGAAGCGTCCGACGCGCGTGACGCGATCGTCCTGGGCCTGCGCCCAGCGCGCCACGCCATCCTGCTCGGCGTCGGTGCGCATGCTGCGGAACTTGTAGAGGCGGAACACGGCGCCGTTGCGCCCGACGCGCTCCTGCGCGTACAGCACGGGCCCGCGGCCGCGCGATTCGATCAGAATGGCCGCGGCGACCGCCAGCATCATCGGCCAGGTCGCCAGCATCAGCGCGAGCGCGGCCGCGATGTCGAAGCCGCGCTTGGTGATGCGGCGCAGCGCCGAGGTGTCGAAAGCGGAAGTGAACACGCACCACGAAGGCAGCACCAGTTCCAGCGTGGTCTTGCCCAGTTCGCGCTCGCAGAAGGCATCGAGGTCGATCACTTCCACGCCCGTCAGCCGGCAGCTCACCAGCTCCGACATCGGCAGCGTGCGGCGGCGCTCGTCGGCCGCCACCACGATCTCGTCGATGTCGTGCTCGCGCGCGAAGGTGGCGAGGGGCGTGCCGGCATGCAGGCGGCGCGGGTCGGCCAGCGCGACGCTGTCGGAGGGCAGCGGCATGAAGGCGACGATGCGCGCCGAGCGCGGCGCCCCGCCCTCTTCGGCCGCGTTGAGGCGCGACACCAGTTCCGCGGCGCGCACGCCCGCGCCCAGCACCAGCGTCTGGCGCCGCAGGGTGCCGTCGCCGACGAGTTGCGCGAAGGCCAGGCGCGTGAGCGTGAGCGCGATGCCGAGATAAGCCAGCGTGATGCCCAGCAAGGCGAAGTCGGGGCCACCCGCGAGCCAGCCGCCCCCGATCGCCACCGCGGCGGCGGCGGCCATGGCCACCACCACCCGCACCGCGGTGGCGAGTTGCGCTTCGCGCGCGAACGCCGAGTGGCGCTGGTAGAGCCCGAGCGCCGTCATGACCGTGCACAGCGTCGCGACCGGCAACCAGGCCAGCGCCGCGCTTTCGGTGGAGAATCCGAGCGCGCGCGCCGAGGCGATCGCCAGCAGCGCGGCGGTCGTCATCAACGCCAGCTCCACGATCCCCAGCAGGAAGAACCAGTGCACGCGTTGCTGCCGCAGCAACCGCCGCAGCAGCGAGGGAACTTCGAACGAGCGCGTGTCCGCGAGTTCGGCATCGAAGGCGGGCGGCGGCGCGCGCAGCGCATGGCTGCCGTCGCGCAGCGCATTCTCGTGCAGGTCCTGGGCTTCGAACATCGCGGCACTCCCTGTGCGTGCATGAGATCCTGACCGCAAGCTACGCAGCACCGCCGCGACCCTCTGTACGCTCTCCAACGTTCATTCCGACGCGCGGAACGCCTTCATTCGCCGTGCAGAATCGAGGCGCTGCCACGCCGAACGCCCGGAAGGCCAAAACGCAAACGGCCCGCGCGAGGCGGGCCGTTCTTCGCGCGATTCCGTGCGTCGTCTATTGAGGCGGATCCTCGAAGCCGTCGGCGTAGATGCGAAGGTCGACCGCGCCGACGGTGAAGACGAGCTCCACGCTGTTGTTGGTTCCGTCGGGATCGGGCACGGACGAGGTGATCGACGGCGCCACCACGAACTGCGTGCCCTGGGCGGCGAGTTCAACCTCGAGCGCGAGTTGCACGTTGGCCTGTTCGCCGGCGCCGAGCGCGCGCGTGCAGACGAGCTCGGCGGAGGTGGGCACGAGCGCGGGACAGGTCCAGCCCGGTGCATCCAGCGTTCCGAACGTGGTGCCCGTCGGACGCGTCATGCTCAACTCGAGGTCGCTCACCGGACGCTGCCCGAGGTTGTTCACCGCGAAGGTGAAGTCGAGCACATCGTCGACGTTGACCGCCGGGCTCGGCCCGAACACGATCAGACGCAGATCGGTGTCCGCCACCTGCACCGGGATCTGCAACTCATCGCTGCTATTGCCCGTGTCGAGATCGTCGGGCTTGACGTTGGCCGCCACGTCGAGCGTCGAACCGTGCACGAGCGTGTCGCCGGCCTGCGCCGACACCGTCACCGAACTCGCTCCCGCGGGCACGCTGGCGCGTGTGCAGGTCACCACGGCGGCAGCGGTGCCCGGTGCGACGGCCGGACAGATCCAGGAGCCGGCGTTGATCGCCGACAGCGTAGCCTGCGCCGGCAGCGCGATCGTGAGCGTGGCGCTCTGCACTGTCTGCGGACCATCGTTGTCGACGCTGGCCGTCACGGTGAAATTGCCTCCGGCGGTCGCGGTCGCCGGCTGCGAGGAAAGCGTCAGCACCATGTCTGCGTTGGGATCGCAGGCGTCGCCCATGCCATCGTTGTCGAAATCCTGCTGTCCGGCGTTGGGCACGAAGGGACAATTGTCGTCGCCGTTGGGGATGCCGTCGCCGTCGGCCTCGTTGTCGCACAGATCGCCGATGTCGTTGCCGTTGATGTCGGATTGGTCCGGATTCGGCAGTGCCGGGCAATTGTCGCCGTCGTTCGCCACGCCGTCGCCGTCGATGTCGGCGTCGCAGATGTCGCCCTGTAGATCGCCGTCGAAATCGAGCTGGTCGTTGTTCGCGATGGCCGGGCAATTGTCGAGCAGGTTGCACCACTCGTCGTCGTCGACGTTGAGCGTGTCGTCGGTGCGGCAACCGGGATCCAGATCGACGGTCACGGCATCGTAGGCCGAACTGCCGACCGCCGTGGTGCCGGTGCTGCGCAGCTGCAGTGCGGCGTCGGCGTTGCCGCGGGCGATGCCGGCGTCCGCCGCCACCATCTGTGCGCCGCGCGTGAGCAGCAGGTGATCCAGCGCCACGCCGTAGGTGACGCCGCGGGTGGCGGCACCCTGGATCGCGCCGAAGCTTTCGCTGCCCGTGGCGGTGACGCGCTCGCCCGGCGGCGACAGCGCGATGGTGTCGAACAACAGCGGATTGACTGGATTGAAGGGTTCGACGTCGAGCAGGTTCTCCGGGTTGTAGTAGCTGCCGCGCAGCAGGCCGACGACATCGACGTAGCCGTCGGTGCTGTCCCAGCCGTGCATCTTGCCGGCGACCAGCAGCGGCGCCGTGAGGCCCTGCGCGTCGAGCTGCATGTCCTGGATCAGCGCCGCGATGGACGCGGCCTGCGCGAAGCGACGCTCGCGCGCGCTGCCGGTGCCGGCATCGACGCCGATGCGGTCGG
>CAMLOR010000092.1 GCA_946481615.1 uncultured Aquimonas sp.
CCGTTGAGATACAGCGCCATGCGGTTCTCGCTGCGCGAGATGCTGGCGCCGCGCAATTCGCCGGCGGGCATGTCGGGCAGCGGGACTTCCGCGCCGGTGGCGGTGTCGTAGAGATGGATCTCGGTGCTGCCGTCCACATTGAGCGCGGCGATGCGGTATTTGCCGTTGTGCGAGAAGTACGAATACGTGATGTCCCAGGGCTCGCTCTGCACGTCTTCGTGCGTGCCGGCCTTGAGGTCGTAGCGGCGCAGCTTCGAGAACTCGCCGCCCTCGTTGCTGGTGTAGTAGAGGTACTGGTCTGACGGGTCGAAGTCTTCCGCGGCGTAAAGCGCGTTGCCTTCGTGCTTCGTCAGGTGCGTCACCTTCTTCGCGGCGGTGTCGAGCAGGTAGATGTCGTTGTCGTTCGTGGTGCGGGTCTTGCCCAGGGCGATGTATTCGCCGTCGTCGGAGATCGCGCCGACCTCGTAGCCTTCCTTGTTCTCGTAGATGCGCTTGCGCTCGTAGGTCTTGGCGTCGTAGCGGTAGACGTCGAAGAACTTGGCGTCGCGCTCGTTGGTGGCCACGAAGAAGGCGTCGCCGGCGTGGTTGAAGCCGATGAAATCGGCCTTGAGGTCGTCGCCGGGCGTGAGGTCCTTCTCGCTGCCATCGGTCTCGATGACATAGAGATGATTGAGTTCGTTGCCGCCCTGGTCGCGCGTCACCAGCATGCGCGTGTCGGTCGGGAAATAGCCGACGGCGAAGTTGTTGTCGGTGTCGGACTGCGTCACCGGCGTCCACTCGCCGCCGCCGACGGGCATCGTGTAGGCGTTCCAGACGCCGCTCTTGTTCGAGGAGAACATGATGCGGCTGTCGTCCGGCGCGAACGAGGCGCCGCCCACCGACACCGTATCGACGAAATCCTCGATGCTGTAGTTCTTGCTCGGGCGCGGCACGGCGGGCGGCGGCGCGGGCGCCGGTTCCACGGCGGCGGTCTGCGCCGGCGGCGGAGCCGATTCCTGCGAGCAGGCCGACAGCGCCAGCGCGGCGAACAGGGCGGAGGCCAGGACGGTACGGTTCGGACGATGCATGGTGACGTTCCCCGGTTTGACAGGAAGCGGACGCTAGCACGGCCGGCTGCTAGTCTGCGCGTCGCATGAGTCCTGCTTCCGCCCGCCCCAAGGTCCAGGCCCGCCGCACCGCGAAACCGGCCCCGCGCGCGCCGCTGCCGCCAGCGCCGCCGCCGCGCTGGCACTGGCGCGAACGCCTGCCGCACTACTGGAAACTGATTCGCGGCGACCGCCCGATCGGCATCCTGCTGCTGCTGTGGCCCACGTGGTGGGCGCTGTGGCTGGCGGCCGAAGGCGTGCCGCCGCTCGGCACACTCTTCATCTTCACCGCCGGCGTGTGGCTCACGCGCAGCGCGGGCTGCGTGATCAACGACTACGCCGACCGCTGGCTCGATCCGCAGGTGGCGCGCACGAAATCGCGGCCGCTGGCGACGGGCGCCGTGCGCGGGCGCGAGGCGCTGATGGTGTTCGCGGTGCTGATGCTGGTGGCCTTCGCGCTGGTGCTGCTCACCAACCGGTTGACGGTGTACCTGAGCTTCATCGGCATCGTGCTGGCGGCGAGCTATCCGTATCTGAAGCGCTACACGTATCTGCCGCAGGTGTATCTGGGGCTGGCTTTCGGCTGGGGCATCCCGATGGCCTTCGCGGCCGTGCTGGGCGAGGTGCCGGCGCTGGCGTGGCTGCTGTTCTGCGCCAACGTGTTGTGGGCCACCGCCTACGACACCTGGTACGCGATGGTGGATCGCGACGACGACATCCGCGCCGGCGCCAAGTCGACGGCCATCCTGTTCGGCGAAGCCGATCTCATCGCGCAGGGGGCGCTGTACGCGTTGTTCCTGGCTGCGCTCTATCTCGTGGGGCAGCGCGCGGAACTGGGCGAGCACTATCTCTACGGGCTGGGCGCGGCGGCCGTGCTGATCGCCTGGGAATTCTGGCGCGCGCGCGACCGTTCTCCGGGCGGCTGCTTCAAGGCCTTCCTGCACAACAACTGGGTGGGGCTGGCGGTGTTCGCCGGCATCGCGGCGCATTACGCGCTCGTTTCGGCGGCGAAGTGACCTTCGGCAGGCGCGCACGCGGCGCGCCGCGGCGGCAAATGCGGCTTTTCCTCCGGAGCATCCGCATGCGCAACACCCTGATCGTCCTCGCGCTCGCCATGGCGTCGTCCACCGCCTTCGCCGAGACGGCGTCGCGCGAGCATCTGGCGCCCAAGGGCACCGAACGCGCCTACCACGATTGGCATTACACGCCGGCGGTGAAGGTGGGCGACATGGTGATCGTGTCGGGCATTCCTTCGGGGCCCGGCGCTACCTACGAAGAACAGATGCACGCGATGTTCCGGCACGCGAAAGCGACGCTCGAAACCGCGGGCGCCACGCTCGCCGACGTGGTCGAGATCACCACGTTCCACGCCCACGCGAAGGACACCGCCAGCTTCCGCGCCGAGTTCGAGAAGCTCACGCCCATCCACCACGAATACTTTCCCGCCAACTACCCGGCATGGACCGCCGTCGGCACCACGGCGCTGCTGGCCGATGGCGCGGCGGTGGAGATGCGGCTGGTGGCGGTGATCGGGTCGGGCAAGAACCCGAAGGTCGCGATTCCGGAACCCGCGCCGGCGAAGTGATCGTCGTCCCCGCGCAGGCGGGGACCCAGGCGCGAGGAACCGCGCTTTGCCTTGGCGTTCCGCGCACGAGCATACGGACGATTCGATTCGCACCGCGGTTTTCGCCGGCATGGGAGACGCACGATTGATGCGCTCCGCACCTGGATTCCCGCCTGCGCGGGGAATGACGATGGGGGGCGGAAGGGCGGTGCGGGATTACACCGGGCTGGCGGTGCGCGCGGCCGCCAGCACCCGCACTTCCGCTGCGCCGGCGGCGAGCAGCGTCCTCGCCGCTTCGCGCACCGTCGAGCCGGTCGTGATCACGTCGTCGACCAGCAGCACGCGGCGGCCGCGCACGGTGCTTGCGTCGGCGACGAACGCACCGCGCAGATTGCGGCGGCGCTGCGCGGCGGTCAGCTCGCTCTGCGGCGCGGTGTCCCGCACTCGGCTCAGTGCCGCGGCCGCCAGCGGCAAGCGCCAACTCGCCGCCAGCGGTTTCGCCAGTTCCAGCGCCTGGTTGTAGCCGCGCCGGCCCAGCCGCCCGCGATGCAGCGGCACCGGCACCAGCACATCGGCCTCGACCGCGTTCACGCTTGCAAGGATCAGTTGCGCGAGCAGGGCGCCCGCGGCCAGGTTCGCGTGGAATTTGAAGCGCGTCACCAGCCCGTCGACGGGCGCCTCGTAACGCAACGCGACGATGGCCGCGACGAACGGCGGCGGGGATCGCAGACAGATGCCGCATTGCACCGCGGATCCGCCTGGCAAGGGCAATCCGCAGCGCGCGCAGGCGTGGCGATTGACCGGCAATGCGGTGCCGCACGGAGCGCAAAGGTCGCGCCCGCCGCAACCTTCGCCGCCGCAGGCCAGGCAGCGCGAAGGCAACAGCCAGTGCCCCAGACGGGCCAGCGCGGCGGCCGGATTCAGGTTGACAGGCCTCCGCCCGACTTCCCAGACTTGCCTCACTTTGCCAGCCGGTTTTTCCGATGTCAGCCGTCCTTCGCCATGACTGGGCGCGCGATGAAGTGCGCGCCCTGTTCGACCTGCCGTTCAACGACCTCGTGTTCCGCGCCGCCGCGGTGCATCGCGAGCATTTCGACCCGAACCAGGTGCAGGTTTCGACGCTGCTGTCGGTGAAGACCGGCGGCTGCCCCGAGGATTGCGCCTACTGCCCGCAGGCCGCGCGCTACGACACGGGCCTGAAGGCGCACAAGCTGATGAGCACCGAAGAGGTGCTGGAGAAGGCGCAGGCCGCGAAGGATGCCGGCGCCACGCGCTTCTGCATGGGCGCGGCCTGGCGCGCGCCGAAAGACCGCGACGTCGAAAAGGTGGCCGACATGGTGCGCGCGGTGCGCGCGCTCGGCATGGAAACCTGCGCCACGCTCGGCATGCTGACCGAATCGCAGGCGCTGGCGCTCAAGGACGCCGGGCTCGCCTACTACAACCACAACCTCGACACCGCGCCCGAGCACTACGGCCAGATCATCCACACCCGCGATTATCAGGACCGCCTCGACACCCTCGAACACGTGCGCAACGCCGGCATGAAGACCTGCTGCGGCGGCATCGTGGGCCTGGGCGAGACGCGCGACGAGCGCGCCGGCCTGCTGCAGACCCTGGCCAATCTGCCCGAACACCCGCAATCGGTGCCGATCAACCGCCTGGTGCAAGTGGCCGGCACGCCGCTGCACGGCACCGCCGAACTGGACCCGCTCGAATTCGTGCGCACCATCGCGGTCGCGCGCCTGCTGATGCCGCAGTCTGTGGTCCGGCTGTCGGCGGGGCGCAGCGAAATGAGCGACGAACTCCAGGCCCTGTGCTTCCTGGCCGGCGCCAATTCCATCTTCTACGGCGAGAAGCTGCTCACCACCGGCAACCCGGACGTCGAGCACGACCGCGCGCTGTTCCACCGCCTGGGCCTGTCGCCGATGCCGGTGCCGCACGAACCCGGCACCGTGCACGCCGACATCTGTGCCCCGGTCGAACGCGCGGCCTGAGCGCATGGGCCGTCCTTCGCTCGCGCAAGGCCTGCTTCGTGCCGAACGCGAGCGCGCCGCGCAGTCGCTGCAGCGGCGCCTGCGCACGGTGGAGCAGCGCGACGGCGTCAAGGTGCGCGTCGAAGGACGCGAACTGCTCAACTTCTGCAGCAACGATTACCTCGGCCTGGCGCAGCACGTCGAGGTGATCGGCGCGCTGCAGGAAGCCGCCGCCTGGCACGGCGCCGGCAGCACGTCGGCGCATTTCGTCTGCGGCCACCACCGCGAACACGTGTTGCTCGAGGAAGCCATCGCCGAGTGGCAGGGCTATCCGCGCGCGCTGCTGTTCGGCAGCGGCTATCTCGCCAACCTGGGCGTGCTGCAGGCATTGCTGGGCGAACGGGACATCTGCGTGCAGGACAAACTCAACCATGCCTGCCTGCTCGACGGCGCGCGCCTGTCCGGCGCGGAACTCAAGCGTTATCCGCACGGCGACATCGAAGCGGCGATGCGGCAGCTGCAGGCCAAACCGGAGGCGGCGGCGCTGCTCGCCACCGACGGCGTGTTCAGCATGGACGGCGACCTCGCCCCGCTGAAATCGCTGGCGCTGCTATGCCGCGCCGAGAACGCCACGCTCTACGTCGACGACGCCCACGGCGCCGGCGTGATCGGCCACGACGGCCGCGGCAGCGTGGCGCACGCCGGGCTCACGCCGCGCGATGCGCCGTTGCAACTCGTCACGCTGGGCAAGGCGCTGGGTTCGTACGGCGCCGTGGTGGTGGGCAGCGATCCGCTGATCGACGCCGTACTGCAGAAGGCGCGGCCCTATCTGTTCACCACCGCGCTGCCGCCCGGCGTGGCCGCCGCGGCGCGCGCTGCGCTGCGCATCGCGCGCAAGGAATCGTGGCGGCGCTTCAAGCTCACCGCGCTCACCGCGCGCTTCCGCCGCGGCGCGCAGCAGCTCGGCCTGCCGCTGATGGATTCGAACACGCCGATCCAGCCGCTGCTGATCGGCGCCAACGCGGCCGCACTGGCGGCCTCGCGCGCGCTCGAGGAACGCGGCTTCCTGGTCGCCGCGATCCGTCCGCCGACGGTGCCCGAAGGCCGCGCGCGCCTGCGCGTGACGCTGTGCGCCGAACACAGCGAAGCGCAGGTCGACGCCCTGCTCGAAGCCCTCGCCGTGGCCTGCCGCGCGCCCGCGACGCAGCGGGCCTGACGGTGCACATCGAAGTGCATGGCCAGGGCCCGGCCCTGGTGCTGATCCATGGCTGGGCGATGCACGGCGGCATCTTCGCGCCGCTGGTGCGCGAACTGGCGCCGCACTTTGCCGTGCATCTGGTGGACCTGCCCGGGCACGGCCTGAGCGCGGAGCGCGAGGCCGTTTTCGACCCGATCGACTGCGCGCGCCGCATCGCCGAACGCGTGCCGGCGGCGACGTGGGCCGGCTGGTCGCTCGGCGGACTGGTCGCGCTGCATGCGGCGCTGGAAGCGCCATCGCGCGTGACATCGCTCGCGCTGATCGCCTCCAACCCGCGCTTCGTGCTCGGCGACGATTGGGACCTGGGCGTGGCGCACGAGGTCTTCACCCAGTTCGCGACCGGCCTGCGCACCGACTGGCGCCGCACGCTGGAGCGCTTCCTCGCGCTCGAAGCGCACGGCTCCGAACGCGCCCAGGCCGAACTGCGCGAACTCAAATCGCACCTGTTCGAACGCGGCGAGCCGTCGCTGCCCGTGCTCGAACAAGGCTTGCGCGTGCTCGACGAAACCGATCTGCGCGACCGCCTCGCGGAACTGACGATGCCGAACACGTGGATCGCCGGCCGCCGCGACCGGCTCGTCCCCCCCGCTGCGATGCGCTGGGCCGCCGCACGGGCGCACGGCGAGTATCTCGAACTACCGACCGGCCATGCGCCTTTCCTGAGCCACGCAGCCGAGGTCGCGGCCGCGATTCAAACCCGCTGATCGCGGCAAGCGCGCCTTCGGCTTTCCCTGCAATCCGGACGAAAACCCGAGGGGCGCGCGGGTCCTCGCGACGCCGCCGTGCTCCACGACACAGCGGCCCCGTAAAATCCCGCCATGACCCTCGATCCCAAGCAGGTGCGCCGCGCCTTCTCGCGCGCCGCGCCCCGATATGCCGCCACCGCCGTCCTGCAGAAGGAAGTGGAGTCGCGCCTGCTCGAGCAGCTCGATTACGTGGAGCGTTCGCCCGCGCGCATCGTCGACGTGGGGGCGGGCCCGGGCCGCGCCAGCGCGGCGTTGAAGGCGCGCTGGCCGAAGGCGCAGGTGATCGCGATCGACCTCGCCCTGCCGATGCTGCGCGAGGCGAAGAAGCAGGCCGGCTGGCTGCGGCCGAAATTCCAGCGCGTCAACGCCGATGCCACCGCCCTGCCGCTGGCCGACGGCAGCGTCGATCTGCTGTTCTCCAACCTGTGCATCCAGTGGGTCACCGACCTGCCCGCGCTGTTCGCGGAATGGCGGCGCGTGGTGGCGCCCGGCGGACTCGTGTTGCTGTCGAGCTTCGGGCCACAGACGCTGCACGAACTGCGCGCAGCTTTCGCCGCGGTCGACGACGATCCACACGTCAGCCCGTTCGCGCCGATCCAGACCCTCGGCGACGCGCTGCTCGCCAGCGGCTTCCGCGATCCGGTGCTCGACGCCGACCTCTTCACGCTCACCTATCGCGCGGCGCCCGACCTGATGCACGAACTGCGCACGATCGGCGCCGGCAATGCGGCCGGCGCGCGGCGCCGCACGCTCACCGGCAAGACGCGCATGCAGCGCGTGTACGAGGCCTACGAGCCGTTCCGCCGCGAAGGCGTGCTGCCGGCCACGTACGAAGTGCTCTATGCGCAGGCCTGGGGACCGGAGCCCGGGCAACCGCGCCGCACGGCGGGCGGCGATCTGGCAGCCGTGCCGGTGTCGCGCATCCCGATCCGGCGCCGCGGCGAGTGAAGCGCGGCACCGCACTCGCGGCGATCGCGATTTCGCTGGCCTCGGCGCTGTTCTTCACCAGCACCTACCTGCTCAACCGCGCCATCGCCAACGATGGCGGGCACTGGGCCTGGAGCGCAGCGCTGCGCTATTTCTGCACCCTGCCGCTGCTGCTGCCGCTGATGGCCTGGCGCGGCGGCGTGGCGCCCGTGCATGCGGCGGTCCGCGCGCATCCGGGCGCCTGGCTGCGGTGGAGCGCGATCGGCTTCGTACTGTTCTGCTGCTGCCTCACCTATGCCGCCGACAGCGCGCCGGCGTGGCTGGTGGCCGGCAGCTTCCAGCTCACCGTGATCGCCGGGATGCTGCTGGCGCCCTTCCTTTACGACGACGCGCGCCGCCGCATCCCGGCCCGCGCGCTGGCGTTGGGCGCGCTCGTGGTGGCGGGCGTGTTCGTGATGCAGCTCGGCCATTTCGAAGGACATCTGCCGGCCGCCGCGTGGATCGCGCTGGCCGCCGTCGTGGTGGGTGCCTTCTCGTATCCGCTCGGCAATCGCAAGTTGCTGCTGCATCTGGAGCGCACCGGCGAGACGCTCGATGCCACGCAACGCGTCTACGGCATGACGCTGATGAGCCAGCCGTTGTGGCTGATCGTCGCCGTGTACGCGTACACGCAGGCGGGCTGGCCGCCGCTGCAGCAGCTCGCGTTCGCCGCCGGCGTGGCCCTGGGTTCGGGGGTGATCGCCACCGTGCTGTTCTTCCAGGCCACCGGCATGGTGCGCGACAACCCGACGGCGCTGGGCGCCGCCGAAGCGATGCAGGGCGCCGAGATCCTGTTCGCCACCGCCCTCGGCGCGCTGTTCCTGGGCGAAGCCTGGCCGCAGGGTTGGGCGCGCCTGGGCGCCGCGATGGTGTTCACCGGCATCGTGCTGTTCGGATTGCTGGCCGGGCGCCAGAGCGCCGGCGACCTGCGCGCAACGCGCACTCTGCGCACGGACCGTGGCGTGTAAGCTCGCCCGCATGCGTCCCTACGCACCGCGCCCGCTCCGCGTCCTCGGCATCGAACCGCTCGGCGCCTTCGCGTTGCGGCGCTGGTGGATCGATCTTTACGAGGACGCCGCGCCCTATCTCGCCGACTGGACCGAGGCCATCGCGCTGGCGGCCGCCGCGCTGCCGCGCGAAGTGTCGCCTGCACGCCCCGGGGTGGGCTTCCTGATCCTGCATCGCGGCCGCGGCGCCGACTACGTGGTGCTCGGCTGGTGGGACCGCGAGAACGAACTGCCGCTGCGCGTGTTCGTGCGTTATCCGGGCACGGACGATGCGCAGTGGCGCACCGCGCGCGGCGGCGAGTCGGTGTGCGTGTGGGATCTGGAAGTGGTGGCAATCGAACGCGCCGCGTACTTGGCCACTTATCTCGATGCCGCATGCATCGATCCGCATGCCGAATGGCTCCATCGTCCCCGCGAAGGCGGGGACCCGGTTGCCAACACGTAACGCTTCGCATCTGGGTTCCCGCCTTCGCGGGAACGACAACTACGCGCTCTCGACCTGCCGGATCCAGTCCTGCAGGTTGTAGTAGTTCCGTCACGCGCGCGATGCGGCCCTCGCGCAAGGTGAAGAATGCGCCGCCCGGCAGCACGTACTTCTGCCCGCGCGCTTCCGGCAGGCCTTCGTCCTGTTTCCTGTACTCGCCGTGCACCACGTATTCGGCCGCGGCATGCGTGCCGTCCGGCGTCGCCGTGACGACGATGTTGCGCAGCTGCTCGGCGTACGAGCCGTCCATGCGCGCGAGGAAGGCGCGGAAGGCCTCGCGCCCCGTCTGGCGATCGCCCTGGTTGGGATCGTGCGCCACGTCCTCCGTCAGCAGCGCGAGCATGGCGTTCCTGTCGCCTCGGTTGAAGGCCGCGTAGTAGGCGAGGATGGTTTCGATGGCGCGGTCGGACGCGCGCTTGCCGTCGATGATCATGGAAACGTCAGGCGTGGGTGGCGGACCAAGGCAGGGTGTCGAGATCCACGTTGCCCCCGCTCAGTATCACACCGACGCGCTTGCCGCGGAACCGCCCGGGCTCGCGCAGGATGGCGGCCAGCGGCACCGCGCCGGAAGGCTCGACGACCTGCTTGAGGCGGTCCCAGAGCAGGCGCATGGCCGCGACGATCTCGGCTTCCGAGGCCAGCAACATCGCGTCGCAGCGCTGGCGCAGGATGTCGAAGGTGAGCGGCCCCAGGTGCGCGCGCAAGCCGTCGCAGATCGTGTGCGGCGTCATGTCGGTAATGCGGCGGCCCTGGCGCAGCGATTCGAAGGCATCCGATGCCTGTTCCGGTTCGGCGCCGAAAACTTCGATGCCCGGCTTCAGCGACTTGGCCGCGATCGCCGTGCCCGACAACAATCCGCCGCCCGAGACCGGCGCCATCACCACGTCCAGATCCGGCACTTCGTGCAGCAGTTCGAAGGTGGCGGTGCCCTGGCCGGCGATCACGCGCGCATCGTTGTACGGATGCACCAGTTCGCCGCCGGTTTCCTGCATCACCTGCGCGGTGACGCGATCGCGGTCGGCCTGCGCCACTTCGCAGGGCACGATGCGCGCGCCGAAGTCGCGGATCGCGGCGAGCTTGATGCGCGGCGCAGACTTCGGCACCACGACGGTGGCGGGGATGCCGCGCAGCCGGCAGGCCAGCGCGATGGCGGCGCCATGGTTGCCCGAAGATTGCGTCACCACGCCGCGCGCGGCGGTGGCGTCGTCGAGGCCGAACACCGCGTTGGAAGCACCGCGGAACTTGAAGGCGCCGATGCGCTGCAGATGCTCGCACTTGAAATGGATCTCGCAGCCGGCCAGCGCGTCCAGCGAACGCGACCGCAACACGGGCGTGCGATGCGCATGCGGCGCGATGCGCGCGGCGGCATCGCGGATATCGTCGAGCTTGGGAAGGTGGGTGCGCGGGTCCATGGCGGGGAACGCTTCAAAAAGCGCATGGTAGCCTAGCCGCTTTCCCTTCCGACCCCGCCTGTGATGGACCACGCCGAAGCCGTTCCCGTCATCCGCCTAGGCGACTACCGGCCGCCGGCCTGGCGCGTGCGAGAAGCCGTGCTCGCTTTCGACCTGGACGCCGCCGACACCGTGGTGGAATCGGAGCTGCACCTCGAGCCGGACCCGGCCCAGGCGGGCGCACCGCTGCGCCTCGACGGCGAGGAACTCGAACTGCTGTCGATCGAACTCGACGGCTCGCCGTTGCCGGCCGCGCGTTACCGGCAGGACGCGCGCGGACTGACGATCGAGGGCCTGCGATCCGCCTGCACGCTGCGCACGCGCGTGCGCATCCATCCGGACCGCAACACGCGGCTCGAAGGCCTCTACGCCAGCGAGCGCTCGCTCTTCACGCAATGCGAGGCCGAAGGTTTCCGCCGCATCACCTTCTTCGTCGATCGTCCCGACGTCTCCGCGAAGTTCACCGTCACGTTGCGCGCGGACAAGTCGCGCTATCCAGTGCTGCTCGCCAACGGCAATCCGGCCGGCGCGGGCGATCTCGACGGCGGCCGCCACTGGGCGCGCTGGGTCGATCCGTACCCGAAGCCCTGCTATCTGTTCGCCGTGGTGGCCGGCACGCTCGAGAACGTGTCGGCCGGTTTCCGCACCATGGAAGGCCGCGACGTGCGCGTGCAGGTCTGGGCCGATCCCAAGGACGTGCCGCGCTGCCGCCACGCGCTCGAATGCACGCTGCGCGCGATGAGCTGGGACGAGGAGCGCTTCGGCCGCGCCTACGACCTCGACGTGTTCAACATCGTGGCGGCGCAGGATTTCACCATGGGCGCGATGGAGAACAAGGGCCTCAACATCTTCAACG
>CAMLOR010000093.1 GCA_946481615.1 uncultured Aquimonas sp.
CCGCGGGCTGGGCTTCCACGATCTGTACAACGTGGAAGGCGGCATCGACGCCTGGGCGCGCGAGGTCGATCCGCGCGTGCCGCGCTATTGATCCGGAATCGTCAAACAGCGTGACGCTCGCCCCCTCGCGGTGACATTCGCCGGCGATTCCGGTACGTTTCGGGGACACGGGACAACGCGGAGGGACGTTTCCCATGCGCCATTGGTACGTGATGGCCGCGGCGGCGCTGCTCGCCGGCTGCGGCGGCGGCGGCAACAGCCAGGCCGTGCAGGCCTGCAGCGAAGAACTGGCCGCGAAGCTGAGCGGCAAGTCCTACAAGGTGGATACCGCCGACATGGCGGCCAAGGCCAGGGCCGAAGGCGACACGGTGGCGATCAGCTCCACCGTCACCTTCGACGCCGGCCTGCCGAGCGAATCGTCCCAGACCTTCGACTGCCGCGCGCGCATCGCGGGCGGCAAAGCCGAGGTGATCTCGTTCGGCTTCAACTTCTGAGGCGCCTCACTCGTCGAAGCGCAGGTGCTTGACCGATTTGCCGTGGCGGCGGATCAGTTTGAGCGCCTCGATGCCCACTTTGATGTGGTTCTCGACGAAGTTGGTGGTGACCACGGCGTCGGAGGCTTCCGTCTTCACGCCTTCCGGGATCATGGGCTGGTCCGAGACCAGCAGCAGCGCGCCGGAGGGGATCGAGTTGGCGAAGCCGGCCGCGAACACCGTGGCCGTTTCCATGTCGATAGCCATGCAGCGCAGCTTGCGCAGGTAGTCCTTGAAGGCGTCGTCGTGTTCCCAGACGCGGCGGTTGGTGGTGTAGACCGTGCCCGTCCAGTAGTCGAAGCCGAGGTCGCGGATCATGGTCGACACCGCGCGCT
This sequence comes from uncultured Aquimonas sp., assembly GCA_946481615.1. The sequence continues at coordinate 869 of CAMLOR010000093.1, forward strand.
GCAGGGCGAACGCGGGCAGCGCCGGCACTTCGGGCAGCAGGTAGTCGTTCGAGGTGCCTTCGCCGCGGATGGCGGCGATCGGCAGCACGAGGTCGCCGAGCTGGTTCTTGCGCTTGAGCCCCCCGCATTTACCGAGGAACAGCACGGCCTTGGGGCCGTAGGCGCTGAGCAGGTCCATCACCGTGGCGGCGTTGGCGCTGCCCATGCCGAAGTTGATCATGGTGATGCCATCGCTGGTGGCGCTGGGCATCGGGCGGTCGCGGCCGCGCACTTCGGCGCCGGTGAGGCGGGCGAAGTGGTCGAGGTAGCCGCCGAAGTTGGTGAGCAGCACATGCTGGCCGAATTCGGCCAGCGGCACGCCGGTATAGCGCGGCAGCCAGTTCGAGACGATCTGGTTCTTGTCTTTCATCGGGTGGTCCACGGGCAAGGCGCCGGCGACGCCACGCCGGCAGGAGCGCCAGACGATTCTAGACTATGGACGGGCAAGGCCGTGGGGGCGCGATGAGCACGGGCGGGGCCGGACGGGTGCGGAGCGTGTCGCACGAAAGCGCGCTGGGGGCGTGGCGCGTCGATCTGTGCGCGCCGCGCGCCGATCTCGCACACGTGGTCGACGTGCTCTGGTACGGCGAAGGCCGCATCGCCTACGCGCGCGATCGCATCCTGCCCTCGGGCGGCGCTTACCTCCTGATCAACCTGGGGCCCACGCAATACCGCATCGACGCCGGGCCGCCGGAACGGCGCGTGGCCTTCGACGACATCTGGTATTCCGGCCCGCACACCGGGCCGATCGACACTGAGGCGCCGCACGGCAGCGCCCTGCTGGGCGTGGCGCTCAAGCCGGCCGGCACGCATGCCTGGGCGCACGTGCGCGCCGATGCGCTGGCCGACCGCACGCTGTCGCTGGCCGATGTCGTCGGCGAGTCCGGCCGCCGGCTGCACGAGCAGCTGCGCGAATGCCGCGACGTGCTGGCGCGCTTCGAGCGGCTAGAGGCCTGGCTGGCGGCGCGGCTGCGTCCGCGTTCGACCACCCATTCGGCGGTGGATTGGGCGCTGCAGCGTCTGGCCGCCAGTTCCGGCCAGCTGCCGATCGAACGGCTGGCGCGCGAGATCGGCTTCACGCGCAAGCACCTGGCGGCGCTGTTCGGCGAGCAGGTCGGACTGGCGCCGAAGGTCTTCGCGCGGGTGCAACGCTTCCGCGGTGCGCTGGCCCTGATCGACGGGCGCGAACAGGTGCCGTGGGCCGAACTGGCCGAGCACTGCGGCTATTTCGACCAGGCCCATCTCGCGCGCGATTTCCGCGCCTTCTGCGGCTTCGCGCCGGGCGAATTCCTGCGCCATGCGCGGGCCGACGCCAACAGCATCGTGCTGAGGTGACATTTTTCCAAGACGCCGGCGCGCGCGCCGTGCAAGGCTTCGCTTACATCCACCGAGGGGAGACGCGTCATGCCTGAGTTCAACCTCTGGGCCGTGCTGGCGGCGGCGGTTTCGGGTTTCGTGCTGGGCGGGCTGTGGTATTCGCCCGTGCTGTTCGGTCGCGCCTGGCAGCGCGAGGCGGGGCTGAGCGACGCGCAGCTGGCGGGCGCCAACATGGCGCTCGTCTTCGGCCTGTCGTTCGTGCTGTGCGCGATCGCGTCCTTCGTGTTCGCGATGTTCCTCGGCCCGCGCCCGCCGATCGCGCTGGGGCTCGGCGCGGGATTCTCGGCCGGGCTGTGCTGGGTCGGCGCGAGCTTCGGCATCAATTACCTGTTCGAGCGCAAGTCGTTCAAGCTGTTCGCGATCAACGCTGGCTACCACACGCTGCAGTTCACGCTGATCGGCCTGATCCTGGCGCTGTGGCCCGTGAAGGAAGCGACCGCTTGAAGGCCATCTGGTATTTCGACTTCATCAGCCCCTTCGCCTGGCTGCAGTGGGCGAAGGTGCAGCGGCTGGCGGGCCGCGTGGACTGGGCTTTCCGGCCCCTCCTGTTCGCCGGCCTGCTGCAGCGGAACGAAACCAAAGGCCCGGCGGAAATCCCCGGCAAACGCGAATTCACGTATCGCCACGTGCTGTTCCAGGCCGCACGCGAAGGCGTGCCCACGCGCTTCCCGCCGGCGCATCCGTTCAACCCCATTCCCGCGCTGCGGCTGTGCATCGCCGCGGGCAGCACGCCCGCGGCGATCGACCGCATCTACCGTCACGTGTGGGCCGAAGGCCGCGCGGCGGACGCGGAATCGCTGCGCGGCGTGGCGCGCGAGCTCGGCATCGACGACCTCGACGCCGCGCTCGCACGCGAGGAGGTGAAGTCGCAACTGCGCGCCAACTTCGAAGCGGCGATCGCCGACGGCGTGTTCGGCGTGCCGAGCATCGTCGCGAACGGCGAAGTGTTCTGGGGCAACGATGCCACGCCGATGTTCGAGGCCTGGCTGGACGATCCGGCGCTGTTCGACACGCCCCAGATGCGCGCGCTGCGCACGCTTCCCGAGGGCGTGAAGCGCCCATAGTGCGTTCTCGCGTGACTGGGCGTTGCCCCCTTTCGTGACGAATCGTCACGACGATGGGGACGTTCGATGTTGCGCCTGTTCGCACTACTGGCCTTGTTCGCGATGACGCCTGCGTGGGCGTTTCCCGAATGCAGACAGGGCAGAAATCCGATGACCTTGTGCAAGGCCTGCAAGGACCTGACGACGGTGACCTATGCATTTCGTCCGGTCGGTGGCGTCGGCTGCAAGATGGGATGCAGCACGCTTTGCGGCTGGAAACCGGCAGCCCAGGAGGCGCCGCCGCCCGCGGCACAGGGAGAACAGCCCGAGCAACCGGACCCGCGTCGCGATCCCATGCGAGGACTCGATCCCGCGATTCTCGAGGGACTGTACGACGAGGAGGGCAAATACTGCGGGCCGGTCCCTTATATGAAGCCCTGGAACTTTTATTCCCTGGTCGTCGACGATGTGCAAGTCATGGCTTTGGCCAAGGAATCACCGTCTGCGGCGCTCTATGCCGCCATGATGCAGGCGGATGACACCGGCGCCCCGATGCCGGCGGAATTCGGCGAATCGATACACAACGCCATCGTCAACGCGAAATACGTCCAGCTGGTGCTCGATGGCGAAGAAGACGCCGAGGCGTACGCCGCCGTGGCGCCGCCGCTCGAGGGCGACCTCGGCTTCCTCACGCGTTCGCGCATCGAGCGCTTGCGCAACGGCCACCGGATCATCGTGGTCGAAAGCGAATTGCTGCACCATCCGACGCTTTCGACGGTCGGCATGCCCTACCCGCCGTTCGCGGTGGAGATAGAACGGGTGAAAGGCAGGACGATCCCGAACGCCGACCAGCCGGACAACCCGGCGCGCGTGTGGCGCGTGGTGTCGTGGGGAAAACCCGAATCGTACTACCGCTGAAAAGACGGCCGCCGCGCCCGGATAGGCGCGCGGCGGCCGTGGGGGATCAACGCCGCTGGCGCAGCGCGAATAGGCCGGCGAGGGCGACGAGCAGCAGCATCAGCAGCCGCGCATTGCCATCCGTGGCGGGGATCGTGATCGGCGCGGCGCCGGGTGTCGCGATGCCCTGCGCGAAGGCCGGGCCCACCGGGTCGACGATCGTGCCGTTGGCGACGAGGTCGTCGTCGCCGGCGCCGCCGTCCACCAGCGTGAAGCTGATCGTGTTGCCGTTGATGACGGACGGATGCGCGTACCAGTGCGGGGCCTGGTTGGCCAGCGTGCGCCCGTACTTCCACAGCTGCGTGCCGGCCGGCAGGGCCTGCGGATAGGTCGCCGTCACCGCGAGCGTGGCGCCAACGGTGCAGTTGGTGATGGTGCTCGACAGCACGCCGTGCGGGAACACCTGGCCGGCCGGCAGCGGCTGCGGCGGCAGCCCGGCCTGCGTGGCATTGGTGAAGCCGCAGGGGTCACCGCCGCCGGTGAACGTGACGCTCAGCGGACCGGTGCCGGTCGCGGTCTGGCCGTTGAAGGTCTTGGGACCGGCCGCGGCGGAATCGTCATCGGTGATCGTCAGCAAGGCGGTGGCAGGCGAGCCGAGCACGGCTCCGCCGCCCGGTGTCGACAGCGTCAGCGTGATGGTCTCGTCCGGCTCGTCGGTGGCGTCGTTCGTCACCGGCACGGTGAAGGTCTTCGCCGCCGCATCCTGATCGGCCCAGTTCAAGGTGCCTGCGGCCGTGGTGTAGTCGCTGCCGGCGGTAGCGCTGCCATCGGCGCTGGCGTACTGCACCGAGATCGCGCCGGTGCTGCCGCCCGTGCGCGTGACCGTGACCGTCGCCTGCGCGCCGGCTTCGCCGACGCCGTAGGTCGGCGCGCTGAATTGCAGGGTGCCGGCCGGCGACGGCGCATCGTTGTCCGTGATGGTGAGCGTGGCGGCCACCGGCGCACCGAGTACGGCGCCGCCGGTCGGCGAAGCCAGCGACAACAGCACAGTTTCGTCCGGCTCGTCGGCGGCGTCGTCGGTCACCGGCACGGTGAAGGTCTTGCCCGCGGCATCCTGGTCGGCCCAGGACAACGTGCCGCTGGCGGCCGTGTAGTCCGCCCCTGCAGTGGCGCTGCCGTCGGTAGAGCCGTACTGCACCGTCACCGCGCCCGTGCTGCCGCCCGTGCGAGTGACCGTGATGGTGGCCTGCACGCCGGCTTCGCCCACGCCGTACGTCGGCGCGCTGAATTGCAGCGTGCCGGCCGGCGCCGGGGCATCGTCGTCGGTGATGGTGAGCGTGGCCGCGACCGGCACGCCCAGCGCGGCGCCACCGGTGGGCGAGGCCAGCGACAGCAGCACGGTTTCGTCCGGCTCGTCGGCGGCATCGTCGGTCACCGGCACGGTGAAGGTCTTGTCCGCGGCATCCTGATCGGCCCAGGAGAGCATGCCGCTCGCGGCCGTGTAGTCCGCGCCCGCCGTGGCACTGCCATTGGCCGTGCCGTACTGCACAGTCACCGCGCCCGTGCTGCCGCCCATGCGCGTGACCGTGATCGTGGCCTGCACGCCCGCTTCGCCGACGCTGTAGGTGGCCGCCGAGAATTGCAGCATGCCGGCCGGTGCGTCGTCGTTGACGATGGTGCCGGTGGCCACCGCATCCGCGGCCAGCGTGGCATTGACCGGCGCGCTCAGCGTGACGTCGAAGGTTTCGTTGGTTTCGTCGGCGGTATCGCCCACCACGTTCACGGCGAACGGCTGCGCCACCACTCCGGGCGCGAAGGTCACGGTGCCGGTGGTGCTGGCGTAGTCGCCCGGCACGCCGGCGTTGCCGCCGCCGGTGCCCGCCTGCACCGTCACGGTGCGGCCGCTGGGCGCCGACAGCGTCACGTCGAAGCCGAACACCGTGGCTGCCGGACCGTCACCCTCGGCCTGCGAGAAATCGGCGATCGAAATCACCGGCGGCGCATCGTCGTCGGTGATCGTCAGCGTCGCGGACGAGGGTGCGTCGAGCGTGGCGCCGTTGGTGGCGTTCGACAGCGCCAGCAGCACGGTCTCGTCGTCTTCGTCGAGCAGATCGTCGGCGATGGCGATGCTGCAATCCTGCGTGCCGGCGACGGTATCGGCCCAGTTCAGCGTCTGCGTGCCGAAAGTGGCATCCGCCGCGCCGGCCGTGCCCGCACTGGCCGTGCAATCGACGGCGACGGCGCCGGCCGTTCCGTTGACGCGCTCGACGGAGACGACGGCCGTCGCGCCGTTCTCACCGACGCTCCAGGTGGCGCTGGTGAAGCGCAGCTGGCCGGCCGGCGGCGGCGGCGCGTCATCGTTGAGGATGGTGGCCGTGGCGATTTCCGGCACGTCCTGCGGCGTCGCGTTGAGCAGATCGGACAAAGTGCCGGTGAAGGTTTCGTCCAGCTCGTCGGTGGCATCGCCGGTCACATTCACGGTGAACATCGCGCTGGTGTTGCCGGCCGTGATCGTGAAGGGCTGCGAGAGCATCGCGTAGTCGCTGTCGGCGACCATGGCCGTGCCGTCGGTGGTGGCGAACAGGCCGGTGACGTCGCGGCCGCTGGCGGCCGAGAGCGTCGCGGTGAACACGAAGCCCGTGATGGTCGGCGCATCGCCTTCGGCGGCCGGCGCCGGGCCGCTCAGCGAGATGACCGGCATGGCGTCGTTGTCGAGAATCGTGAGCGTCGCATTGGCAGGATTGCCGACGGTGGCGCCGGAGACATTGGCAAGCGCCAGCGACACGGTTTCGTCGGCCTCGTCGAGCGCATCGCCCGCGATCGGGATGAGGCATTGCTTGCTGCCACCCTCGCCCGCGGCCCAGGAGACGCCGACATTGCCGGCGGTGAAGTCGGCGCCTGCGGTAGCGGTGCCGGCCGAGGCCGCGCAGTCGACGCTCGCCGGCCCGTCCGTGCCGTTGACGCGGTCGACCACGACGACGGCATTCACCGCCGCTTCGGTTTCGTTGACCTGGAACGTCGCGGCACTGAACTGCACTTCGCCCGTCTGCGCCGCGTCGTCGTCGGTGATGGTGGCCGTGCCGAGCGGCGTGCCGATCGTGGCGTTCGTGGCGTTCGACAGCGTGGCCGTGAACTGCTCGGGCGGCGCCGCTTCGAAGGTGTCGTCGCCCACGAGCGTCAGCGTGATCGTGGCCGTGGTCTGCGCCGCGGCGAAAGGCAGCGTGCCGCTCAGCGCGTCGGGCACGCCGAGGTAATCCTCCGGCGTGGTGGCCGTGTCCGGCGCGACGGTGTAGTCGACACTCGTGGCGAACTCGGTGTCGCCGGTTCGCGTGACGGTGAAGGCGAGCGAGGTGTTCGCATCGGTTTCGGTCGCCATCGGGCTGTCTATGGCGAACACCGGCGCGGCGTCGCCGTCCGCGATGGCCGCGTTCGCGGTGCCGCCGCCAGCGAGCGTCGCGTTGACGGGGGCACTGAGCGTCGCGGTGACGTCTTCCGAGGGTTCGTCGATGGCGTCGTCGACCGCGAGGATGGAGATCGTCGCCGTCGTCGCGTTCGGCGCGATCGACACCATGCCATTGAGCGGATCGACGCCGGCCGCGAAATCGCCGGCCTCGGTGCCGGCCGCTGCCGTGACGGCATAGGTGGCGGAAACGGTCTGATCGGTGTCGCCGGTGCGCGTCACGGTCCACACCAGCTGGCCGCCTTCGGCGACGCCGGCGCCGACGATGGCGAGCGTCGGCGGCAGTTCGTTGTCGGTGATGGTGACGGTGGCGGTCGCGGGCGTGCCCTCGACGGCGGTGCCGGAGTCGATGGCGAAATCGAGCGTCGCCACTTCCGTGGCTTCGAAGATGACGTCATCGACGATCGGCAGCGTGAGCACGCGGTCGCCGGTTTCGGTGTCGGCCCAGGTCACGGTGACGGAGGGCGCGAGCGCGCCATGATCGCCCGCCTCGGTCGAAGTGTCGGCCAGGCTCAGGGTCACCTGCACCGCGCCGCTGCCGGAGCCGACGCGCTGCAACGTGATCGTCGCGTCGCCCACGCCTTCGCCAACCGGATAATCGGCGGCGCTGAAACGGATCTCGTCGGGAATGACGATGCCGTTGGAGAATTCGGAGGTGTTGTTCACCGGCCCCATCGTGGCCGGGCCTGGCAGATCGCTGACATCGTTGAGCGCCGTGGCGGTCATCACGATGGTCTTGCCGCGCGGATTGCCGGCCATGTCGGAGCCCGGCACCGGCGAATCCGTCTCGCTGAAGAGGCCGGCCGCGTCGGTCACCACCATCTTCTCGCCGAGGAACTCGGCGCCCTCGTCGGTGATGGCGAAAGCTTCGATGCGGAAGGAGGTGCTCGCCGCCGAGGCCAGCGACCAGCTCACGTTGACCATCCCGCCGGCGTAGCTGGCGCCGGTCATCTGCGGGGCGTTCTGGCGGAAATTGGCGTAAGCGTGCGGCGTGTCGTCGGTGAGGACGGGATCGAGCGCGGTGTTGTTGGAAGCGAGGTTCTGGTCGTCGTTGGGCAGGTCCTCGGGATCGTCCAGATCGATGCCGAGCTGGCCATTGTCGAAGATCTGGTTGCGCTGCATCAGGTTGGCCCAGGCATGCGGATCGGATTGCCCGGTGTTGTTGAAGATCTTGATGCCGTGGCCGCCGTTGTGGGCGATCACGTTGCGATCGAGGTTGTTCGGCCCGCCGATGAGGTTGCCGCCCGAATCGTTGACGAAGATGCCGTGGCCGCCGTTCGGCGTGTCGGTCGAATTGGTGAAATCGCGGCCGATCAGATTGCCCTGGATGGTGTTGCCCTGCGTGGTGTTGCCACGCAGCAGGATGCCGTGCTCGGCGTTGGCGCCGATGACGTTGGCGTCGGCGCCGTTCGGGCCGCCCAACTGATGCGTGCCGTTGGAAACGTTGAGGCCATCGCACTGGTTGCCGAACTCGAACAGCCCGCCGCCGACCGGGAAATTCGCCACGCCCACGAGATTGGCCGAAACGACCACGCCGTCGCTGGCGATGGCGCCGTTGGTGACGGCGATGCCGCCGGCGTCGATTTCCGGCGTCACGGTGGCGCCGAAGATGCCGCAGCGGCTGAAGACGACGACGTTGGCGGCGATCACGCCGGCGTAATCGGTCGGATTGGCCGGATCGGGCGCGCTCTCGAAGCGGATGCCGCTGTCGTAATTGCCCCAGGCGTCGGCGGTGATGCCGACCGGATTGGGCAGATCGATCGGGTTCGGCACGCCGACGAAGTTGCCGCCCACGAGATTGGGCCAGTACACGGCGCCGGCTTCCACCAGGATGCCGTCGGAATGATTGGCCGCCACCACGTTGCCGATGATGGCGTTGAGATAGGCGCCGCCGTCGATGTGGATGCCGGGGAACTGGCCGTCGTTCTCGGTGCCGTTGGCGAGCGGCTGATCGCCGTCCGCATTGGTGCCGACCTTGTTGCCGGCGAAGATCACGCCGCCGGTGTCGCCCAGGCCGCCGCTGATGCGCAGGCCGCTCTGGTCGTTGCCCGACAGCACGCTGTTGGTGATGGCGATCAGGTTGTCGTTGCCGAACAGCGCCTCGAACGCCGGCACCGCCGCCACCGCGTTGGTGGCGAAGGCCTGGAACGCTTCGGACAGTCCGGCGCCGCCGAGCGCGCCGATCAGATCCTGGATCGTCTGGGTGGGAATCCCGAGCGAGGAATCGGTGCTGAATTGCACCAGGATGCCGTTGAAATCGTTGGGCGCCGCGACGTTGCCGCTGGCGTCCACGCCCACCCACAGGTTGTCGAGGATGTAGGGCGTGCCGTCGAGCGTGATGCCGTCGCCGCCCATGTCGATGATGACGAGGTTGACGATCGACGAACCTTCGTCGGCGGCCGCGTCCGCGGCGAACACGAAGCCGCCGTTGCCGTCGCCGTCGATCACGATTTCCGGATCGCCGTCGCCGTTGTTGCGGCCTTCGATGTTGAGATCGTCGGTGATGCTGGGAAGACTGGAGGTCAGCGCCAGCGTGGTGATGCCGTTGTCGAACTCGATCGTATCGAGCGAGTTGCCGATATTGGCCTGCTGGATCGCAGCAGTCAGCGTGCAGACGCCCTGGTCGCCGGCGGCCGGGTCGACGTCGCAGGCGTTGTCGGCGTTGCTGGCGTCGTTGACCGAGAACGTCTGCGCGATGGCATCGGCATCGGTCGTGTTGACGGTGTAGGTGGCGGCCTGGGAAGCGACCGGCAGCGCCAGCGTCGCCACCAGTCCGAGGTGTGCCAGCCAGCGAATCGTGCTGTTCTCGTGCATTCCGTTCTCCCCGAGCGTTGGTGCGGACCTTCCAGTCCGCGGAATGGGCGAACGCGAAACGCGTCACGATCGGGACACGCACCAACCTTTGGCAGGTTGGCAGGCTGGGCTCGCTCCGGGTACGGTGCCGGGCTTGTGCCGCGAGTGGCTCGCGGCACCCCCCGAATGAGGAACGAAACCATGCGTTTGGCGATGGCGATTTCCCTGGCCCTGGCGGCCGGTGCGGTCCTGGCGGCCGACAAGGGCAAGGACGAAGCGGCGAAGTGGGACGTCAATGCCGCCCACGGCCCCACCAAGACCGTCGCCTTCAGCGTCGACGAAGGCACTTGGATGGATGTCGACGTTTCGCCCGACGGCAAGACCCTCGCCTTCGACCTGCTGGGCGATCTCTACCTGCTTCCGATCGCGGGCGGCGAAGCGCGCCGCATCACCTCGGGCCCGGCCTTCGACGTGCAGCCGCGCTTCTCGCCGGATGGCCGCGAACTGGCCTTCACCTCCGATCGCGCCGGCGGGAACAACGTCTGGCGCATCGGCATCGACGGCAAGAACGCGACGCAGGTGAGCAAGGAAAGCTTCCGCCTGATGAACAACCCGGTGTGGACGCCCGACGGCCAGTACCTGATCGCACGCAAGCACTTCACAGGCCAGCGCTCGCTCGGCGCGGGCGAACTGTGGATGTTCCACAAGAGCGGCGGCGCCGGCCTGCAGCTCACCAAGCAGAAGAACGATCAGCAGGATCAGGGCGAGCCCGCCGTGTCGCCCGACGGCCGCTACGTGTACTTCAGCGAAGACGTGAGTCCCGGGCCGTTCTTCCAGTACAACAAGAACCCGCACGACACCATCTACGCCATCCGCCGCC
>CAMLOR010000094.1 GCA_946481615.1 uncultured Aquimonas sp.
CGCATGTACGAGACCTGGTACAAGATGACGCAGATGGTGCTGACCGGCTTCCCGCTGCAGAAGGTGCTCACGCACCAGATCCACATCGACGATTTCCAGCGCGGCTTCGAGCTGATGGAAGCCGGGAACTGCGGGAAGGTGGTCTGTAGCTGGAATTGAACCCGGCGCTCTGTCGCAAAAGCAGCGGCGGCCCGAAGGCCGCCGCAAGCCAGAGTGCGTCGTACCGGTCAGAGCTCGGTGCTGAACCCCGTCGGAGCCGCGTTCGCATCGTTCGTATTGCCTGCGATCGGGTTGTTGCTGTAGCTCAACACGCCGCCGCTGCTGAGCGAATTGATCCCGACGGAGCTGCCGGTGACCAGATTGCCCGACAGGCGCACGGTCGCATCGCTGCCTTGCGAACGGACGCCGTTGGTCACGTTGTTGGTGAACTGCGAATCGACCACGAAGGCCTCGAGCTTCACCGCGCTCGCCGGGCTGGCCGGATCGTCGAAGGCCCACAGTCCGAACTGCGCCGAATCGGACACGACGCTGTTGCGCATCGACACCCGGGCGCCGTTGTAAAGGCGCACGCCGATGTGGTTGCCCAGGATCTGCACCCGATCCATCTGCACCGTCGCCGTGGTCGACGCACCCGGCTTCACGCAGACGCCGGCGGTGTCGTTGCTGGACGGGTTGGCGCCGTTGAAGATCGGCTTGGAGATCGAAGTGTTGGTCATGTAGACCTTGCCCGTGTTGGCGAGCGAGGTTTCGACCAGCACGCCACACTTGCTCTGGCCATAGATCTGCACGCGATCGAGCTCCAGCGATTTGCCCTGGATGAAGCGGATGCCGTTCACGCCGGGTGACGTCGCCGTGCCGCCGTTGATGCTGATGTTGCGCAGGATCACCTCGACGCCGGCGCCATTGATGATGATGCCGTTGGTGCCCGAGTTGAGGATGCTGGCGATCGTGCCTTCGCCGTTGAGCGTGATCGACTTGGTGATGTTGAGCGCGCCATAGCCGCCCGGATCGAGCACGCTGATCTCACCGCCGGCGGCGGTCTTGGAGATGGCGCCCGCGAAGGTCTTGCACGGCGCGGTGCGGCTGCAGGGATTGGCATCGTCGCCAACGCCCGACACCCAGGTGCGCGTCGCCTGGGCCTGCGCCAGGCCTGCAACCAGCAGCAACAGCAAGCCGGCCACCAGCGGCAGGCGGAATTTGTAGTTCGTCATGGAAACCCCCGAAGATGCGGCCGCCCCCGCGGCGGCTGGGCCAGATTATGGCGGAACCGGGCATTGCGTGTTAACGCCGCGTTGCGGCACCCGGAGGCGGGGTGCGGCACTATGCGCGCCCCATGCGTCGTATCGCCCTCCTCCTGCTTCTGCTCGCTTCGACCGCAAGCGCCACCCATGCGCCGTTCGAAAGCGAGCCCGTCCTCGACGCCGCCGAGCTGGTGTCGCCCTCGCTGCTGCATGGGCCGGAGTGGTCCGTGGCCCCGCGGGCGCCGGTGGTGGGCTACCAGGCTCGCTTCACGTTGCGCACGCGTTACGGCGAGATCGAAGCCGACAGCGTGGAAATGCTGGCCGTGCGGATCGCCGAAATGCCGGCGCTGGAGGCGGTCCACTCCGAAGCGGTGAGCGCCGTGCTGGCGAAAGCCGCGGCGCAGTCGCTGCGTTCGACCGGGGAATCGCTCTGGCAGGTGGTGCAGCATCCGGTGCGTACGCTGGCCGGCGTGCCGCAGGGTGTGGCGCGCTACTTCGGCGAGCGCCTGCGCCGGATCGGCGAGCGGGCGCAGAAGCTCGGCGACCGCGCGCGCCGCAAGATCGCGCAGGAAGGCGATCCCTTCGATGATGCCGAAGCTCCGATGACGGCCGGCCGCGCGCCGGATGCCTCGCCGCGTCGCTGGCATGACCGGCCGCGCCGCGAGGTCGTCAATCTCGTCAAGGGCGAGCTCGATTTCGGCCGCGCGCGTCGCCAGTGGGCGCAGCGGCTCGGCATCGATCCACAAACCAGCCATCCGCTCATCCGTCCGCGGCTGGACGCCCTGGCCTGGGCCGCGGTCGGCGGCGACCAGGCGGCCGGGTTCGCGCTGTCGGCGCTCGGCCCTGCCGCCGGCGAGGTGATCGGCACCGGAGGCCGGTTGCACGACGCGGTCTGGCAACTCGACGCCCACGACTTGCGCGCGCGCAACCGCGCCCGCATCGGCGCATGGTGCAAGGACGAGATCCTGCTGCGCCGCTTCCTGCATCACAAGGCGTTCAACGCCGCGCTGCAGACGGCCTTCGCCGAATCGCTGCGCGGGTTGTCGCCGGCATCGGGCTGCGATGCCCTGCTCGAGACCGCGCTGATGGCCGGCAGCGAACAGGAAGGCCGCTTCGTCGTCAACGCGCTGCGCCTGCTGCGACACCATCTGGGCCCGCAGGCCGCCGGCGGCGAATTGCTCCCGCTCGGCGCCACCGTGGTGTACCGCGCCGGCGACGAACTGCTGTTGCCGCTGGCCGTCGATCGGTTGAGCTGGACGGCTCAGATGCAGCGCTTCTTCGACACCGGGCACCTGCGCGCGGCGCGCCGCACCGTGCTTGTCACCGGCAGCATCAGCCTGCGCGCGCAACGCGAACTCACGCGCCGCGGCTGGAGCCTGGTGCCGCACCTGCCCTACCCGGGCGCCCCGCCCTACGCAGCCTCCCCGGCAGGACCGATGGCGCAGCATCCCGGCTGACGTTCATGCTCGCAAACCCCTGTGGCGGCACGCCGTCGGCACCGCGGCGAATGCTAAGCTCGGGCTCCCCTTCCGTTGCGCGCAGCCGATGAGCCTGCAGGCATTGGCCAAGAGTTCGCTGCTCCGGATCCTGCTGGCGCTGGCGGTGCTGCTGGCCATCGTGTTCGCCACCGTGAAACAGGCCGACGTGCTGCTCGGCAAGGCGCTCACCGGGGCCTTCGGCGCGCACCAGCACGAATACCGGAGCGTGTGGTTCGACTGGAGCGGCAACGTCACCGCGCGCAACGTCGCGCTGCGCCCGCACGATCTGCGCGGCGCGGCCGAGCTGCGTTTCGATCGCGTCTGGCTCGAAACGCCGGGATGGTCGTTCTTCCTGCGCCATGCCTTCGATCGCGATCTGCAGCGCGCGCGTTTCGAACGGTTGCACCTGCGGTTCGGCGACGCCACGCAGACCGCCGGCCTGGAGGCGCTGCTGCCCGAGTTCGGCCCGGTCGGCCCGGCCAGCGCCGCGATGTTCGAGGCCGAGGGTTGCGTGGCTTCGCGTGTTTTCACGCACGAACAGCTCGCCGGCATGGGGCTGAAGATCGGCCCGACATCACTGGAGCTCGATCAGCGCCTCGAAGGCGATGCGGTATACCAGACGTTCGTGCTCGACACCCCCGGCAGTTCGCGCACGCAGCTCGAACGCAACGGGCGCCTCGAGACGCCGCGCGCTTCGTTGCTCGACACGCGCCTGGCGGCGCGCATCGAATCGGAGCGCTGGCGCGTGCGCGACCAGGGTTTCGTGCCGGCGCGCAACCGCCATTGTGCGCGCCAGGCCGGCATCGAACCGCGCGAGTTCCCGGAGCGCCACATCGAGGCGATCGATCGCTTCATGCAGCGCGTCGGGCTGGCGGTGGACGACAACACGCGTTCCTTCTACCGCCGCTTCGCGCGCAGCGGCGGCGAGATGTCGTTCGGTGGTCCTTATCGCCCGCCGCTCGAAGCCGAGGAATCGCTCGATCAACGCGACGATGGCCGCGCACTGACACGCATGGAGGCGGCACTGGAACGCGACACGCGCGCGGTGCCGATCGTCTGGCACCAGGTTCCGGTGATCGGAGCCCCGGAACCGGATGAGGACGAAGCCGTCGCGGCAACCGGGGATTCCGATGCCACGGAACCTGCACCGACGGCGGGCACGGAACCCAACACCGCCGCGCCCTCGACACCTGCGCCTGAAACGGAAGCGCCGCCAGTCGCTGAACCCGTGACGCCTCCGCCTGTGACGGCGACGGCGACGCCCGAAACGATACCGTCTCCGCAGGCGCCGGTCGTCGCACCGCCGTCCCCGTCCGAACCCGTTGCACCCGCTCCTGCGCCCGCCCGATCGGCTGCACCGCCCGAGGCCGCACCGCCTGAGGCCGCCTCGCCCGAGACCGCGCCGACACCGCCACGCCCTTCCACCGGCCCGCGCATCGAGCGCGCACCGCCGGTGACGCGCCGCGAAACGCTGTCCTGGGACCAGCTCGCCCGCCATCGCGGCCGCAACATCCGGCTGTGGACGGTACACAACCCGCCGCGCACCGTGCAGCTGCTCGACGTCGCCGGCGACACCGCACGCGTGCGCGCCAAGCTCGGTGGCGGCCATGCGGAATACACCGTGCAGCGCAGCGGCTTCATCAAGGCCACGTTGATCCAGTGATGTCGAAGCGCGTTTGTCTCAACATGATCGTGAAGGACGAGGCGCACGTCATCGCGCGCTGCCTCGCATCGGTGCGGCCGCTGATCGATTCCTGGCTGATCGTCGACACCGGCTCGAGCGACGGCACGCAGGAGGTGGTGCGCGAAGCCCTGCGCGATCTGCCCGGGCAACTGGTCGAACGGCCGTGGCGCGATTTCGGCCACAACCGCAGCGAGGCGCTGGAACTGGCGCGCGGCATGGCGGACTACCTCTTCTTCATCGACGCGGACGACGTGCTGGAATTCGCGCCAGGTTTCGTGCGCCCGGCGCTGGCAGCCGACGCCTACGAAATCGAGATCGTCTACGGCGAACTGATCTACCGGCGCGTGGCGATGGTGAGCACGGCGTTGCCGTGGCGCTGGGAAGGCGTGCTGCACGAGTATCTCGAGGCGGGCCGCCCGATCTCGCGGGCGCCGCTGCCGGGCGTGACCATGCGCATCCTCGGCGGCGGCGGGCGCAGCCAGATCGAAGAACGCGAGAAGTTCGAACGCGATGCACGCGTGTTGGAAGCCGCGCTGCAGCGCGAGCCGGCGAACGCGCGCTACGCCTTCTACCTGGCGCAGAGCTGGCGCGACGCCGGCCACGCGGAACGCGCGCTCGCGGCCTACGAGCATCGCGCCACGATGGGGGGCTTCGAAGAAGAAGTGTTCTACTCGCTGCTGCAGGCTGCACGCCTGGCGCGGCGGCTGCAGCGTCCACCGGCCGAAGTCATCGAACGCTACCTGCGTGCGCACGACGCGCGCCCGCGGCGCGCCGAAGCGCTGGGCGATCTGGCCATGTACCTGCGCGAACTCGGCGGACGCTGGGGCACGGCCTATCTCGTGGCCAAGCGCGCGCTGGAAATCCCGCAGCCTGACGACGTGCTGTTCGTGGAACCGGAGTGGTATCGCTGGCGCTGTCTAGACGAATTCGCGATCGCCGCGTACTGGTTCGGGCACCATGAGGAATCGCGCGTCGCCTGCGAGCAGCTGCTGCAGGAAGGCCTGCTGCCGCAAACGCATCGCGACCGCGTCGAAGCCAATCTCGGCTTCGCGTTGAGGGCGCTCGGCCGCTAGAAAACTTCGCGATGCCACGCCGGAAGCGGCGCGCGTATCCGCAGGCAAAAAAAGACCCCGGCAGAACCGGGGTCGAAAACTTGCGGGGAACTCCGTTGGCGTTTACTGGACGGTGACCGACCAGGTCAGCGAAACCGCGGTCGGATTGCTGTTCGGCGTGGCCTGCAGGCTGATCGTGCTGCCCGCCGCGACCGCCGCCGTGCTGGCCGTGTTGCTGCATGTGGTGGCGAAATCTTCCACCGTGCAGGTGATTCCGCTGGACGTGCCGTTGACCATCACCACCAGGACGTAGTTGTTGTTGTTGCCGGGATTGTTGTCCAGCTTCACGCGAAGATTGCCGAGCGTGCCGCCCACCGCGAGCGGTACCGAAACCTTGTTGTGCGAGGCGCCGGATTCGCCGATGCCGACATAACGCACCGCCGCGGTTTCGAGGTTGAAGTAGGAGCTGCCGTAGAACGGCGTCAGCGTCGTGCCCGTGGCACCGGTTGCGCCGGTGGCACCCGTCGCGCCGGTCGGACCCGCCACGCCCTGGAGGCCTTGCGGACCCGTCGGACCGACGTCGCCCTGCAAGCCGGTCGGGCCGACCACACCCTGGATGCCCTGCGGGCCGGTCGGACCGACGTCGCCCTGCAAACCGGTTGCGCCGGTCGGACCGACATCGCCCTGCGGACCAGTGGGGCCGACATCGCCCTGCGCACCGGTCGGACCAGCGACACCCTGAATGCCCTGCGGGCCCGTCGGACCGACATCGCCTTGCGTACCGGTTGCGCCGGTCGGACCGGCGACGCCCTGGATGCCTTGCGGACCTGTGGGCCCGGCGTCGCCTTGCGAACCGGTGGGGCCCACATCGCCCTGAACGCCGGTCGGGCCGGCAACACCCTGGATGCCCTGCGGACCCGTCGGACCAACATCGCCTTGCGCACCGGTTGCGCCGGTCGGACCGACGTCGCCCTGCGGACCAGTGGGGCCGATATCACCCTGCACGCCGGTCGGACCAGCAACACCTTGAATCCCCTGCGGACCCGTCGGACCGACATCGCCCTGCGCGCCGGTCGGACCGGCGACGCCCTGGATGCCTTGCGGACCCGTCGGACCCACGTCGCCTTGCGTACCGGTCGCGCCGGTCGGACCTACGTCACCCTGCGGACCCGTGGGGCCGATATCGCCCTGCGCGCCGGTCGGACCGGCGACGCCCTGGATGCCTTGCGGACCCGTTGGACCGACATCGCCTTGCGCACCGGTTGCGCCGGTCGGACCCACGTCGCCCTGCGGACCAGTGGGGCCGATATCACCCTGCACGCCGGTCGGACCAGCAACACCTTGAATCCCCTGCGGACCCGTCGGACCAGCGTCGCCTTGCGTGCCGGTTGCGCCGGTCGGACCCACGTCGCCCTCCGGACCAGCGGGGCCGACATCGCCCTGGATGCCTTGCGGACCCGTGGGACCGACTTCGCCTTGCACACCGGTCGCCCCGGTCGGGCCGACGTCGCCCTGCGGACCGGTCGGGCCAGCATCACCCTGAACGCCGGTCGGGCCGGGAACACCCTGGATGCCCTGCGGGCCCGTCGGACCGACGTCGCCCTGCGCACCAGCGGGGCCGACATCACCCTGCGCGCCGGTCGGACCCGCGACACCTTGAATGCCCTGTGGGCCGGTGGGGCCGACGTCGCCTTGCGTGCCGGTGGCGCCGGTCGGACCCACGTCACCCTCCGGACCGATCGGGCCGACATCACCCTGAGCACCGGTCGGGCCAGCAATTCCCTGGATGCCCTGCGGACCCGTCGGACCAACGTCGCCCTGCAAGCCGGTTGCGCCGGTCGGACCCATCTGGCCGACATCACCTTGCAAGCCGGTCGCGCCGGTCGGACCGATCGGGCCAACGTCGCCCTGCAAACCCGTCGCGCCAGTCGGACCCATCGGACCGACGTCGCCCTGCAAACCCGTCGCGCCAGTCGGACCCATCGGACCAACGTCGCCCTGCAAACCCGTCGCGCCGGTCGGACCCATCGGACCGATGTCGCCCTGCAAACCCGTCGCACCGGTCGGACCCAGCGGACCAACGTCGCCCTGCAAACCGGTTGCGCCGGTCGGCCCCATTGGACCGATGTCGCCCTGCAAACCCGTCGCGCCCGCCGGGCCTATCGGACCGACGTCGCCCTGCAAACCGGTCGCGCCGGTCGGTCCCATCGGGCCAACATCGCCCTGCAAACCCGTCGGACCCATCGGACCGACGTCGCCCTGCAAACCAGTCGCACCGGTCGGACCTATCGGCCCGACATCGCCTTGCAAACCAGTCGCCCCGGTCGGTCCCATCGGGCCGACGTCGCCCTGCAAGCCGGTTGCGCCGGTCGGACCCGTCGGGCCAGCATCGCCCTGCAGACCGGTTGCGCCGGTCGGACCCATCGGCCCGACATCACCCGGCAAGCCAGTCGCGCCCGCCGGGCCAATCGGACCGGCGTCACCCTGCAAACCCGTAGCGCCCGTGGGACCCATCGGACCGGCGTCACCCTGCAAACCCGTCGCGCCGGTCGGACCCAACGGACCGACGTCGCCCTGCAAACCGGTCGCACCGGTGGGGCCTGCCGGACCTGCATCACCCTGCGCACCCGTCGCGCCTTGCGCACCAGTCGCGCCAGTCGCACCCTGAATACCCGTCGCGCCGGTCGCACCCGTCGCACCCTGAATACCCGTCGCGCCGGTCGCACCCGTTGCGCCCTTCGCGCCAGTGGCACCCGTCGCGCCCGTTGCGCCGGTGCCAGTGGCGCCGGTGGCGCCGGCGGTACCGGTGGGACCGGCGACACCCGTGGCACCCGTCGCGCCGGCAGGTCCTGTGGCGCCCTTGGTGCCTGTCGCACCGGTGGCACCAGTGGCACCGGTCGCGCCCGTGGCGCCGGCCGCTCCGGCGGGGGCGTTCAGCGCGTACTGCGCGACCGGCGTGGTCGACACCGGCTGGCGCGGCAGCGCCACGCCGTCGACGGTCACCTGCAGGTACATCTGGGTGCCGGTGAAGGCACCCGGGAAGGCCAGGTTGATGCTGAAGACGCCATTGACGACCGGATACGCCGGTTC
This sequence comes from uncultured Aquimonas sp., assembly GCA_946481615.1. The sequence continues at coordinate 8,546 of CAMLOR010000094.1, forward strand.
GCTGATCGTGGCGCCGATCTGGTTGCCGCCGGTGGGCGCATCCCAGAGCGAGAAGGTCAGGTCGTAGGCGCCGTCGGCGACGATGCCGTTGTCTTCCAGGCGGCCCTGGTACATGAAATCGGGCAGCTGCGCGGCCTTCTGCTGCGCATCGGCGCTCTGCATCCCCAGCAGGCCCAGGGCCAGCGAGAGCGACGCGAAAAGATTCTGGTGCTTCATTCTCTGGTCCCCTGATTAATCTTCGAAGCCGTCTTGGAAGATGCGGCCACCGACGGGCCCGCCCTGGATTTGATCGCCGATCGTCGCGGGAAACCCGCTGGTCAGCCGGTACTGCGTGGTCGACGTGGTGCCCATGGCGGGCTCGCCGATCGTGGAAATCAGCCGGAAGCGACCGGCCTCGGCGACCTGGCCGCCGCCGGCGACGGTGCCGTTGCGCACCGCGAAGCCGCCGCCCGCCGTGGCGGCGGTGGCCAGCAGCAGCGCGCTCCCGGCCAGCGCCAGACGCAGCGGCGTCGCTCGTGAGGTGTTGCGCGTCATCCCGTCCCCCTTCCCCGCCCAAACTGCGGTGCGGCGCACATTAGGCCTACGACGGAACAAAATCACCCCCATTTGGGGGGCGATTCGGTCACAGGTTGTCAAACAGGTGGGGTTGAAATGATTGTTCACGGATAATCCGGGGATTCCCTCCTGGAAACCCGCCGCCATGTCCGACGCCGCCTACGCCCGCTACGCCGCGGAGCTCGAGTCCATCCGTGCCCAAGGGTTGTTCAAGACCGAGCGCATCATCGCCAGCCCGCAGTCGGCCGAGATCGAGTTGGCCGATGGCCGCCGCGTGCTGAATTTCTGCGCCAACAACTACCTCGGGCTGGCCGACCACCCGGAAGTGATCGCCGCCGCCAAGGAAGCGCTCGACACCCACGGCTTCGGCATGGCCAGCGTGCGCTTCATCTGCGGCACGCAGGATCTGCACAAGGAGCTGGAGGCGAAGATCGCGGGCTTCTTCGGGAAGGACGACACCATCCTCTACGCGGCCTGCTTCGACGCCAACGGCGGCCTGTTCGAACCGTTGCTCGGCGAGCAGGATGCGATCGTCTCCGACGCGTTGAACCACGCCTCGATCATCGACGGCGTGCGGCTGTGCAAGGCGAAGCGCTACCGCTACGCCAACTGCGACATGGCCGACCTGGAGACGCAGCTCAAGCAGGCACGCGCCGACGGCGCGCAGACCATCCTGATCACCACCGACGGCGTGTTCTCGATGGATGGCTTCGTGGCGCCGCTCGACGAAATAACGACGCTGGCGCGCAAGTACGACGCGCTCGTGCACATCGACGAATGCCACGCCACGGGCTTCCTGGGCGCCACCGGCCGCGGTTCGGCCGAGGTGAAGAACTGCCTGGACAAGATCGACATCGTCACCGGCACGCTCGGCAAGGCGCTCGGCGGCGCGCTGGGCGGATTCACCACGGGCCGCCGCGAGGTGATCGAGCTGCTGCGCCAGCGCTCGCGTCCGTACCTGTTTTCGAATTCGCTGCCGCCGCACGTGGTGGCGGCCGGCACGCGCGTGTTCGACATGCTCGCCGCCGCCGGCGATCTGCGCGAGCGGCTGGCGGAAAACACCCGCTATTTCCGCGAAAAGATGACCGCCGCCGGCTTCGACGTGAAGCCCGGCCAGCATCCCATCTGCCCGGTGATGTTGTACGACGCGCCGCTCGCGCAGCGTTTCGCGCAGCGCCTGCTGGAAGAAGGCATCTACGCGATCGGCTTCTTCTTCCCGGTGGTGCCGAAAGGACAGGCGCGCATCCGCACGCAGATGAGCGCGGCGCACACGCGCGAACATCTCGACCGCGCGATCGGCGCCTTCATCAAGGTGGGTCGCGAGCTAGGCGTGCTGAAGGACTGAGATTTCCGCTGCGTCGAGGTCGCGCCACGCACCCTTGGCCAGCTCGCCCAGCGCGATCGGGCCGATCGCCACGCGCACGAGGCGCAGCACCTCGATTCCGTTCGCGGCCAGCAACCGGCGGATCTGCCGGTTGCGGCCCTCGTCGAGCACGATCTCGAGCCAGGCGTTCTTCGCGCCGGCGCGCAACAGCGCTGCGCGGTGCGCGGCGTTCTCGCCGCGGTGCAGGCGCTCCATCGCCTCCGCATCCGGGATCGTGTCGATCTGCACGTGATAGGTCTTGAGCAGGCCATGCACGGGCTCGGTGACGCGCGCCGCCCATTCGGGATCGTTGCTGAAAAGCAGCAGCCCCTCGCTGGCGCGATCGAGGCGGCCGACCGGCGCCAACCACGGCAGGTTCGCGCCGTCGAAGCAGCGGTACACCGTGTCGCGGCCGCTCTCGTCGCGCGCGGTGGTGACGAGGCCGCGTGGCTTGTTGAGTGCGAGGTAGCGGCGAGGCGCGGCGGCCAATGGTGCGCCGTCCAGCGTGACGCGATCCTGGCCTTCGCACACGGGATGTTCGGGATCGCGCACGACACGCCCGTTCACGGCGACGCGCCCTGCGGCCACGTGTGCGGCCGCCTGCGTGCGCGAGCAGATGCCGGCCTTCGAGAGCACGCGCGCGACCCCGACGCGGCGCGCGCGCGGCGCCGTCGGCTTCATCGCAGCGACATCGTGGTTTCGCGCGAAACCCGCGCGAGCGCGGCTATTCGCCGACCGTCTGCGCGGCCGGCGCCGCGGTGGCCGTGGCGCCCGCCGCCGGCTTGCCCTTGGCCACGCGCACGCCGCGGCTTTTCATCCAGGCGTCGAACTGTTCGGCGGTGAACTTGGTGCCCTTGTCCATGTTGTAGCGCCAGGGCGTGTTGTCGA
>CAMLOR010000095.1 GCA_946481615.1 uncultured Aquimonas sp.
GGGCAGGTCGGGCAGACCGCGCGTTCGACGGTGACGAGATAGGTCTTGGTGGCGACGCCGTCGGTCGCCGTGACCACGACGCTGATGTCGTTGAGCCCGACCGCGAGGTTGATCGCGCCGCTCGGGCTGCCCGACGCCACCAGCGTGCCGTTGACTCGCACCGTGGCGCCGGGCTGCGCCACGGTCGGCGTGAGGGTCAGCGACATCGTGCCGTTGCCGACGCTCGCGCCGTAGGACTGATGGCTGGCGGCGAAGGCTGGCGCGAGCGTGCCGGCGCTGAGGCTCAACCCGCTCAGGTTGGCGTCGGCCGCGGTGCTGGCGGCGCCGAAGCGGCCGATCTCGGCGAACCCCACCGCATCGCTGTCGCCGGCGATGATCATGTCGCCGTTGCCCGCCACCTGCATGCCGTGGTGGCCCTGCGGGAGCGCACCCTCGCGATCGAGGAAATTTGTGCGGTTGATCACCGCGCCGCTGGCGGCGTTGAGCTTCAGCGTGGTCAACACGCGGCCGGGCGTGACGTACTGCGTGGCGCCGGTGGCGTACAGGGTGCCGCCAACAACCCTCACGTTGCTGAGGTTCTCCACCGACCCGGCGGCGTCGCCGCTGAAGGTCGCGGTCCAGCCGCCATTGCCGGCGTCGTACAGGCCGTTCGCCAGGCTCAGGCGCCCGATGAAGAAATCCGTGCCGCCGCCGGCCGCCGCGTACTGCCCGGTGCCGACGTAGGCATGCGTGCCGTCGATCGCGAGCCCCGCACCGCCGTCGGAACCGTGGCTGGGACTGTCGATCAGGGTCTGCCAAAGACGCGTGCCGTCGTTCGCGCGGAAGCGCTGGAGCCAGATGTCGCGGCCGCCGCCGCTGCTTTCCGTGTAGCCCGAGGCGATCAAGTCGCCCGAAGCCGGTTCGACCACGCCGTTGTTCACGGCGGGGAGCATGGTGGCCGCGGGCCCCTTCGGAAAGACGGTCCATTGCTCGGCACCGGCGACATTGAAGCGGCTGACGATGCTCGCGTACTGGAAGTGGTCGACCGTCGATTCGCCGAAGGCGTAGATGTCGCCGTTGGCGGCGGTGGCCACGTTGAAGTACTGCTGGAACACGTTGGTCTTGGCGACGGCCCACATCTCCGCGCCGGTCGCCGCGTTGATCTTGGCCACGCGGGCGCCATTGACCCCCGGGGCCGGCGTCGTGATCAGTCCGGCGACGACGATGTTCCTGGCGGCGCCGTCCTGCACGAACGTGCACGCGCGCGGAATGTCGGCGCCGTTCTGCGGGTGGTTGTAGGTGTAGGCGGAGGCCCAGCCGTTGGTGCCGTCGCTGCCGTTGAGCTTCATCACCTTCCAGTTCGCGCCCTGGCCGGAGACGGTCGAGGGGCCGCAGAACCAGGCGTCGCCGGTCGCCGGGTCGGCGACGATGCCTACGACCGATTCATTGGTGCCGCCGCCGTCGAAGCGGCGCTTCCACTCCACATCGCCCGTGCTGCCGTCGATGCGGTAGACCAGGAAGTCGCGGGTCGCGGTCGTGGAGCCGACATGACCGCCGACGATCGCATCGCCGTTCGTCAGCAACGCGACGTGCCGCGCCTGCGTGCTTTCGGAGTTTTCCTGCAGGTCTTCGCGCCAGATCACTTCCTGGGCGTGTGCGGAAGGTGCGACAAGGCACAGCAACAACACCGGCAGCGTCGTGCGCCAGATCTTCGATTTCATCGGAATCCCCCTGACCCGTGGCGGGGATTCTCCGCCGTTTCGGGTCTTCGTGCATCCCGGCCGGGGGCGGCCCTGGCCGCGCCCGGGGTGTCCGGCGCGGCCCGTCAATACAGCAAGCGGTGGGCATCCCTGCCCGGTATCGCTTCCTGATGAAACGCGCTTACTCGAAGCCGCTGGCGAAGACTTCCTCGGCCTGCGCGCCGACCTGCAGCTCGACCGGCAGCACCAGTTCGAGGTCGGTCGGGCCGGGACCGGCGATGCAGAACGCGCCGTGGTGCGTGCCGGCGGCGAAGGCGGAGGCATCAGCGGCGGCCTGCAGCGTGACCTCGGCGTCGCCGGCGACGGTGCCCGCGGCGGGCGTCACGCCGAGCCAGGACACCGGCACGGCGGCGGGACCGCAGGCATCGCTGGCGCGGATGACCGGATCGATGATGGGCGAGAGCGCCTCGAAGCCCAGGTCGTCGTACGGCAGGGGCTCGAAGGTGTCGCAGTCCGGCGCGTAGTACCAGGCCGGCGCGTCGTCGGCCGCGAAGTTGCCGGCGGCGTAGAAGCTGCTCTCGGTGGCGATGCCGTCGGTCTTGGCGATTTCCACCACCAGCGTGGCGTCGGTGGCGACGGCCACGGGCGTGTCGAACAGCGCTTCGCGCATCAGCAGTTCGCCGTCGGGGAACGTCACCGTCTTGCTGGCGAGCAGGGTGAGATTGCCGCGCACGAAATCGCCCTGCAGGGTGTAGGCCGAGACGACGACGTCCTGCGTGCCGGCCGTGGAATGCGCGCTGTCGGCGCCGAAGCGGATGCCGTCGATCATCACCTGGCCGCCCGCGTAACCGCGTCCGGCCAGCGGGTAGACGCGATACCAGCGGTTCTCCAGCGTGTGCTGGGTGGCCGGCAGCACGCAGGCGACGGTGGCGTCCTTGGTGGGATCGGTCTCGCCGTTCTGCGTGAGGCGCAGCGGCGAAAGCAGCGAAGGATCGCCGCCGGTGCGCGCCGTGTAGTTGCCCGCGATGGGCCCCAGGTTGGCGAGTTGGAACGGCTCCGTCACCTGGCCGCCGTCGACGGCCGCGATCTGCAGCACGGCGGGATTCGTGGCCAGGCAGGCGGCGAGCGGGCGCAGATCGAAATCGGCCGCGGTTTCGTTGCCGGCCGTCACCGCGACGCTGCGTTGCGCGGCCTGGTGCGCATCGCCCACGGCGTGCACCGTGAAGGGACCGAGCGCGGCGTCGACGAAATAGCGGTAGTGGCCGTCGACGTCGGTGCGCGTGGTGAACTCGACGCCGTTGCCGGCGACGATGCGCAGTTCGAGATCGGCGAAGGGTTGCGGATCGGCCTCGCAGCGGCCGAGCGAGCGCACGGTGCCGGCGATCGAACCGTAGGTTGCGGGCGTGGTCACGATCATGGTCGCGTTGAGATCGCCGAAGGCATGCATGTAGGGGGTGTCCTCGCCGACGCGGATCGGGATGGTGTAGGTGCCGGGTTGCGCCACGCGGGTCGCGTCGAACATCGCCTCGGCGGCGAGCTGCGCGCCGGGCGCCAGCGTGCCCGTCGCAGGCAGGACGTCGGCCGCGGTGTCCTCGCCGATCTCGCGGAACAGATGCAGCTGATCGACGGCCAGCGTGGCGTAGGGCGGCGTGGCTTCCAGGCGCAGGCGGATGCGCACGTCGTCGTGGCCGGTGAACGCGGAAAGATCGATCTCGATCAGTTCGTGTCCGGCGTTGCCTTCGAGCCATTCGCGCGCGGTGGTCCAGGTGGCGCCGGCATCGGTCGAGACTTCCACCGCGAAGCGCGGCGCCGCCAGCCAGCCGGCGCCCAGGCCGAGGAAGAAACCGATGGAGGCGCTGTCGCTGTCGGAGAGATCGACCGGCGGCAGCAGCAGCGAATGATCGACGCGCGGCTCGCCGTTGGTGCAATCGAGCAGGTTGATCTCGGCGAAGGGGCCGTCGCCGCCGGCGCTGTTGCCGAAGTCGCCGCGCCGCCACGCGCAGCCCGCGCCGTTGTCGGTGGCCGACCAGCCCGCGGGCGGGAACTCGAGCGCATCGAAGTGTTGCTCCAGATGCGTGCCTTCCAGCGCGAAGGCGAGGCTGCGCGTGCCGGCGTTGCGCAGCATGAAGGGCACGGTGGCGGTGGTGCCGAGCACGAGCGTGGCCTGCGGGCCTTCCGGCGCGTCGAATTCGAGCACGCCCGCGGGCAGTTCGATCGTGGTTTCGAGGGTGCTGCCGTTGCCCACGAGCAGCTTGCGCAGGGCATCGCCATAGCCTTCCGGCTGCGTGCCGCGCTTGGCGACGAGCGTCGGCGTACCGGCCGGCGCATGCAGGGCGAAGAAGCCCGGGCCGCGCGCGGCGCTGGTGTGCGTGACGACGCGCGGGCGATCGCTTCCGACGCCGACGCTCACCACCGCGCCGTCGAGGGCTTGCTGCGTGTTGGCGTCGAGCACGTGGCCCACCACGAGGCTGCCGCCCGGCGGCGCCTGGCAACCGGCGACGACGCGCACGTCGTCCACCGCCCAGCCGGGGTTGAACAGGTCTTCGGTGGCGGTGGAGCCGTCGTCGTAGTGGAAACGCAGACGCACGTTGGCGTCGCCGGCGAAGGCGGCGAGCGACAGCGCTTCTGCCGTCCACGCCGGTTCGTACTGCTCGGGCGAGCCGAGCGCTTGCCACGTGGCGCCGTCGTCGTTGCTGGCCTGCACGTGGGCGCCGCCGTAATCGAGGCCGCTGGCCCAGTAGCGGCTGGCGAAGCGCACCACGGGTTGGGTCGCGCCGGTGAGGTCGATGGGCGGCGAGACGAGGTAATCGAAGCGGCCGTCGTTGGTGGCGCCTTCGAGCAGCGGTTCGATGCTCGCGGCGAAGCGGCCCTCGCGCGCGGGGATGATGAAGAACTGCGGATCGTGCAGTTCGTCGCGGGTGCCGAAGGTCCAGCCGGCGCCGGCGCTGCTCCTGCTCCAGCCTGCCGGAGGGTTGCCGGTCTCGAAGTCTTCGCCGAAGCGTTGCGCGGTGTAGCCGTAACCGGGCGCGGCGCAGGCGACGAGGTCGGCGCCGAGCTGGAAATCCTGCACGCTGTCGGCGGTGACGTTCACCTGGCGCGTCGCCGGCAGATAGCCCGCGATCTCGCTCGCGACGTCGACGCGATAGCTCGCCGCGGTCGGCAACTGCACTTCGTAGGCGCCGGTGACGGCATCGGTCCAGATCTCGCCGTCCGGATAGCCCGAGATGGAGAGCTTCGCCAGCAGCGGCCAGCCGGTGGCGCCATCGGTGATGCGGCCGCGCACGGTGGCGAGCGGCGCGGTTTCGAGTTGCACGTTCGCGGCCGTGGTCTGTTCGTCGGCCACTTCGAGACCGGTGCGCGTGTAGGGCAGATGGCCGTATGCGGTGACGCGCAGGCGATAGCCGCCCGCGAGGTTCTCCGGCAGGCGCCGCGCGTAGCTGCCGTCGGGTTCGGCGAAGAGTTCCCAGACGCGCACGTTCTCGTCCACGAACAACTCGATGCGCGCGCCGCCGACCGGATCGCCATTCGCGTCGGTGACGCTGCCTGCGACGAGGCCTTGCGGGCCGCAGGCGTTCGAGGCCGCATCCACCGCGGCCGGCACGTCGATCTCGCCCCAGCCCGTCGCGTAGTTCGGCACGTTGCCGGGGCCGGGCGCGGGCGTGCCGCCGCTGGCGTAGGGCAGGGGCCTGGCCGTCGACATGATCAGCGTGCCGAGCGTGGCGTAGTCGCCCTTGAGGCACTCGCCGGCATCGAGCATCAGCGCCACCAGGCCCGCGATGTGCGGCGAAGACATCGAGGTGCCGGTCATGGTGCCGTAGGCCTCGTCGTAGAAATCGAAGGCCGAGACGATGTCCACGCCCGGCGCCAGCACCTGCGGCTTGAGCTGCGGATAGCCGCGCGGATCGGGCAGCGTGGGCAGGCCGGGACTGGGCAGGTTCGCGGGGCCCCAGAGCGAATGCGGCGCGTACGCGCCGTCGTGATTGCCGGTGGAGCCGACCGCGAAGGCGGCCGGCAGTGCGGCCGGACTCGAGATGGTCGACAGGCCCGGTGGTTCGGACACCTCGCAGCTGAAGGTGTTGCCGGTGGCGAACACCGGGAAGATGCCGGAGGCGACCCAGGCGTCGACCACGTCGGCGTAGAAGCCCGTGCCTTCGCCGTTGCAGTTGTTCTCGGCCCAGGAGTTGTTGATCACCTGCGGGCGCAGGTCCGGCTGCGGGTCGCTGCCGTCGGTGCGCGTGGGGGCGAGCATGAATTCGCCGCAGGAGAGCAGGCTTTCGGCGCTGCTGGTGGCCTGCGGCAGGCCGAGGCAGGCGATCCACTGCGCGCCCGGCGCCACGCCGATGCGATCGCGCAGGGCCGGGTCGGCGGCGTGATCGTCGCCCATGATGGTGCCGATCACGTGGGTGCCGTGCGGGTCGCCCGGCACCGGGGTTTCGTTGCGTTCGATCGGGAAGAACCAGTTGTAGTCGTGCTCGTAGACATTGCCGCCGCGCCAGCCGCGGTATTGCTGGCGCAGCGCTTCGTGGGTGTAGAGCGCGCCGGTGTCGATCACGCCCACGGTGACGCCGTGGCCGCGCGTGCCCTGCGCCCAGGCCTGCGGGGCGCCGATCCAGGCGATGTTGTCCGGCACGCCGGTCGTCGCCGCCTTGGCGCGGGAAGCGTCCAGCGGCCTGCCGGGTTTGGGCTTCACCAACATGGTTTCCGGCAGCTCGCGGATGCGCGCCACGCCGGGCAGGGCGACCGCGAACTTGACGCTGGCGGCGTTGCCCTCGCGCACGATGATCGCGTTCTTGATCCAGTGCGTCTCGAAATCCAGCCCGCGCTGCCGCAGCGCGCGCCGCACCGGCGCCTGGCTCTTCTCGGCGGTGGCCTTGAGCGTGTCGACGACGTAGCGGCCGCGTTCCTCCCACGACATGCCGGCGGCGCGCGAAAGATCGGCGCGCTCGCGCATCTCGATCACGTAGTCGACCGGCTGGCCGGCGGCCAGCCGCTTGGCCAGGCCGGGGGTGACGGCGAGGCCGGACTGCGAGATCGACGCCGGCGCGGCAACGGGAGCGTTGGGACGACGCCACTCGCCTTCGGGTGGAGGCGAGGCTGCCGCGCCGGCGGCGAAGACCAGGGCCGCGACTGATGCGGCGCAACGAAGCAGGGGAGCGATCGGCATCGGAAGCTCGCGGACGAGAAGTGCAGGCAACTTCGCAGGACGCAATCCGGCGCGCCTTCGCGTCGGCTGATCGGCGCCTGACGGCTTCCTTTATTCCTGCCGGTTCAACCGCTTGTGAGTTCGTCCAGGGTGGGCACGCGACGCTCCCCGGCGAGCCGCTGCGCCTGCGCCAGCGCCGTCCGCGCGGCCTGCGTCTGCCCGAGCGCCGCGTGCAGACGCGCGGCGAGCAGGGCAGCGTCGAAATCGCGCTCGGCCCAGGCCGTGGCGCGGCCGGCCACGGCGCTGGCCTGCGCGGCCTCGCCGCGCGCCAGCAGCCAGCTCGCATGGCGTTCGGCCGCGAGCAGCCATTCGGCGGGGATGCGCGAGGCGGCCGCCGCCGCGAGCGCGCGTTCGAAGGCAAGACCGGCGGCGGCGGGGTCGCCGTTCGCGGCGACTTCGGCGCGCGCCAGCGTCAGCGCGGGCTCGACGGCCGGATCGTTCTTGCGTGCCGCCCAATGCTCGAAGCCCTGCAGCGCGGCCGCGATGCCCTCGTCGCCGGCGTCGCGCGCCACGCGCGCCCGCACCAGCGTGAGCCAGGCTTCGGCGAAGAAGCGGCTGCCTTCCTCTTCCCACGGCGCGTTCAGTGCCGCCTCGGCCTCGCGCTCGGCCAGCGCGGGGTCGGCGGCCAGCGCCCGGCGCGCCGCCAGGGCCTGGGCCCAGCCGAGCAGCACGACATCGGCGTCGGCGCCGGCTTCCTCGCGCACGGCCTGCAGCAGCGCCGCGGCTTCGGTGTCGCGTCCGTTCGCGGCCAGCACTTCCACGCGCGCCAGGTTCGCGTAGCGGCGCCGTTCGGGATTGGGCTCGCGCGCCACGATCTCGTCGAGGCGGCGCGCCTCCGCCAGCGCCGCCGCAGGTTCCAGCAGGCCGAGGCGGCAGCGCGCCAGCGCGACGCGCGCGTACAGCTCGTTGGTCAGATCGTTGAACACCGCCAGGCGGTCGGCGGCGGCGGCCAGCAGCGGCACGGCCTCGGCGTAGCGGCCGCGGTGCGCCTCCAGGATGCCGACGTTGATGTCGACGCGTGCCACGCCGAGGCGATCGTCGACGCCGTCGAGCACGACGCGCGCGCGGGCAAAATCGGCCAGCGCTTCCTCGTGGCGCTGCTGCGTGCTGCGCGCGATGGCGCGGCCGGTCCAGGCGCGGCCGAGCTCGCGCGACGGCGGCAGGGCGGAGAGCAGGTCGATGGCTTCCTCGCCGCGGCGCTCGGCGCCGGCGGCATCGTTGCGCCGCAGCGACAGATTGCCCAGCGCATTGAGCACCGTGCCGCGCAGCCGCGCATCGTCGCTGGCCGACACGTCCGCGAGCAGCGCTTCGAAACCCTGCGCGGCGTCGTCGAGATCGCCGCGCCGGAAATGCAGCGTGGCGGCGCGCAGGCGCGCGGCGGGCTCTTCGCGCTGCGCCGGCGTCATGGTGTCGAGCAGGCGCTGCGCGGTGTCGAGGTCGTCGCCCAGCACCGCGGCATCGATCTGCTGCAGGCGCAGCGCGAGCGCGGCATCGCCCGGCAGCGCGACGCCGGGGGGAGCGCGACCCAGCACCGAAGCCAGCGCATCGGCCGCGCCGCGCGCGGCATCGAGCGGCTGGGCCGCTTCGCCGTGCGCTTCGGCCGAGCCCTGCTGCGGTCCGATCGCACGCAGCCGCACTTCCCATTGACCGGAAGCGAAAGCGACCTCGCCGGCCACCACGTGCGCGGCGCCCGCGCGTGAGGCTAGCGCGCGCAGGCCGGCGGTGTCCTGCGGCGCAGCCGGCGAGCCGCGCAGCAATGCCACGGCGTTGTCGCTGGGCAGCGTGTCGAAGCCGGATTCGCGCAAGCGCTGCGCGACGAGATCCATCATCCCCAGCCGCGCCCAGCCGGCATCGGCCGCGGGTGCGACGTCGAGCGGCAGCACGAGGATCGCATCGCGTACGACGGCATCGTTCTGCAGCACCGGTTCCCGCAACCACCACCACCCCGCCGCCAGCAGCGCGACGACGGCAAGTGCCGCCGCAACCCACCAGCGGCTTCGCCCGATCCGTTCATGGTGAGCCTGTCGGACCGCCGCCTCACCCTCGGCGCTCGCCTCACCCCAAGACCGTTCACGATGAGCTTGTCGAACCGCCGCCTCACCGTCAGCGCCCGCGTCACTCCCAACCCGTTCACGGTGAGCTTGTCGAACCGCTGCCTCACCGTCAGCGCCCGCATCACTCCCAACCCGTTCACGGTGAGCTTGTCGAACCGCTGCCTCACCGTCCGCATCCGCATCACTCTCAACCCGTTCACGGTGAGCCTGTCGAACCGCCGCCCCGGTCCGCATCTCTTGCGCAGCCCGTTCCACGACCTCCACGTCCGCCACCCACGCGAAGCCGAATCGCGGTCGCGTCGCGATGCAGCGGCGCGGTTCGCTCACATCGCCCAGCGCCTTGCGCGCACGCAACACGATCTGATCGAGCACGTTGTCGGAAACATCGACGCGCCCCCAGACACCGGCGATCAACTCATCGCGCCCGACCGCGCGTTCGCGATGCTCGAGCAGGTAGACGATGACGTCGAAGGCCTTCGGCGGCAGCTCCACCGCGGCGCCGTCGCGCAGCAGTTCGCGCCGCGCCGTGTCCAGCAGGAACGGGCCGAAACGGTAGGCAGGCATGCCGCGATCCTAGGCCGCGGACACGCCCGCCAGCGCCTGCCGGAAGTCCTCGATCAGGTCGTCGGGATGCTCCAGCCCCACGGAAACGCGCAGCAGATCCTGCGGCGTGACCGGATGCGCGCCTTCCACCGAGGCGCGGTGCTCGATCAGCGTCTCGCAGCCGCCGAGCGAGGTGGCGTTGTGGATCAGCCGCAGTCCGCCGGCGAGCTTCAGGGCCGCTTCGCGGCCACCCTTCATGCGCAGGCTCAGCATCGCGCCGAAATCCTTCATCTGGCGCGCGGCGATCGCGTGATTGGGATGCGACGGCAGGCCCGGCCAGTGCACCGCGGCGACCTGCGGCTGCGCAGCGAGGAACTCCGCCACGAGACGCGCATTGCGGCAATGCCAGGCCATGCGCGCGGGCAGCGAACGGCAGCCGCGCAGCGTGAGCCAGGCCGAGAACGGCGCGAGAATGTTGCCGGTGACGTGGCGCCGATGAGCGACACGCTCGAATAACCCGTCGCGCCGCGCGAACACCAGCGCGCCGCCCATCACGTCGCTGTGGCCGCCGAAATACTTCGTGGTCGAATGCATCGCCACGTCGGCGCCCAGCGCCAGCGGCTGCTGCAGCACGGGCGTGGCGAAGGTGTTGTCGCAGGCCAGCAGCGCGCCGCCTTCGTGCGCGATCCGCGCCAGCGCAGCGATATCGGCGATGCGCAGCTGCGGATTCGACGGCGATTCGGCCCAGACCAGTTTCGTCGCGGGCGTCATCGCGGCGCGCACCTGGGCGACGTTGCCGAAATCCACGGCGGTGGCCGTGACGCCGCGCTCGGGCAGGAACTCGGTCGCGAGCGAGCGCAGGCCGGTGTAGCAGTCCGAGGGATACACGAAATGCGCGCCGGCCGGCAGGCTCTCGAGCAGCGCGTTCATCGCCGCCATGCCGGAGCCGAACGCGAGCGCGGCCTCGCCGCCTTCGAGTGCGGCGAGCGCTTCCTCGAGGCGGTCCTGCGTGGGGTTGGCCTCGCGCTGGTACTCGAAATGCGCCACGCGCTCGCCGGCCGGGCCGTGCCTGAACGTGGTGGAAAAATGCAGCGGGGGCGCGATGGCGCCGGTGCTTTCGTCCGGCGCGGCGCCGGCGTGGACGGCGAGGGTTTCGGGGCGCATGGCGGTTCCTTTCGGCATGTCCGCGATTCTGCCCGATAATCGCCGCATGACCGACACCACCGACGATCTCATCGCCACCGCGCAACAGGACTACCTCGCGGTCTACCGGCAGCGCGCCGTCATCCTCGACCACGGGCGCGCTTCGCGCGTGTGGGATCGCGACGGACGCGAATACGTCGATTTCGGCGCCGGCATCGCCGTGAACGCGCTGGGGCACGCCGACCCCGACCTGATCGCCGCGCTGACGGCGCAGGCGGGCAGGCTCTGGCACACCAGCAACGTGTTCTGGAGCGAGCCGCCGATGCGGCTGGCGCACGAACTGAAGGCGGCGGCCGGCTTCGCACGCCGTGTGTTCCTGTGCAATTCCGGTGCGGAAGCCAACGAGGCCGCGATCAAGCTGGTGCGCAAATGGGCGGCTTCGCAGGGCCGCGAGCCGGCGCGGCGCGTGATCCTCACCTTCCGCGGCAGTTTCCACGGCCGCACGCTGGCCGCCGTCACGGCGACCGCGCAACCGAAATACCAGGAAGGCTACGAACCGCTGCCCGGCGGTTTCCGCTACGGCGACTTCAACGATCTCGCCGGCGCCGCCGCGGCGATGGCCAATGGCGATGTCTGCGCGGTGCTGGTCGAACCGGTGCAGGGCGAGGGCGGCGTGATGCCGGCCACCGA
>CAMLOR010000096.1 GCA_946481615.1 uncultured Aquimonas sp.
ACGTTGCGCGCCGGCACCACGGTGGAGATGGCGTGCTTGTAGACCATCTGGCTCACCGTGTTGCGCAGGAGCACGACGAACTGGTCGAAGGATTCCACCGTGCCCTGCAGCTTGATGCCGTTGACCAGGTAGATTGAGACCGGCACGCGTTCGCGGCGCAGTGCGTTGAGAAACGGGTCTTGCAAGGACTGGCCCTTCGACATGGTCTTTTCTCCTGCTGATGTTTTGTTATGCGGGACCGTTGCCGGCACCCGGGCGTCGACGGCGCTGGTCCCAAGGTGGGGCGCACGCGCGACAAATCAAGGACATGGTACACCGCGTACGCGGACGGAGGATCAACCCCGCGGGCCGAGGAACTGGCCGATCGCGCGTTCGATTTCGCTGCGGTGCAGGTCCGGGTCGAACCATCGTGCATCCCACTCCGAGCGCAGCCAGGTCAGCTGGCGTTTCGCGAGCTGGCGCGTGGCCTCGATGCCACGCCGGCGCAGCGCGGCGAGGTCGCCGTGGCCGTGCAGGTGCTGCCAGGCCTGCCGATAGCCCACGGCCCGCATCGACGGCAGGTTCTCGTGCAGACGCGGGTCCAGGGCGAGGCGTCGCACTTCATCGAGCAACCCCTGATCGAGCATGGCGTCGAAGCGCAGCGCGATGCGTTCGTGCAACGTCGCGCGCTCTGACGGCGCGACCACGAGCTTGAGCACGCGCCATGGAAACGGCTTGCGCTGCGCGCTGCGCTGCCAGTCGCTGATCGGGCGGCCGGTGAGTCGGAGCACCTCCAGCGCGCGCTGGATGCGCTGTGTGTCGGTGGCGTGGATGCGTGCGGCAGCGACGGGATCGTGTGTCCGAAGCTCCGCGTGCAATGCGGACCAGCTCCGCTCCGCGGCCTCCTTCTCGATCTGTGCACGCAGCGCCGGGTCGGCTTCGGGCATGTCCGAGAGACCATGCAGCAGCGCGCGGAAATACAGACCGGTGCCGCCCACCAGCAACGGCACACTGCCGGTGCGCGCGATGTCATCGAGCTCGCGCCGCGCATCGGCGACGAAGTCGGCCGCCGAATAGGGTTCATGCGGCTCGCGGATATCGACCAGACGATGCGGCGCGCGCGCCAACGTCGCGGCATCCGGCTTGGCGCTGCCGATGTCCAGGCCACGATAAACCAGCGCGGAATCGACGCTGACGATCTGCGCGCCCAGCGTCCTCGCCCAATCGATGGCGAGCGCGGTCTTGCCCGAGGCCGTAGGCCCCATGAGCGCGATCAGCGGAGGGCGTTGGTCGAGAGGCATCCGGATCCGGAAAAGAAGAAGGGGCGCCGAAGCGCCCCTTCCATTACAGCGTGGTCAGCGTGGATCAGCTGTGGCGGCGGAAGCCGACCACCAGCGCGCCGAGGGCGGCGAGCAGGCCGATCAGGCCGATCTTGGCCCACAGCGAGGTCGACGGGATCGTCGCGGCCTGGGTCGGAGCAACGATCGCCGAGCCGGTGGACGACAGCGGGAACGAAACCGGACCGGCGCCGTTGCCCGAGGTGCAGTTCAGCGTACCGTTGATCGTCACGCCATTGGCCGGAACCGAGCACGAGGCAACGACGACGCTGGAGGCGCCCGCATTGATCGTGCCGCTCGGCTGCTGCTGGATCGAGAAGCCAGCACCCGCCGTCGAGCAGGTCACGCCCGTCGCAGCGGCGTTGCCCGAGTTCTGGATCGTCACCTGCGTGGTCGCCGTGCTGCCCGGCGTACCATTGCAGGTCAGCGCAGTGCCATTCGGCGGCGTGGTGGTGAAGGCCGGAGCGACCACCTGACCGGCGGGGCAGTTCAGCTCGATGTCGACCGGCGTAGCCACAGCGCCCGTACGCGTGCAGGTCATGGTGGCCTGCTGAGCGGCGGCAGCCAAGGTGCAGGTGACGCTCATGTCATTCGGGTCAGTGCCCGCAACGATGCTCGGATTCGACGAGTTGGTGACCTGGAAGTTGGCGGGAACCGTGCAGTCATAGCTGCCCGCGTCCGGAGCCGTGCCACCAGTAGCCGTGACCGCAATGGGAGAAGAGCCCGAGGTGGCGCCGATAGCGCCGCCGGCCGGGAGGTTCACCGTGGTCGGGTTGAAATTGATGGTCGGCGGATCAGCCGGGGCCGCACCAACGATGAAGCCCGGGCCGTAATCCACGGAGAAGGCCCCAATGTTAGCGCCACCGCCATCGGAAGCACGCGGCGTCAGGCAAGCACCCGACGCGCAAGTCGAGAAATTGTACGTACCATCGGGCGTCGCAGCCGCAATGGTGACTTGAATCGTACAAATTTCCCCACTCGCCAGCGGCTGCAGGCCTGCGTCGAAGTCGGACACGCGCATTGCTCCGGCCTGCGGGTTACCAACCGCGCAGACACCCGTGGCGTTGGTCGGCGTCACATTCGTGAACTCGGCGGGGATCGCCACGTCCACTTGGTACGCCGCAGCACCGCCACCTGCGGTGAAATTTACCGCCACGTCGAAAACGGTACCCGCCGGCCCCTGGGCAGGGGTCGGCGTGCCGAAGGTGACCGATTGCGCGAATGTCACTCCGGAGACAGCGAACAGGCCCGCGGCAAGGCCACCCAGCAAAGTCTTCTTATTCATCTTACTCAACTCCCCACAAGCGTGATTTTGGGATTTTATTCAGGGCGCAGCACTATGCTTATTTGGCCTTCACTCGGGAACCTGGGGCGCCTTCGATACGCGCACCGGTTGCAATGGCCTTGCCGGAGGAATCAGATACCTTGACTTCCTTGAGACGAAGGTCTTTGGCCGAGCCCTTTAGGCTAACGGTGCCGAGATCATGCCAGCCTTCCGGCAAAGACTTCAACTCGGCACTGAAAAACAGCACGCGAACGAAGCCATCGCGCACCGTACAACCGCCTTGGAAACCAGCCGGCGCACTTACACCGCAGTTGCTCACGTCAACACCGGCAGCCTTGTCAGTACCGACGCCTTCAAGGTCGAACTGAAAACCCGCCACCGAACCGTCGCTATAAAAATCAAGCGCGTAGGTGGTCGAGCCCTTGCCCGCTTGCGAAGTGACAAGCACTTCACTGCGACCCGCAGCCACGGCAGAACCTGCGAACAGCAGCCCCGCCAGGATGGTGAAGCCAGTCTTCTTGGTCATTGGAGTAATCCTCAGAAATTGCCGAGCTGGACGCGACGCGCCACGGAGATGATGTCGAAAACGTCCATGATGCCGTCTTCGGTAGCGTCTGGCTGGCCCGCATTGGTATGCACCGCGGGGCCGCTCTGCACTTCGCGAGCCGTATCGATGATGTCGAAAACGTCGTAGACCGCCGGATCTTCCGGTCGGGCGTTGCCACGGGCAAGACGTCCGATCTTGGCGTCGGCGCGAGACGAATCAAATTCGTCGAAGTTGAGACCACCAACGCCGGTACCCGAAATGAAGCCAAGCGTGGCCGAGCCAACTGAGCCAGCCGCAATGCCATTTACGGTCAGATTCTGGTTGAAACCGGTGGGCGAACCACCTGCACCAGCCACATCGACATTGAAGCTGGTGCCCGACTTGTAGATGAAGTCGATCGAGTACCACTTATTCTGCTGGATCCCGGTCACGGTTCCAATCGAGGCACCGTTGATCGAGAAATTGAAGTTGCTGGCGTGGTTGTACGTAATGCCGATGGTTTCGGAACCCGTACCGTTATCGCCGGTGGTCGCGCTGAAGATCTTGGCATTGCCCGACGTCAGGCCCGTGTGGACATAGAAACGCACTGCATAGGTCGTTTCCGTAGGACCTGCTGGGCTGTTGTCGGCCACGACGACGTTGCTGGCAGTGGCGCGAAGAGCGCAGAGCCCAGAGTAGCGCGCAAAATTATTGATGGGACCACCCGAGTTCGCATCGGTCGCGGTCTTGTTGGTGCCCGTCCATGCGGAGGTGGTGCATGCGAGGGCGCTGCCGAGCGGCAGAACCGCAAGAAGCGCGCCGGCGAGAATCGAGCGGGAAAGGTTCATTGAAATGGCCTTTGTGAGTTTGGGTCGAAACGCAGATAGGGCAGTCTGATCGACGGTACCATACCTCCCTGACACTTGAAAGGGCGGCTGCCAACGTCAATCGCAGCCAACCCTGGCTGCTAGACTCAATACGCATGTCCTTCCAAGAAAATGTCGCACCCCGCCCCTTGGTCGTGTTGCCCGCACACAACGAGGCGGCCAGTCTGCCCACCCTGTTGGGGGAGTTGAAACGACGGGTCGATGCCGATCTGCTCGTCGTGTCGGACGCCTCGAACGACGACACGATGGCCGTTGCCCGGGCAGCCGGCGCCCAAGTGATTGAAATTTCGCAGCAGATTGGCGCATGGGGCGCCACGCAGGCAGGATTCCGCCATGCCGTGCGGCAGGGTTACCGGGTTGTGGCATCGATGGACGCCGATGGTCAGCACACCGTCGACTCCCTCCTAGGACTGCTCACCGCGCAAAAAACTAGCGGCGGGGACATTGTGATCGGCACCTTTCCCGAACGCCTCAGCCCGCTGCGTCGGCTGGCTTGGACATGGTTCCGTACGCTCACGGGCCTGCGTGTCGAGGACCTGACGTCGGGACTGCGCGTCTATGGCCCGCGGGCTCTACCGATCCTGGCGTCGGCGGAAGCGACGCTCATCGACTACCAAGATGTCGGTGTCTTGTTGTTGCTTCGCAAATACGGCTGCACCGTGGACGAAATGCCTGTAACGATGTTCCCGCGCCAAGCCGGCAAATCTCGGGTGTTCTCCTCTTGGCTCACAGTCGCCCGCTACATGGCGCAGACCACCGTCATTTGCATAGCGAGACTGGGAACCCGCCGCATCCCAAGGTTCGGAAGCGCACGGCCATGATGACCCCCTTCCTCACCTCCGCCGCCCTCGGCGTCCTGCTCGCCGTCGGCATCCTGTGGCTGGTACGCGGCGATCGTCTGCACGGCAGCTATGCGTTGTGGTGGCTGCTGGTGGCGATCGGGTCGCTGGTGGTCGGGTTCTTCCCGCGACTGATCGATTGGCTCGGTTTCAAGCTCGGCGTGAACTATCCGCCGATGCTGTTGGTGCTCGTCGTCATCATCGCGCTGCTTTTCAAATTGTTGGGCATCGACATCGACGTGACGCGGCGCGAGCGCCGCATGCGGCGGCTGCTGCAGAAGGTGGCCATCCTCGAGCTCGAGATCGGCACGTTGCGCGAGCAGTTGCGGGCGCGCGACGAAGGCGCCGGCAACGACCAGCGTCCGGAGTGAGCGCGGCGTTGCGCATCCTGCATCTGGGCAAGTTCCATCCGCCGCATCCGGGCGGCGTGGAGCGCCATATGGCGGAGCTGATGCAGGCGCAGGTGCAGGCCGGCCTCCAGGTCGCCGCACTCGTGCATGCATCGCCTGGCGATCGCTCGCGGCTGGGCCGGCGCGAGGTGGACGGTGCGCTGGTCGATACGGTCGCGTGCCATGGTCAGTTCGTCTTCGCGCCGGTGAGTCCGACTTGGCCGTTGCATCTGCACCGACTGCTGCGCGATTTCCGGCCTGAAGTCTTGCATCTGCACGTGCCCAATCCTTCGGTGTTCTGGGCCCTGCTTTCTTCGGCGGCGCGCCGGATTCCGTGGGTGTTGCATTGGCACGCGGACATTCCTGCCGACAGTTCGCACGCGGCGCTGCGGTTGGCGTATCCGCCCTATCGCGCGTTCGAGCGCGCACTGTCGAAACATGCCTCGCGCATCGTCGCGACATCCGAAACCTATCGGAAGGCAAGTCGGCCGCTGGCGCCGTTCACCGGCAAGACCTCGGTCATCCCGCTCGGCTCGCCCGAGGCCCCCGCTGCGGGTACTGCACCCGTCTGGCCCGGCAACGGCACAAAGGTCCTCGCCGTCGGAAGGCTCAGCTACTACAAGGGCTTCGACGTGCTGCTCGACGCCGTCGCGCAGGTGCCCGAAGTGTCGTTGTTGCTGGTGGGGGGCGGCGAGCTCGAAGGCTCGCTCCGCGCGCAGGTGGACCGCCTCGGCCTGGGCGAACGCGTGACGCTCGCCGGCAAGATCGACGATGCGACACTGCAGGCCGCCTACGAATCCTGCGATCTGTTCTGCCTGCCCTCGATCGATCGCGCCGAAGCCTTCGGCATGGTGCTGCTGGAAGCGATGCGCGCAGGCAAGCCGGTGATCGCTTCCGACATCCCGGGTTCGGGCGTTGGCAGCGTGGTCGTGGGCGGGGAAACAGGCCTGCTCGTGCCGCCGCGCAATGCTGCATCGCTTGCGTCCGCGCTGCGCGAGCTCGCGCTCGATCCAGCGCGACGTACAGCCATGGGCGCCGCGGGCCTCGCCCGCTGGCAGCGCGATTACCGCATCGATGCCGTCAGCCGGCGGTGGCAGGCGTTGTACGAGGAGGTGCTTCGCGCGTCCACAGCAACGCCAGCCACAACACCGTGAGCGGCACGACCTGCATCAGCACGCGATTCAGGCTCGTCAGGTTCTCGGCCCAGACCGACGCATCGGTGAAGAAGAAAAGCAGGAACAGGAAAGCGTAGCCGAACAGCAGCCACCACCCGAGCACGGCCAGCGCGCCGTGCGGGATGACGCGCCGGCGCGCCAGCACGATCAGGGGCGCCACGTACCAGAGCAGGTTCCAGTTCGGCAGCAGGTAAAGGCTTTCGAGCACCTCATCGGCCACCGGCCGCCAGCTCAACGCCATCTTGCCGAACACGCCGACTTCGATCGAGCCCCAGCCCCAGCGCAAGGTGCCTACGCCGGGCAGCGGCACGGGCCAGCCGCCGAAGGGCAACCCGATCATCCAGATCACCACCAAGGCTCCGAGCGCAGGCCATCGCCAGCGCACGGGAAGCAGCGCGATGGCGATGGCGGCCAGGGCGCAGACGAGCCAAACAGCGCCTTCCAGCTTGATAGCGGGCAACAGCACCAACCACACCCCAGCCATCGCGGCCTCGGCGCGCCACGCACGCCCTTCCGCGCGCGCCGCGAAGACGCGCATCAGATGCACGCCCGCGAATAGCACGCCACAGGCGAGCCAGAGATCCGCGTACCCCGCGAGCGACGCGTGGGCCGTGACGAGCGGCAAGGTCAACACGGCCGCGACCGTGATCGCGGCGGGCAAAGATCGCATCCCGGCAAGACGCGAATAGCCGAACAGCGAAAGCCCGAGCGCCAGCCACAACGCCGGCCACATCGCATGGATCGCGCCTTCGTTCCAGCCACCCGAAGCGCTCGCCATCCAGACCATCGCGCGCGGCAAGGCGCCGGGATAGGACGGCGCGGTCGTCGTGATCGCCTCGCCCGCGGGCGCAGCCAGCCAGGCGCCGAAACCGAGCACGGGAGTGAAGCGGTCGGCGAAATACCAAGCCTTGGATTTCGCCAGCCACGCGTTCCAGGCATCCCAGGTGAGGCTGGGCAGCGTGGTGGCCTGCGCGGCGATGACGAGGAATTCCGCAGCGAGCAGCGCCAGCAGGCCCCAGACCAGGGCCCGCGCCAGCGGCGCGGACGGCGCATCGGATGCCAAGGGAGCGAAAACACGGCGATCGCGCTTCACGTACACCACTGCGGCCAGCGCCAGGGTCGCGACGAGCACGACAGCGACGAACTGCCCGAACGCATGCTGCGGCGAGAGCGAGGCCCACATCGACATCGTCACGCCGACCAGCAACATGCCCAGCACGTAACCTGCGCCGAGGCTCGCCGCCCAGCCCGCGGCATCGCGCGGGCGGCCGAGGATGGCCTGCCACGCGGCGGCACCGAGCAAGGTCGGCAACAGCAACGCCAGCACCACGCCGAACCCGCTCATGGCAGCGACTCGCCGCGGTCGATGCGGTAGGCACGTAGGATGCCGCCGTCGTGCACCAGCTGGCCGACCCAGTGACGCTCGCCGATCGTCAGCCGTCCGGCCGCCACGTCGAATTGCCACGGCCCCTTGCCCGCCAGCACCACGAACACCGGTGCATCGAGCTTCGCGGGCAGCGCGCCGAGCGGAGCGAGTACCGCGGCGTTGTGTTCGCGCAGCAGCCACGTCGTGTATTCGGCGAAGAACTGGCTTTCACCGCCGACGAACACACGCGTACGCCCTTCGCTGCGCAATCGGTCGGACAGATCGATGGCCGCCGCAGCCAGCAGCGGTTGTGCCGACAGCGGCTGCGCGGGCGAATCCGCCCGCGCAGCCGCGGAATGCGCGACCGAACCGCGCAGCGCGAGCTGCTCCAGTTGCACCATTGCCAGCAGCAGCGCCGCGACGCCCACCACCGGCACCACCCAGCGGCGCGCCGTCGCCGCACCGAAAAACGCGAGGGCCAGCACCAGTGCCATCGCCGCGAGCACGGCCAGGAACAACGTCGCCGACGCTCCGGCCTTCGGCGAAAACTCGAAACCGCCGGTGTTGTTCGAACGTCCCGTCCAAGGCCGGTAAGCCGTCCAGTGGTCGCGCAGCGCGGCCAGCGCGCCGCGCCACGAAGGCGACTCCAGCCGCAGCGAACGCAGCGCGAATTCACGCTCGGCGACGTAGGCCGGATGCACGAGATCGGTGGGCGAGGCCGCCACGCCGATCGCATCGATCTGCCCTTCCCATCCCGGCACGCCCTGCAGATCGAGCACGCCGTCGCCGCCGGGCGCTGCGGGCAGGAGCACGTTGCGCAGTTCGCCCTCGCTGCGCCAGAGGAAGTACGCCTTGTCGATGCGCTCGAGGCCGAGGTCGTACGCGACGTAGCGGAAACGCGCTGCCTCGAAAGGCCCGGCGGCCTGCATCAGCATGGTGGTGCCGTTGGCATGGGCGCCGCGCGCCACCACCCCGGCGCCCTCGATGCGCAGGTCGGACATCGCGCTTTCCCACGTGTTCGGATCCGAAATCAGCGTATGCGCCGCCGACCACGGCGCCTCGAACGAGGGCCGCGCGAAGACGGCGAACAACACGAACGCGGCGAGCGACAGCGCCGCCGCGAACAAGGCCTGCCTCACGCCACCTCCTGCGCGAGAGCCTGCAGGCGCTCGAGTTCGTTCTCGCTGAAACCGGCGCGGCGGCGCGCATCGAGGTTGAAGGGCGCGCGCAACGCCGGCCGCGCATACTCCGCCAGCAGCAGTTCGAACGTCGAATCCGGCTCGCAGCCTTCCTGTTCGCAGCACCAGGCGAACCAGCGCGAACCCGCCGCCACGTGCGCCACTTCCTCGCGCAGGATCACTTCGAGGATGGCGACGGTTTGCGGATCGCCCAGCGCGCGCAGCTTGCCGATCATGGCCGGCGTCACGTCGAGCCCGCGCGCTTCGAGCACGCGCGGCACCAGCGCCATGCGCGCCAGGCACGAATGCGCGGTGCGCTCGGCCATGTCCCACAATCCGTTGTGGGCGTCGAAATCGCCGTAGGCATGGCCGAGCTGCGCCAGCCGTGCCTGCAGCAGTTCGAAGTGGCGCGCCTCGTCGTCGGCCACGGCGATCCAGTCGGCATGGAACGGCGCCGGCATCGAACGGAAGCGATGCACCGCATCGCAGGCCAGGTCGATGGCGTTGAATTCGATGTGCGCGATGGCGTGCACGAACGCAGCACGGCCTTCGTCGCTGCCCAGGCCGCGCTGCGGCAATTCGCGCGGCGAAACCAGCCGCGGCCGCGCGGGACGGCCGGGTGGTTCGATGTCGGTGACGTCGTCGCCGGGTGTTGCCTGCAGTTCACCCGCGCGCCAGCGCGCAGCAAGCTCGCGCGCCAGCGCCGCCTTGCGCGACGGATCCACCTCGCGCAGGCAGGCGTGCGCGGCGGCGTGCGCGTCGCCCATGCTTCAGGACGCCTTGCGGCGCGACACCTTGGCGTCGTCCGAGCGCGCACGCTGCAGGCGCTCGAAGTAGCCTTCGTCGAGGCCGGTGACGTATTCGCCGTCGAAGCAGCTGGCGTCGAAGCGCACCAGCGCATCGTTGCCTTCCGCGACTGCCCACTCGAGATCGGCCAGATCCTGATAGATCAGCCAGTCGCAGCCGAGCAGCTTCTGCACCTCTTCTTCGGTGCGACCGTGCGCGACGAGTTCTTCGGCCGAGGGCATGTCGATGCCGTACACGTTGGGATAGCGCACGGGCGGCGCAGCGGAGGCGAGATACACCTTCTTGGCGCCCGCCTCGTAGGCCATCTGCACGATCTGCTGGCTGGTGGTGCCGCGCACGATGGAATCGTCCACCAGCAGCACCACGCGGTTGCGGAATTCCAGCGGGATCGCGTTCAACTTGCGGCGCACGCTTTTCACCCGCTCGCTCTGGCCGGGCATGATGAAGGTGCGGCCGACGTAGCGGTTCTTGATGAAGCCTTCGCGGTACTTCACGCCCAGCGTGTTGGCCACTTCGAGGGCGGCGTCGCGCGAGGAATCGGGAATCGGGATCACGGTGTCGATGTCGTGATCGGGGCGCAGGCGCAGGATCTTCTCGCCCAGCTTCATGCCCATGCGCATCCGCGCCTTGTGCACGGAGACGTTCTCGATCATCGAATCGGGCCGCGCGAAGTACACGTATTCGAAGATGCACGGCGCGTGGTCCGGATTCGCCGCGCACTGGCGCGCATGCAGCTCGCCGCGCGGCGTGACGACCACCGCTTCGCCGGGCAACAGATCGCGCATGCGCGTGAAGCCGAGCAGGTCGAGCGCCACGCTCTCGGAAACCACCGCATATTCGGTGCCGCTGTCGGTCACGCGCTTGCCCAGCACCAGCGGGCGGATGCCGTGCGGATCGCGGAACGCCACCAGGCCCAGGCCCATCACGATGCTGACGATGGCGTAGCCGCCGCGGCAGCGCCGATGCACGCCTTCCACCGCGCGGAACACCGAGTCCGGCGTCAGCGGGCCCTGCTCGCCCAGCTCGTGCGCCAGCACGTTGAGCAGCACTTCGGAATCGGATTCGGTGTTGACGTTGCGCTTGTCCTGCTCGAACACCTCGCGCCGCAGCGCGTCGGTGTTCACCAGGTTGCCGTTGTGCGCCAGCGCGATGCCGTACGGCGAATTCACGTAGAACGGCTGGGCCTCGTCGGAGCCTTCGCTGCCCGCCGTCGGATAGCGGCAATGGCCGATGCCCACGCGTCCGGCGAGCAGGCGCATCTTGGGCTCGTCGAACACATCGCGCACGAGGCCATTGCCCTTCTGCACGTGGATGCGGGCGCCTTCGACGGTGGCGATGCCGGCGGCGTCCTGGCCGCGATGCTGCAGCACGGTGAGGCCGTCGTAGAGCGCGGCGGCCACTTCGCTGGTGCCGACGATGCCGATGATGC
>CAMLOR010000097.1 GCA_946481615.1 uncultured Aquimonas sp.
GTCGCGGAAACTGAACGAGCAGCCTGCCCATCCATACGCAAGGCCCGTGCCGTCGACTCCGGTGCAGGGAAAGAATTGACCACCCCGCCGGCAGCGGGCGGGGCCGTTCAGGGTGAAGCCGTCATTCCCGCGCAGGCGGGAGTCCAGCGACTTCGGGGCGCGCGAAGAGCCAAGTCACTGGTCCCCGCCTTCGCGGGGACGACGTGATCGTGCGTGGGAACAGGCGAGCGCAGGCGACGCCCGCAAGCGCGAATCAGTGGGCGCGCAGGCGGAAGCGTTCGCGGTAGTCGGCGGGCGTCAGCGTGGTCGCCCGCTTGAACAGCTTGCGGAAGCTGGAAACATCCATATACCCGCAGCGCTCGACGATCTCCTCGAAACTCAGATGCGAGGTCTCGAGCAGGGCCTTGGCGCGCTCCACGCGCTGGTGCTGGATGTATTCGAGCGCACTGCTGCCGTGCTCGTTGCGGAAATGCCGCAGCAGCGAGCGCTCGCTGGTGCCGCAATGCTCCGCCAGCCGCGCCACGCTGATCTCGCGGTGCAGCTCGCGGTTGATGTAACCGTGCGCCCGTTCGGAGAGCGAACTGCGTGGCCGTTCGATCAACGCCTGACTCACGTACGGCGCCTGGCTCTGGCGGTCGGGATCGACCAGCAGCAGGCGCGCGGTCTGCTGCGACAGTTCCTTGCCGCCGGCTTCCTCGATCAGATTGAGCATCAACCCCTGCAGCGAGCAGGCGCCGCCGCTGGTGAGCACATCGCCTTCGTCCACCAGCATGGCGTCGGCTTCCAGCCGGATCGCCGGGAAATGCTGGCGGAAAGCGGCGCTCAGCCACCAACTGGTGGTGGCGCGGCGGCCATCGAGCAGACCGCTGGCGGCGAGCAGGAAAGTGCCGCTGCAGGCCCCGGCGATGCGCACGCCGCGCTGGTGCATGCGGCGCAGCAGATCGATCTCGGCCGTGCGCGATTCCATGTCGGCCAGCAGGCCGTGCGGACTGTCGTGCATCACGCCGGGGATCAGCAGCACGTCGAGATCCTCCGGCACCGGCTGCAATCCGCCGAGCGCCAGCCCCGCCGACGTCGTGACGCTGGCTTCGCCGCGCGCGCCGAACACGAGGCTTTCCAGCCTGGGCGCGCGCTCGTTCAGGCGGATCTGCGCCAGCTTGCGCGCCACGCGCAATGAGTCGCTGGCCGAGGCCACGCTCGAGAGCATGCAGCCCTCGAGCGCGAGGATGCCCAGGCGCAGGCCGGCTTCAGTCTTCGACATAGATCGCGCCGGTGTTGTAGGTCAGCCAGTCGATCAGGCCCTGCGGTGCGGCCACGTACGGCTGGCCGTCGGACGGCTCGCCGCAGGCGCGCAGCGCCACCTGTTCGGGATGATCGGCCGGCAGCTGCGTGAAGGAGGGCGCGGCCAGCATCGGGCGGCCCTGGGCGTCGCTCGTCACCAGCCAGATGCCCGCCGGCAGATGGGCGCCGGCCTGGCAGCCGCGCTCGGCGGCGCTCACCGCCAGATCGATGCCGTCGCCCGGCAGCAGGCGCCAGGCCTGCGTGCGCTGGTTGAGCACCGCGGTGTACTGGCCGCCTTCGATGTAGACGGAAGGGACCGTTTCAGCCGGCACGTTGGCGGCCACGCCGAGGCTGAGGGCCAGGCTGGACACCGCGACGATGGTCCGAAGATTCCACATGACGCTTGCACTCCACACGATGGGCGCTCGGCCCGGGGTGGACATAGCCTGATCCTGTACCGCCCGGTACAGGAGTGGCGGATTCGCCATTGTAGTGGCGAAATCGGACAGGGCGGAATCCGCCAGGAATCAGTCGCCGTCGCCGGCCATCCGCGCCAGCGCGGCGTCATGCCGGCTGCACAGGCGCCGGCGCTGTTGCTCCAGATCGGTCACCAGCTCCCTCAGCGCGGGATCCTGGCGCGCCGCGAGGCGCGCGGTGGTGACGGCCATCCAAAGATCGCCCTCGTGGCCGCAGCGCTTGGCGAGCGACAGCAGCTGCGGCACCTCGGCGTCGTGTTCGTCGCGGCATTCGGCCGCGATGCGGCGCAGGTTGGCGTAGCGCCGGAGCTTGCGGCGAAGTTCGTGCCGCACCTGGCGGCCGTGTTCATGCAGGGCGTCGGCGATGCGGTGGTGCAGGCGCCTTTCGGCCTTGTGCAGCGCCCGCGCGAGCGCGTCTTCGTCGACCTCGTCGAACGGCCAGGACTTCGCACGCTCGCGCAAGGCTGCCGCTTCGCTTCGCACGCGCTGCCAGAAAGCGGATTCGCGGCCGGTGCGGCTCCAGGTCTGCGCGTGGGCGGCGGCCTGCTGCGCCGCCAGCTGGCGAAGTTCCTTGCGCCACGAGGACCAGCGCCGCCGCGTGGCGAGCAGGCGGAAGGCTTCGGCCTTCGAGGCCGCGTCGCGCAGTGGACCGAGGCGGCGGCGCAGCGCCGCCATGCGCGCGTTCTCGCTGCGTCGCAGGTCGGCATGTGCGTCGGGAAAGGCCATCGCCGCCGCGCGCAGGCGCTGCAGCGTCTTGCGTGCCTTGTGCACGCTGCGGTCGCGGCCGCCCGCGGCGCGACCCAGTTCGGCGTCGAGTTCGTCCAGCTCGTGTCCGACGAGGCGGCGCAGCCGTTCACCGGGGTTCATGGCATACCGCAGCGATCCCGGACGAGGCCGGGGAATGGGAATGCGGACATGGCCGTGACCGGCGCGCAGGCAGGAAAGCACCAGTATTGGACCGGTATGTGACAGTTTCCGCTACTGCGCCTGCCACCCCGGCCCATTGCAGTACGGGTGGCGTGGCTTCGGGATGCCCATCTGTTCAGTCCGCTGCACATCGGCCATGATGCGGATGAGGAAAGCTACGGCCGGATCACGGTCCGCCGCGGTTCCCATCGCGCAGTATCCAAAGCCATGAAGGCCAATGCATTGACCTCCCTGTTCGGAAGGCGCAAAGCGACTGCCCAGGAAGCCGAAACGGAACTCGTGCGCATGCTGCGCGAGGAGAAGCGCTCGGCCGAGCTGGCCGCGAGTCTGGCCAAGAAGCAGATCGAGGAACTCGGCGGCGAAGTCGAGCGCCTGCGAGCCGCCGAATCCGAATTGCTGGCCGCCAAGCGCGATGCGGAAGCCGCGGCGCTCGCCAAGGGCGAGTTCCTGGCCACGATGAGCCACGAGATCCGCACGCCGCTCAACGGCATCATGCCGATCCTGGAGCTGGTGCTGGGCCGCGACCTGGAAGACGAATTGCGCCAGCAGGTGGCCGCGGCCTTCGAGTCGGCCAAGGAAATGCGGCGCATCGTCAACGACGTGCTGGATTTCTCCAAGCTCGAAATGGGGGCGATGCAGCTCGAATCGGCCTCGCTGCGGCCGATCGACCTGGCGCAGTCGGTCGTCACGCTGATGAAGCGCTCGGCCGAAGCCAAACACCTGCGCCTGTCCTGCGAGATCGACGCCAACGCCCCGCCCGCGGTGCGCGGCGATGCCCTGCGCCTGCGCCAGGTGCTGACCAACCTGATCGCCAACGCCATCAAGTTCACTTCGCGCGGCGAGGTGACGGTCGAGATTTCGCAGGTTTCCGAAGACCGCAGCCATCGCACCCTGCGCTTCGCGGTGCGCGACACCGGCATCGGCATCGCGCCGGAAGCGGCGGCCCGCCTGTTCCAGCCGTTCGCGCAGGCCGAGGCCTCGATGGCGCGCACCCACGGCGGCACCGGCCTGGGGCTGGCGATCTGCCGCCGCATCGTCGATGCGATGGGCGGTCGCATCGGCGTGGACTCGGCGCTCGGCCGCGGCTCGACCTTCTGGTTCACCGTGCCGCTGCTGCGCTCCGTGGGCGAGGCGCCCACCGTCGGCTGGGATCAGGGCGCACTGCTGCTGACGCGCGACGACGGCGTGCGCGACCTGTGGATGCGCAATCTCTCCGGGCTCGATTTCCGCTGCACCACGTTCGGCACCGCCTACGAGACGCTCGCGCAACTGCGCAACACCTTCGCGGCGCGCGGTGCGGCGGCCCTTCCGCAGCTGCTGGTGATCGATATGGCCAGCGCCGCCCGCACGGCCGCCTCGCTGACGCGCCCGGTGCTGGCCGAGGAAGGCTTCGGCGCGATCCGGGTGCTGCTGCTGGGCGACAACGCCGAGGGCCTGGACGAGGACGACGAGGCCGGCCGCATCGTGCTGGCGCGGCGCGACCTGCGCGACGCCGCCGCGCATCGCGCCATCCGCGCCGCGCTGGCGCCGCCCGGCGACGAGGCGCGCACGGCCGGCGACGGCCCCGACATCCGGCTGAGCAACGAACCGCCGGCGCGTTTCGACGGCCTGCGCGTGTTGCTGGTCGACGACATCGCGATCAATCGCTATGCCGGCCAACTCTCGCTGCAGAAACTCGGCTGTCAGGTGACGCTGGCCGGCGGCGGACGCGAGGCCATCGACCTGTTGCGCCGCGGCGGCTTCGACCTCGTGCTGATGGATTGCCAGATGCCCGACGTCGACGGCTTCGCCGCCGCGCGCGTGATGCGCCTGCACGAGCGCGTGCACCATCTGCCGCGCATTCCCATGCTGGCGATCACCGCGAACGCCATGCCGGGCGACCGCGAGCGCTGCCTCGAGGCCGGCATGGACGATCATCTGGCCAAGCCGATCGAAGTCGGGCCGCTGTCGCGCATGCTCTCGCGCTGGGTGACGGGCAAGCCTGCGGCTGCCCAGGCTGCGCCGCAGGCCGCGCGCAAGATGGAAGCGACGCAGCGCGCCGGAGGTGGTTCGCCGGAGCGTTGATCCGGCCTCTGCCGGAGGTTGCCCGCCGCGCTATTGCGCGGGCGGCGACGACGATCGCGCCAGGTCGAACTCCCGGCTGTCACGCCGCGGCCCCCGATGTCGCGCACGCGCGAATGCATGTCGGATTTCCACGGACCGCTGCGTGGGGGGAGAGCCCAACCACGAGGAAGCGCCATGTCCGCACGCCGTTCCCTTCCGCTCGCCTTGTCCGCACTGATCCTTGCCGCGCCGGTCGCCGTCGCCCGGCAAGCCGGGCCCGGCGTCTCCGCCGATGTGCCTTCGCCGCGCACCGCCACCGTGTCCGCCAAGGCGGGCCCGACCGATGCCGAGGTCGGCGATGCCGACAGCTTCGCGCGCCCGGTGAAATGGCTGGGGGTGGCCGACATGCGCGTGACCCTGACCGGCGATTGCACGGGCAGCGACCCGGAGGAAGGGTGCCAGGTGCTGGCGCCTGCGCCGGCCGTGACGAGTTTCGAATTCGAGGATCTCGGCCATATCGCGTTGCCGGAGAAGGCAGCGCATTCGCTGCTGTGCCATTGGTTTTCGCCGGTGCTCGACGTGGGCTGGAGCAACCCCACGGCGGCGCCGGTGGTGGCGCAGCTCGACTACTTTCCGACGCTCACCGTGGAGAACCCCGTGCTCGACACGCCGGGGCTCATCGACGCCAGCACTGGCCTGCCGTTCGGTGGCCGCCTCACCACCAGCATGACGGCGTCCGAGCGTCTCGCGATGCCGCTGCCGCCGGGGACGGCACTGGACGAACGCATGCGCGACTCCGCCGTCTGCATCGCCGGATTCCTGACCCGCAAATCGCTGGTCGAGTTCTACGGCCTGAGCGACGCCCAGGCCCGCGAGTTCTTCAAGCGTCCGACCACGGTGCGGCTCAACATCCGCGGCAGTGCGCAATACGTGGGGTTCGCCTCGCTCTACTTCGGACTGCGCATCGTGGGCGACTGACGCCCGCGCCACGCGGCGCTATTCGCTGGCGGGCGCGTGTGCGTAGCTGAAGACGCGCGCCAGTCGCCAGCCGTCCGGGGTGAGCTTCCACAGATTCGCGAACTTCGCGCGGCCCGCCAGTTTCTGCGGGCCCTCGCCCTGGCGTTCGTAGAACAGGTGCTCGCCGGTGTGCAGGGCGCCGTAGCCGGGAACGGGATCCACCGCGAGCGTGCCTTCGACCGGCTTGCGGCGCGAGCGCCAGGCGTCGGGCTTCTTGCGCTCCTCGCAGTTGCGTACGTAGTCGGCGACGAACTTGTCGGCGCCGAGCGCGACGCCGCCCTTGTCGTGGTAGAACTCGAGATCCTCGGCGAGAAGGGCGCGCATCTTTTCCGGCGCGCATTGTTCGAACAGCACGTCGAAAAGTTCCAGATCGCGCGCGGCGATCTGTTCGCGCATCGCGGTGGCATCGGGCAGCACGACCGCGTCGTCGGCGAAGGCGGGAGCGGCGGCGAGGACAAGCAGTAGCGGGACGGAACGCATGGCTTTCTCCCTGGCGGTGGGTTGCGAGAAGCCTCGGATGCGCGATTCGTGACCGGGGTTTAAGCCTCGCCTCCCTTGCGGGCAAGACGCTATTTGCGCGAGCCGTCCGGGTAGAAGGACTCGTCGGCGGCGATACTGCCATCGGGCGCGTACCGGCGGCGCCGTTCGAGGTGGGCTTCGGCGGCGAAGTCCTCGACCTGTTCGAGGCGGCCCTGTTTGTCGAACGCGCTGCGGCTAACCAGCCTGCGTCCGCTGGAGATTTCCACCGTGGCCTGGGTCCCATCGTCGCGCCAGGTCGTGATCTGGATACGGCCGTCGCGCTCTTTCGGTTCGCGGGTGGTGTGGGATTTCAGCTGCCCGTTCATGTACCACTCGCGCTCCTCGACATGCCAGCCGTCGACGACGCGCAGCTCGCTCGCCGGCTTGCCGTTCGGGTGGAAGCTGCGGCGCACTTCGGCGCCGTCTTGCAGGGCGCTGGTGGCCGAGGTCGCGCCGCTGGCGTCGATGTCTTCCTGCGCCAGCAGCTTGCCGTCGCGATAGGTGACGCGCAGCGCGCGGCCGCCGTTGAGGTGCAGCGTGGTCGTCGCTTCGCCGTCGAAGCCGCAGGGTTGGCGATCCTCCGGCAATAGCGTGCGCGCCGCGCAGGTCAGCCACTTGAGCTGTCCTTCGGCGTCGTATTCGAGCACCGCGCCTTCCGAATGCGAGATGCGCGAAGGCTTGCCGTTCCGGTGGAAGGCGCGGTACTCGCCGACGAGATCGCCGTCCTCGTAGCTGCCCCTGGACTTCAGAGTGCCGTCCGGCCAGAACTCCTTGGCCTCGCCGTGCGTGTTGCGGTTGGCGTTGGTGGTGCGCTCGCTCCAGCCGCCGTCGAAGCCCTTGCGGCGCTCGTAGCCGAACAACTCGCCGTCGCGCACTTCCTGCTCGCTGGTCAGTTCGCCGGCTTCGTCGTAGCACAGGATGCGGCCGGATTTGCCGGCGTAGGTGCTGCCGTTGTCGGTGTTGATGGATTCGCCGTCGAGCCGGCAATCACGGGCGGCGGCGGGCAGGGACAGCAGGAGCAGCGGCATCAGAAGGGCGGCGCGCACGGTAGTTCTCCGGAGGGGTTGCAGGAAGAAACGCGAAACCGCGCCCGACCAGCCACAATGGCGCTTTGCCCCGGAGACCGCGCATGCCCGTGCTCGAAACCGAACGCCTGATCCTGCGGCCGCCGCAGCTCGAAGACCTCGACCGCTGGGCCGAATTCGCCGCGGACGCCGAAGCCACCCGCTTCCTCGGCGGGCCGATGACGCGCTCCAACGCCTGGCGCGCCATGATGTCGATGGCCGGTTCCTGGGCCTTGAACGGCTACGCCATGTTCTCGGTGATCGAAAAATCCAGCGGACGCTGGATCGGCCGGCTCGGACCGTGGGTGCCCGATGGCTGGCCCGGCACAGAGGTGGGCTGGAGCCTGCATCGCGACGCCTGGGGCAAGGGCTACGCCACCGAAGGCGCGCGCGCCGCGATGGACTTCGCCTTCGGGGAACTCGGCTGGGACGACGTCATCCACTGCATCGATCCGGACAACCTGCCCTCGCAGAAGGTGGCGAAGGCGCTGGGATCGACCTTGCGCGGGCCGGGCAAGATGCCGGCGCCGCTCGACACGCTGCCCTGCGAACTCTGGGGCCAGACGCGCGCGCAGTGGCGGGCGCGCCGCTAACATCGCCGCATGGACTTCGAACCCAGCGAACGCAGCGCCGACCTCACCCTGCGGGTGAAGCAATTCATCCGCCGCCACATCGCGCCGATCGAAAAACGGTACTGGGCCGATATCCACGCGCAGCACCACGGCGGCGACTGGAAGCAGTGGCGCATCCCGCCGGCGATGGAGGAATTGAAGGCGAAGGCGCGCGCCGAAGGCCTGTGGAACCTGTTCCTGCCCGATCCCGACCTCGGCGCCGGGCTTTCCGTGCTCGATTACGCGCCCATCGCCGAGGCCACCGGCCACAGTTTCATGGCGCCGGAAGTGTTCAACTGCAGCGCGCCCGACACCGGCAACATGGAAGTGCTGTGGAAGTACGGCAGCGAGGAACAGAAGGCGCGCTGGCTCGAACCGCTGCTCGCCGGCGAGATCCGCTCGGTCTTCTGCATGACCGAGCCGGACGTCGCCTCGAGCGATGCCACCAACATGCAGGCCACGGCCACGTTCGAAGGCGACGAGATCGTGCTCGACGGCCGCAAGTGGTGGAGCAGCGGCATCGGCGATCCGCGCGCCAAGGTTGCCATCTTCATGGGCCGCACGGCGGACCCGGATCAGGACCGTCACCATCAACACTCGATGGTGCTGGTGCCGCTCGATGCGCCTGGCGTGGGCATCGAACGCATGCTGCCGGTGTTCGGCGATTTCGACGAGCCGCACGGCCATGGCGAAGTGCGTTTCGACAAGGTGCGCGTGCCGGCAAGCCATGTGATCAAGGGCGCCGGCATGGGCTTCGAGATCGCCCAGGGCCGGCTCGGCCCGGGCCGCATCCATCACTGCATGCGCTGCATCGGCGCGGCGGAAGCGGCGCTCGACCTGGCCATCGCGCGCGGCACGCAGCGCACCGCTTTCGGCAAGCCGCTGATCGATCTGGGCGGCAACCGCGAATGCGTCGCCGAAGCGCGCATCGCCATCGACCAGGCCCGCTTGTTGACGCTCTACGCCGCCTGGAAGATCGACCATGCCGGTGTGCACGCGGCGATGACGGAGATCTCCGCGATCAAGGTGGTGGCGCCGAACGTGCTGCAGTCGGTGGTGGATTTCGCGATCCAGATCCACGGCGGCGCCGGCGTCTCGCGCGAGACGCCGTTGCCGCAGTTCTTCGCGCAGGCGCGCAGCCTGCGCCTGGCGGATGGCCCGGACGAAGTGCACAAGGGGCTGATCGCACGCATCGAACTGGGCAAGCGCGGAATGCGCGCATGAGCGCCCCGTCGTTCCCGCGCAGGCGGGAACCGTGCATGCAGTGCCGGCGTTCCTCGCACTTCGTTTCCAGCCTTCGCGGGAACGACCGGAGATACTCATGACGATCGCGACCGACCGCGGCGGTGCCGTGCGCGCCGGCGAGGAACTCGATATCGCGGCCGTCGATGCCTGGCTGCG
Organism: uncultured Aquimonas sp.; assembly: GCA_946481615.1. The sequence continues at coordinate 9,340 of CAMLOR010000097.1, forward strand.
CGCGCAAGGCGTCGCGCTCGAGGGCACGCCCGAACTCACGCAGTTCAGCGGCGGCGCCTCGAACTGGACCTACCGCCTGCAGTACGCCAACCGCGACCTGATCCTGCGCCGTCCGCCGGCCGGAACGAAGGCGAAATCGGCGCACGACATAGGCCGCGAATACACGGTGCAATCCGCGCTCAAGCCGCACTACCCGGCGGTGCCCACGATGGTGGCGCTGTGCAGGGACGCCGCAGTGATCGGCGCCGATTTCTACGTGATGGACCGCATCGACGGCCTCATCCCGCGCGCCAACCTGCCGCGCGGCGTGCAGCTCGACGCGGCGCAGGTGCGTGCCTTGTGCACCAACGTGATCGACAAGCTGATCGAGCTGCATCGTGTCGACTATCGCGCCGCGGGCCTGGAATCGCTCGGCAAGGGAGCGGGCTACACGCGCCGTCAGGTCGAGGGCTGGTCGGAGCGCTACCTCAAGGCGAAGACCTGGAACGTGCCCTCCTTCCGCCGAGTGCGCGAATGGCTGCACGCCAATATCCCCGACGACGTCGCCACGTGCGTCATCCACAACGACTGGCGCTTCGACAACGTGGTGCTCGCACCCGACGATCCGACTCGCGTCATCGGCGTGCTCGACTGGGAGATGGCGACGCTCGGCGATCCACTGATGGACCTCGGGTCCGCGCTGGCCTACTGGGTGCAGGCCGACGACGGCGCGCTGATGCGCAGCACGCGCCGCCAGCCCACGCACCTGCCGGGCATGCAAACGCGGCGTGAAGTGGTCGACTATTACCTGGAGCGCAGCGGGCTGAAACCCGCGAACTGGGCTTTCTACGAAGTTTTCGGCCTGTTCCGCCTGGCCGCGATCATCCAGCAGATCTACTACCGCTATCACCATGGCCAGACGCGCAATCCGGCATTCCGGCGCTTCTGGCTGCTGGTCAACTATTTCGACTGGCGCTGCAAGCGTCTGCTGCGCACATGACCACGATCTTCCTGATCCGCCATGGCCAGGCCTCGTTCGGCGCGGAGGACTACGACAACCTCTCGCCCGTCGGCGAAGAACAATCGCGCGTGCTCGGCGAAGCCTTGTCGCGGCGCATTCCGGCGGAGGCCGACATCCACGCTTTCGCCGGCAATCTGCGCCGGCATGCGCAGACGGCGGCCGGTTGCCTCGCCATCCTGCGGCGCGACCACGCGCCGCACGTGCATGCGGGGCTCAACGAGTTCGACCACGAGGACGTGATCGCCTGCCATGACGCGCGTTTCGCCGGGCGCGGCGCACTGCAGCGAGAACTCGCCGCCGAGGCCGATCCGATGGCGGCCTTCCAGCGCATGTTCGAGCAGGCCATCGCGCGCTGGACCGGCGGTGCTTTCGATGCCGAATACGCCGAATCCTGGCCGCGCTTCCGCGAGCGTTGCTGGGAAGCACTGGAAGAAGTGGTGGCGCGCACGCCGCGCGGCGCCACCGCGC
>CAMLOR010000098.1 GCA_946481615.1 uncultured Aquimonas sp.
CCGACATCGAAGGCACCACCAGCAGCATTTCCTTCGTCAAGGACGTGCTGTTCCCCTATGCACGGCGCGCCCTGCCCGACTTCGTGCGCGAACACGGGCGCGAGCCGGAAGTGCGCCGCTGGCTCGACGCGGTGGCGGCCGAACACGGCGGCATGTGCGACGACCGCATGATCGTCGAGGTGCTACAGGGCTGGATCGACCAGGACCGCAAGCACACCGCGCTCAAGGCGCTGCAGGGCATGATCTGGCAGGCCGGCTACGGCGCCGGCGACTACCACGCGCACTTCTACGCCGATGCCGCGCAGAAGCTGCGTGAGTGGCAGGCCGCGGGACATCCGCTCTACGTGTACTCCTCCGGCTCGGTGCCGGCGCAGAAGCTGTTCTTCGGCTTCAGTGAACAGGGCGATCTCACTTCCCTGCTGTCGGGATACTTCGATACCGAAATCGGCGGCAAGCGCGAAGCCGCCAGCTATCGCCGCATCGCCGAGGCCATCGGCCGCGCGCCGGGCGAGATCGTGTTCCTGAGCGACGTGGTGGAGGAACTCGATGCCGCGCGCGAAGCCGGCCTCGCCACCGTGCTGGTGGATCGCCGCGAAGACTACGCCGCGCCGCGCACCGGCGAAGCCACGCACGGGCATCGCCGCGTGGAATCGTTCGCGCAGATCGATCCCACGGCCTGAATGGGAACATTCGGACAGTTGCTGCGCGACGGGCTGCGGCTCGCCGTGCTGCGCAAGCCGCGGCGATTCCCGCTCGATGCCGCGTTCGGGCATTTCCTGGGCCTGTTCCTGATCGCCACCGCCATCGACGTGGCTTTCGAGTGGCCGCTGGTCGACGCCCCGCGCGCTTTCGAGTTGCAGAGCCTGCAGAGCGTGCTGGCCGATGCGCTGTTGCAGCTCGCCGCCGCCGCGCTGCTCTGCGCAGTGGCGGGACGGCGCGCGGTGTTCTGGACGGTGGCCGCCTGGGTCGCGGTGCTGGCCATTCCGCTCAACATCGGGTTGGGCGCGCTCTATCTGGCCAACCGCCATGTCGAATCGGTGCCGCTGGCACTCTATGCGTTCGCCGTCGCGCTGGCCTGGTTGTTCCTGGTGGTGGTCCGACTCGGCGTATGGCTCGCCGGACGCCCGGCATGGCGCGGCGCTTCGGCCGGGGTGCTGGCCACGCTGGTCATGGTGGGCCCGTGGTTCGTGTTGCACGGATGGGATTATTGGCGCACCGATTTCGCCGAAGAATCCTTCGAAGCGGCGCCCGAACCGGGCACGCTGTCGCGCCCGGAAGCCGCGATGTACGCGCAGGGCCCGCTGCTCGCGCGCGCCCTCGATTCCCTCGCTCCCGAACGCGAAAGCCGTAGCGATCTCTTCGCCGTCCTGTTCGCAGGCGATGCCGGCGAGGACGTGTTCCGCAACGAGGTCGAGTTCGCGCAGCGATTGCTCGAATCGCGCGCCGACGCCGGCGGCCACGTGCTCGCGCTGGTGAACCACCCCGACGACGCCGATCGCCGGCCGCTGGCCACCGCCACCAATCTCGAACGTGCGCTGCGCCGCGTGGCCGAGCGCATGAACGTCGAGGAAGACATCCTCTTCCTCTACCTCACCAGCCACGGCAGCCCGGACCACGAGCTCTACGTGAACCAGCCGCCGTTGCCGCTCGACCAGCTCACGCCACAACGCCTGCGGCGCGCGCTCGACCGCGCCGGCGTGCGCTGGCGCGTGCTGGTGGTATCGGCCTGCTATTCGGGCGGCTACCTCGAAGCGCTGCGCGATCCGCGCACGCTGGTGATCACCGCGGCGCGCGCCGACCGCACCTCCTTCGGCTGCGGTGCCGACAGCGACATCACCTGGTTCGGCGACGCCTTCCTCGCGCATGCGCTCAACGAAACCGTCGATTTCGCCGACGCCTTCGCGCGCGCCAAGGCGCTGATCGCGCAGTGGGAGCGCAAGGAAGAATTCGAGGCTTCCGACCCGCAGGTCGACGAAGGCGAGGAAATCGGCGAGAAACTGCGCGAATGGCGTGCGGGCTTCACGCCCGGGCCGCGCGTCGAGTTCAAGCCGGCCGGGGATTGATCCACGCCGCGCGCACGGCAAGGCCGGTGGCGGGGAAATCGCAGAACACGGCGTCCACGCCGAGCGCGAAGGCTTGTTCGAGTTCGTCCTCGACGCGCGCCATGCCCGCCGGCAGCACGTCGTCGCGATAGGTCCAGGCATGCACGCCGAGGCCGGCGGCGTGCAGGGTATCGACGAGCGCGGCATCGAGCATGGCCTTGGCCACGGCGAAACCGTCGACATCGCGTCCATGCATGGCGAGCACCGCGCGCCAGTCGGCGCCGTCTTCGAGCAACAGGAAGGCCGGCAGGCCGGTCGCCTCGCGCACGCGCGCCAGCGTCGCGGCCTCGAAGCATTGCGTCCAGACCTCGACGCGCAGCGGATCGACCTCGCGCATCGCGGCGAGAAACACCGCGACCGGATCGAGGCCCTGCGACTGCAGCCACTGCGGATGCTTGAGTTCGGGATACAGCCGCACCGGCGTGCCACGGTGGCGCGCGCTGGCATCGGCCCAGGCCAGGATCTCGCCGAAGCTCGGGATGGCGTGGCGGCCGTCGTGCGAAAGATCGCGCTGTGCGAAAGGTTGGCGCGCGCGCAGCGTGGCGAGTTCGAGCCGCGTGAAATGCGTGATGGCCCAGTCGCCGTCGACGCGGCGTCCCGCGAATTCGGCGCGCTGCGCCACGTCGGTGCTGCGCGCCAGCCCCGGATCGTGGCGCGCCACCAGCACGCCGTCGGCCGTCAGCAGCAAATCGGGCTCGATCACGTCCGCGCCCTGCTGCAGCGCGAGCGCGTAACCCGCGATGGTGTGCTCGGGCAACTCGCCGCTCGCGCCGCGGTGCGCGATGATGCGCGTGGGCGTGCCGTCGAGCGTGCGCCAGTCGCTCATCGGATGCCGTCATTCCCGCGCAGGCGGGAATCCAGCGACTTGCGCAGCGCCGGGGACGTCACTGGGTTCCCGCCTGCGCGGGAACGACGAAATCGTCAAGACGGTAGCTCGTCGTCGCGCGCAACTCACCATCCCAGCGGTCGAAGGCGCGCACTTCCACGCGATGTTCGCCCACGGCCAGATCGGTGGGCAGCGCGCCGCGCCACAGGTGCGTGGAGGTGCCGGCTTCGACGTAACGGTCGTAGCTTCGCAAGGCCTCGCTCGCGTCATCCTCCGCATTGAGCGCAAGCAACGCCGGATCGGCACGCGGCGCGCGCGCCATCGGCTTCCACTCGCCTTGGTCGATGCGGTACTCCACGCGCGTGTCGTCCATGCCCATGAACACGTTCGCGGTGACCGCGAACGCCGGGAAGGCGCCGCGGCGCAGCACCTTCGGAGCGTATAGCGCGATGCGGGTATCGTCCGGATCGCGCGCCACGTGCCAGCGCAACCGATAGTCGCCGCCCTCGATGCGCAGGCGCGCGTAGCCGTTCGGCGTGCCGTCCGACATGCGCGCGTCGGGAATGCCCTGCGCATCGGTCAGGCCCGACCAGAAGCCGCCGCAGGCCGCACCCACCACGTATTCGTGCAGCGGTGCGACGCCCTTCCATCCGTCGGCGGCACCGTGGAAATAGTGCCGCTGCGCATGCGCATGCGAGGTCAGCAGCAGCACGTTCGGGAACGGCGCGAGCAGCGCGAACAGACGCTCGCGGTCGGCGCGCCGGAAGCTTTCCTTGCCCGGCACGGCATCGTGGAAAGGGATGTGCGCCGCAAGCACGAGCCGGCGCTGCTTCGGCAGCGTGGCCAGATAGTTCGCCAGGAACTCGAACTGGTCCTCGCGCAACCCGCCGATATAGGACGAGGGCTCGCCCGGCCGGTACACCACATCGTCGAGCAACACGAACGAGGCCTGCGGCTCCTCGTAGGCGAAGGTATCCGGGCCGAAAGACGCGCGCCACGTGCGCAGCGAGTCTTCGTCGCGCGGGGCGTCGAAATCGAGATCATGGTTGCCCGGCACGTGCAGCCAAGGCAGGCCCAATCTCGTCGTGGCCGCGATCACGCCCGGATAGAGCGAAAGATCGTCGTCCACGATATCGCCCAGGCTCAGGCCGACTTGCGCATCCGGCGCGGCCACGAGCGGCTCGACGATGTCGCGGCGGAAATGTTCGACATCCTCGCGCCGCTTCGGCTGGGGATCGCCGAAGACCAGCACGTCGAGCACGGGAGCGCGCAGTTCGACACTGCGCGAAAGCAGGGGGAAATCGCCGGACGCGATGCGCGTGCCCGGAATTCCACCGTACTTCAGCACCGGCGAACCGGCCGGAAACTCGTGGCGATGGAATGACGGCAGACCGCTGCCCAAGCGCGGCAGATCGTGTTGCGGCGGCTTGATCACGAACAGCGTGTCGCCGGCACGCACGCCGAGGCGGTACTTGCCGTCGTCGCCCGTGATCGCGATCTGCCGTCCGTTCGACACTTTGACGCCGGGCAATGGCGTTTCGTCCCCGCCGAAAACCTGATCGCCATCGGCATCGACGAAGACCGTACCCTCGACGATGCGTTCCGTCTCGCTCCGGGCGAAAACGGTGGCGGGCAACAGGCCAAGCAGCAGCACGGCGCGACGCATCGAGGTCTCCGGATCCGGCGATGCGTCATCCTACCGCGCTCACCCCGCGCGGTGCCGCTCCCGCAGCACGCGCTGCACGTCGGCGAAGCCGAGCCCGCGCGCGCGCAGCAGGACGACGAGATGGAACAGCAGGTCTCCCGCCTCGCCCAGCAATGCGGCATCGTCCTGCGCCACGGCGGCGAGGCTGGTTTCCACGCCCTCCTCGCCCACTTTCTGCGCGATGCGCCGCACGCCGCCTTCGAAGAGGCTCGTGGTGTAGCTGCCGGCAGGCCGCTCGCGTTCACGGCGCGCCACCAGCGCGTCGAGTTCGCCGAAGAAATCGCCCGGCGCCTGCGGAAAGCAACTCGTGCTTCCGAGATGGCAGGTCGGGCCGCGCGCGGTGGCAAGCACCAGCAGTGTGTCGCAGTCGCAATCGGCCTCGATGCCGACCAGATCGAGCGCATGGCCACTGCTTTCGCCCTTGGTCCACAGGCGCGCACGACTGCGGCTGAAGAAGGTGACCCGTCGCGTCGACAAGGTGGTCTGCAGCGCTTCACGGTTCATGTAGCCAAGCATCAGCACGCGCAACGTGTTCGCGTCCTGCACCACGGCGGGCAGCAGGCCGTCCTGTTTGCCCCAGGCCAGCGATCCGATCTGCTCAGGCGTCATCGCGCACCTCGATGCCGGCATCGCGCAGGCTCCGCTTGAGCGCGGGGATGGCGATGTCGCCGGAATGGAAGACACTGGCCGCGAGCGCGGCATCGGCATCGGCGTGGCGGAACACGTCTACGAAATGCTGCACCTCGCCCGCACCGCCGGACGCAACGAGCGGCACGCGGCAGACCGCGCGCACCGCGCACAACTGCTCCAGATCGTAGCCGGCGCGCACGCCGTCGGTGCCCATGCAGTTGAGCACGATCTCGCCCGCGCCACGTTCCTGCGCTTCCACGACCCAGTCCAGCGTACGGCGCGCCAACGCGCGCACCCGCGACGGATCGCCGGTGTGGCTGCGCACGCGCCACTCGCCGTCGGCATCGCGCAGGCTGTCGATGCCGACCACTACGCACTGCACGCCGAAGGCTTCGGCCAGTTCGCCGATCAGTCCGGGGCGTTCCAGCGCCGGCGTGTTGATCGAGATCTTGTCGGCGCCGGAATTGAGGATTTCGCGCGCGTCGGTGACAGATCGGATGCCACCCGCCACGCAGAACGGGATGTCGAGCAGGCGCGCCACGCGCTCGACCCAGACGCGCTCGACGCGACGGCCCTGCGGACTGGCGGCGATGTCGTAGAACACCAGCTCGTCGGCGCCTTCGTCGCGATAACGCAGCGCGAGGTCTTCGATCGCCCCCATCACGACGTGGTCGCGGAAGCGGATGCCTTTCACGACCTGCCCTTCGCGCACGTCGAGGCAGGGAATGATGCGGCGGGTCAACACGGTGCGCGCTCCGCCGCCAGCGCATCGGCGACCGTCATGCGTCCTTCGAGCAAGGCTCGGCCCAGCACCGCACCCGCACACCCGGCGGCACGCGCGCCGGCCACATCGGCGGCGTCGCGGAAGCCACCCGAAGCTTGAATGGCGAGTCCGGGCGCCAGCCCGCGCAGCAGCGCATAGAGCGCGAGATTCGGCCCGGCGAGCATGCCGTCGCGCTCGATGTCGGTGCACAGCGCGTGGCGCAGACCGGCTGCCGCGAACTCTTGCAAGAGTTCTTCGAGCGTGCGCTCAGAAGCCTGCGTCCAGCCGTGCACGGGCAACTGCCACGCACCGCCCACGCGCCGGGTATCGAAGGCGAGCGTCAATCGTTCGGCGCCGAAACGCGCGATCCAGCCGGCCACGCGTCCCGGCTCGCGCACCGCCAGGCTGCCGACCACGACGCGACTCGCGCCGGATCGCAGGAGCGCCTCGACATCGGCCTCGTCGCGCACTCCGCCGCCGGTCTGCACCAGCAAAGGAGTTTCCTCGCGCAGACGCTGCACCAGCGGGCGCAGTGAGTAACCGCCGGCGCGGGCCGCATCGAGGTCGACGAGATGCAGGCATTGCGCGCCGGCCTGCGCGTATTGCTTCGCCAGCGCGAGCGGATCCGTGGAATAACGCGTCTCCTGCGCGTAGTCGCCCTGCCGCAACCGAACCACGCGGCCGTCGCGCACGTCGATCGCGGGATAGACGGTGAAGCTCATGCCAGGAAGTTCGCGAGGATGCGCGCGCCCACGGCCGCGGAGCGCTCGGGATGAAACTGCACGCCGGCCACGTTGCCGCGCTGCACGACGGCAGCAAAGTCCCCGCCGTGTTCGCACGAAGCGGCGCAGTCTTTCGTCACGGGTGCGGCGTAGCCATGGACGAAATAGGCGCGCGAGCCGGCGTCCACGCCGTCGAGCAGGGCCGAAGCGCGCACCGGCTGCAGCGCATTCCAACCCATGTGCGGAACGCGCACGGCCGCGCTTCCACGCAGCCGCGCGACGCGTCCGCGCAGCAGGCCGAGGCATTCGGTGTCGCCCTCTTCCGACGCCTCGAACAACAGCTGCATGCCGAGACAGATGCCGAGCACGGGCTGCGTCAGGGCGCGGATCGTGTCGACCAGCGCCAGTTCGCGCAACCGTGCCATTGCCGGTGCCGCCGCCCCCACGCCGGGCAGGATCACGCGCGCTGCGGCGCGGATGACGGTCGCGTCCGAGGTCAGCACGGCTTCGGCGCCGAGCCGCCGGAGCGCATGGATCACCGATCCGATGTTGGCGCCGCCGGAATCGATCACGGCCACGCGCATCACAGCACGCCCTTCGTGCTCGGCAGTTCGCGCCCTTCGCGGCGGATGGCCGCGCGCAATGCGCGCGCCACCGCCTTGAAACAAGCTTCGACCTGGTGATGCGTATTCTCGCCGCGCACCCACAGATGCAGGTTGAAGCCACCGGCATCGCACAGCGAGCGGAAGAAATGCGGCACCAGTTCGGTGGGCAGTCCGCCGACCTCGGCGCGCTCGAAGCGTCCGTCGAACACGAAGCAGGCGCGGCCGGAAAGATCGAGCGCCGCCTGCGCCAGCGATTCGTCCATCGGCGCGGCGAAATCCACGCGTCCGGGCTCGGCCGCGGCGCCGTAGCGCTCGATGCCGCGCTTCTCGCCCAGCGCCTGGCGCAGGCATTGGCCCAGTGCCAGCGCGCTGTCCTCGACGGTGTGGTGCTCGTCGATGTGCAGATCGCCTTCGCAGCGAAGGCTCAGCGCGAATCCGCCGTGCTTGCCGAGCTGCTCGAGCATGTGATCGAAGAAGCCGATGCCGGTGTGTATCTTCGGCTCCGCGGGCCGATCGAGATCGACTTCGACGCGGATGGCGGTTTCCTTCGTTCGACGTTCCACGTTCGCCGTACGCGGCGCGCGCGCCAGCTCGTGCGCGATGCGCGCCCAGGTCTCGCCCTCGTGCCCGATGCGGAAGCCGCGGCAGCCGAGGTTGCGCGCCAGCTGCAGATCGGTCTCGCGGTCACCGATGACGGCGCTGCCGGCCAGATCGATCTCCCGGTCGCGAAGATAGTGCATCAACAGGCCGACGCCGGGCTTGCGCGTCGCCTTGCCTTCGTGTTCGAAGCTTTCGTCGATGCAGATCTCGCGGAACGCGATGCCCTGCGATTCCAGCAGCTGCAGCAGCAGGCGCTGCGGGCCTTCGAAGCACGCGCGCGGGAAGGAAGGCGTGCCCAGGCCGTCCTGATTGCTGACCATGACGAACTCGAAACCCGCGTCGCGCAGGTCCAGCAGCGCCGGGATCATGCCATCGACGAAGCGGATCTTCTCCCAGGCGTCGATCTGGCAATCGGGCGGCTCGTGGATCAGCGTGCCGTCGCGGTCGATGAAAAGGATCCGCCTCATGGTGCCGCTCCGGCGAGCGCCGCAAGCACGGCGTCGTTTTCCGCGGCCGTGCCGATGCTGATGCGCAGCGCATCGCCCAGCTGCGTCGCGCCGCGCATGTCGCGCACCACCACGCCGCGCCCCAACAAGCGGTCGTACGCGGATTGCGCGTCCTCGAAACGCACGAGCAGGAAGTTGGCCTGCGAGGCATGGACGCGGCGCACGCCGGGCACCGCGTCGAGTGCGGCGAACAGGCGCTCGCGCTCGCGCCGCGTCGTGGCGATGCGCTCGCGCGTGCGTGCCAGCACAGCCGGCGTCAAGGCTTCCAGCGCCAATGCCACGCAGGGCGAGGGCAGCGGATACGGCGCCTGGCAATTGCGCAGCACGCCCACCAGTTCCGCCGGTGCGATCAGCGCACCGATCCGCGCCGCGGCGAGGCCGTGCGCTTTCGACAAGGTTCGCAGCACCGCCAGATTCGGGTGCGCCTGCATCAGCTCGATGGCCGAAGGCTGCGCCGAGTATTCGCCATAGGCTTCGTCGACCACGACCATCGCACGCCCTTCGAGCGCCGCGGCCAGGCGTGCGATCTCGCCGGGCGTCAGCGCTTCGCCCGTGGGATTGCCGGGCGAGCACAGGAACACGAGCTTCGCGCCGCGTTCGTGTGCGACGCGCGCGACGGCGTCGATATCCACGCGGAATCCCGCCTCGCCCTCGATCAACGGCACTTCCGCGAGCGGTGCACCTTGCAGCCGCGCGCTGACCGCATACATGCCGAATACCGGCGGCGTGACGACGACGGCATCTTGCCCGGCACGGCACAGCGCGCGCACCAGCAGATCGATGGCTTCGTCGCTGCCGCGGCCGACGAGGACGCACTCCGACACCGCGCCGTACAGCGCAGCGAGCGCATCGCGCAACGCGGCCGGCTGCGGATCAGGATAGCGGTTGAGCGCGCCGGGCGCAGGCCAGGGGCTTTCGTTGGCGTTGAGCCAGATGCTGCCGCGCTCCTTGCCGCGGCGTGCGGAGGCGTAGCCGGCGAACTCGCGCAGATCAGGCCGCACGAGATCCAGCACCGTGCGCGCGGCCGCGGCGGCGAGCGGACGCGTCACGACGCGCGCTCCGGCGCGCACCCGCACGCCGCCGCGCCATCGCGCGCGACGCGGGCCAGTGCCTGCGAACTTCGAGCGCGGATCACGGCGACGGCTCCTGCCGCGCCAGGCGCAGCGTCACCGCCCGCTCGTGCGCCGCGAGCCTTTCGGCGCGCGCCAGTTCCGCAGCATCGGGGCCGATCGCCGCCAGCCCGGCCGGTGTCACTTCCTGCACGGTGATCTGCTTGAGGAAGCTCGCCACCGACACCCCGCTGAAGGCGCGCGCCGCACCGCACGTCGGCAGCACGTGGTTGGTCCCGCTGCAGTAATCGCCCAGCGCCTCGGGCGCGAAATCGCCGAGGAAAACGGAGCCCGCGCTGGCGACGGCATCGAGCCAGCGCCGCGGCTCGCGCACGGCCAGGATCAGATGCTCCGGTGCGTAACGATTCGATATCTCCACCGCCTGCGTGATGTCCGCGCAGCGCACCAGGCGCGCATGCGCCAGCGCCTGGTCGAGGATCTCGCGCCGCGGCAGCAGCGCCGCCTGCACCGCGATCTGCTGCGCCACCGCGGCGAGCAAGGCATCGGAATCGGACAGCAGCAGCACCTGCGAGTCCGGCCCGTGTTCGGCCTGCGAAAGCAGATCGGCCGCGACGAACGCGGCATCCGCGCCGGCATCGGCGACCACCAGCACTTCCGAAGGTCCGGCCGGCAGATCGACGGCGGCGCCCTGCGGATCCATCGCGACCTGCTGCTTGGCTTCGGTGACATGGGCATTGCCCGGCCCGAACACCTTGTCGCAACGCGGAATGCTTTCGGTGCCGTAGGCCATCGCGGCGATGGCCTGCGCGCCGCCGAGCTTGTACACGCGCGTGATGCCGCAGCGCCGCGCGGCCACCAGCACGGTTTCGTCGACGCGGCCATCGTTGCGCGGCGGCGTGCACAGCACGATGTCGGGGCAACCGGCGAGGCGCGCCGGGATGCCCAGCATCAGCGCCGTCGAGGGCAGCGGCGCACTGCCCGCCGGCACGTAAAGGCCGACGCGCGCGATCGGCCGCAGCACGCGCTCGCAACGTACGCCCGGCGCGGTTTCGAGCGCGAAGGCCTGCGGCATGCCGGCGCGGTGGAAGGCTTCGATGCGCGCAGCAGACGCCTCGATGGCCGCATGCAGCGCCGGCGATACCGCGTTCTGCGCCGCCGCGAATTCGTCTTCGTCTACCTCGAAGCGCGCCAGCTCGCAACCGTCGTAGCGGCGCGTCAGCGCGCGCAGCGTGCTGTCGCCGTCGGCGCGCACCT
>CAMLOR010000099.1 GCA_946481615.1 uncultured Aquimonas sp.
CAGGCCGCCGAAGGCGGGCGCCGACAGGAGGTCGGCGCGTTTTCGCTGAGGCAGGGATGCCGAATCGAAAACCCCGGCCGAGCCCAGCTTCCGCGCGCAACGCGCGCGGCGCCGTAGCCCTCGCCGGCCACCCCACCCCGGCAAGAGCACTGCCTCGACGCGACTACCTGCTCTCCCGCTGAATCAATCGCAACTCGAACGCAGCTTCAAGGCACTCGCGATATCGTCCCAATCGAACGCGCCGACCGCCTGATCGTCGTGCACGGCGTAGAACACGCCGTGCGCGAAGCGCGCGCTGCCCTGCTGTTGCAGCCAGACGCCATCGGTGTTGCCGATCTTCTCGCCCGCGAAGGCGCCGAGGTGTTCGAAGGATTGGCGATCGAACACGTGGAACAGGCTGCGGTCCTCGAACTGGTCGGTCATCAGCCAGTAGCCGGTGCCGTCGCCGCACTCCCACAGCGCGATGCCTTCGGCCTGCGCCTTGAACAATCCCAGGCCGTGGGTCTTGCCGCGGAACTTGCCCTTCAGATCGTATTCCCGCACCGCCGTGCCCAGATCGGTGTCTTCCTCGGCGATCAGCAAACGGTCGTGCACCGGATCGCCCCACAGCGACTCGGGAATGCGGATCGCGCCGGCCTCGGTCACATCGCCGATCGACTGCACCAGGCTCGCCTGCAGCGCATCGCCCGACACCGTCACGCGATAGCGCCGCACGCGGCGATCGAGTTCGGCGAGCGGCGGCAGGATGTCCTCGCCTGCCATGTAAGCATCGCTGACGAACACGTCGTAACCGCCACCGGCCAGGCGCGTCAGCCAGATGCCGTAGGGCTGCACCAGATCGTCCGCCGCGAACAAACCCAGCGATTCGAAGCCCGGCAGGCGCAGCACCTGCACGCGATGGTTGTCGCGTTCGACCACGAAGGCCAGATCGTCCGCGATGAAGATGCCGTTGGCGCGGCGGAATTCGTTGCTTCCCGCGCCGGCGCGCCCATGCGTCGTGATCAGCTTTCCGCTGTCGCCGTCGTACACCATCAGGCGCTCGCCTTCCTTGGCCGTGGCCAGCACCCAGTTCTCGCCGCCGCGGCCGTGCCACGAAGCCGGCGAGTCGATGTTGTCGGCCACCGACGAGGCACTGACGAACGCCTCGGTCACCACCACGTGCGGCACGCCGGCGGCGGCGAGCGTCGGATCTTCGTCGTTCTCGTCGGGCTCGCGCACGGTGGCGCAGGCGGTGAGCACGAGCGTGAGCAGCGGCAGCATCCAGGGATGGCGCATCGAAATCTCCGCAAAGGAAAACGGGCACTTATAGCGGGCTCATGCGTCAGTTTCGTGACGCCAGTCTCGTCATTTTCCCGCCACAAAGGGCGCGTCTGATGTCGGGTTTCCAATGCCCCGGAGCCTCCCGTGCCCAACAACAAGAACAAGCTCGGCCTCGCCATCGCGCTGGCCCTCGCCGCCACCGCGGTTTCCGCCGCGCCGGCGCCCTCGCCGGAGCAACTCGATGCCATCGTCGTGCACGGCAAGATGACCTACCGCGACCGCACCGACGCCATCGCGCCAGTGCTGTCCTACGACCTCGAATACTTCCAGCGCTTCGAGCCGCTCACCGTCGGCGACATGCTCAAGCGCGTGCCGAGCGTGACCTTCCTCTCCGACGTGCTCGAATACGACGGCGCGCGCCTGCGCGGCCTGGATCCGGGCTACACCCAGATCCTGATCAACGGCAAGAAGGTGCCCGGCGCCGGCGCCGACCGCTCCTTCTTCGTCGACCGCATCCCGGCCGAACTGGTGGAGCGCATCGAGATCGTGCGCAACGCCAGCGCCAACCGCTCGGGCGACGCCGTCGCCGGCGCGCTCAACATCGTGCTGCGCGATGCCTACGAGTTCGACGGCCGCTACATCCGCGCCGGTGTGCTGAACTTCGCCGACGGCGAGTTCAAGGAAACCTACGGCGGCGTCGCCAGCGGCGACATCGGCGGCGCGCGCGTGCTGGGCGGCCTGAACGTGCAGGGCCGCTACAACCCGAAGGCCAAGCAGAGCATCCGCTTTGAGGAACCGGGCGGCGATTTCGTCAACCGCGAAGACCAGACCGACGTGCGCGACGGCACGGACTACTCCGGCAATGTCTCGATCGTCGGCGACGTGGGCACGGGAAAGCTGTCGTTCGACGGCCTCTACGTGATGACCGACCGCACCCAGACCGAGAACTCGATCGAATACAACACCCAGAGCGGCACCTCGCGCGACAACCTGCTGTCGGTGAACGAGCAGATCCTCGACATCGAGCAGGACACCCTGACGCTCGGCCTCGACTACGAGTTCGATCTGTGGGGCGGCCGCGCCGACATCGACCTGGACTACGCCGGTTTCGGCGAGGACACCGTCGACACAGAAGAAGAGACGAGCTACGACGACGAGGAAACCCCGCCCGAGTTCGACGAGATCGAAGGCACGCAGATCCTCACCGACACCGACGACCGCGAAGTTTCGCTGTCGCTCTCGCACAAGACGCCGACGGGCTTCGGCGAGTTCGAGTTCGGCCTCGACCTGTTCGACAAGCGCCGCGAAGTCGACCAGCGCACCAGCGAAGTGGACAGCGACGACGAGGAAGCCGGCCTGCCGCCCTATGGCGACTTCGAAGCTGCGCGCAACCGCATCGACGAGGAGCGCGTCGATCCCTATCTGATGCTGAGCGGCACGCGCGGCCTGCTGGAGTGGGAAACCGGCCTGCGCTACGAAACCACCGACAGCGACATCGCGGCCGACGACGAACGCTTCGCCAACGACTATTCCATCCTGTTGCCGTCCGCGCATCTGCGCTGGAACCTGAGCGACGACGATCGCCTGAGCCTGTCGCTCTCGCGCACCGTGCGCCGCCCGAACTTCAACTTCCTGCTGCCGCTGACGCTGGAGGAGGAATACGGCGACAACGATTTCGCCGGCAATCCGCTGCTCGAACCCGAGCGTGCCTGGGGCGCCGATCTGGGCTTCGAGCGCCGCCTGGGTGCGCAAGGCATCGTCGGCGTGAATCTGTTCTGGCGCGACGTGCAGGATCTGATCGAGGTCGTCAACACCGGCGAGCCGAGCGCCACGGCGGAAGACGATTACGAAGACGAAGTCGAAGAGTTCCTCGACGAGAATCCCGATGCGACGCCGGACACGCCGGGGTATCCGGTGTTCGATCCGTCGAGCTTCGTCTACACGGCGGCGAACGTGGGCGACGGCCATGTGTACGGCATCGAATTCGATGCTTCGACGCCGCTGACGGCGTTCGGCATGCCCGACACCGGCGTCTTCGTCAATTGGTCGTGGCTCGACAGCAGCGTCGACGACGAGTTCGGCGAACGCCGTTTCAACGACCAGGCGCGCTATGTCTACAACGTCGGCTTCATCCAGGACCTGCCGGAATGGGACGCCGCCTTCGGCGCCAGCTACCGCCGCCAGGGCGCGGCCGAATCGCGCGTGCTGGCCGAGGAGATCCGCACCGAGTACGGCGCCGATCTGGAAGTCTTCGTCGAGAAGCGCTTCGGCGAGAACTTCTCGGTGCGCCTGACCGGCTCGAACCTGCTCGACGCGAGCAAGGACGAGTGGTTCCACAAGTTCGACAACGCCTTCGACCAGGCCGACCGCGACTACGACGAGTTCGAGGCGGAAACCGAAACCGCCGGCCCGGTCTACCAGCTGATCGCGCGCTACAGCTTCTGAGCGCGCTTCAGGCCCGCGCTCGCGCCAGCGACTCGTAGAGTCGCTCGGTGCGGGTCATCAGGGCGGGCACCGACCAAGCGCCCGCATCGTCGCGCGCCAGCAGCGACAGCCGCTGGCGCTCCGCGGGCGAGCGCAGCAACTGTTGCACGGCGCCGGCGAATTCCGGCACCGATTCGGGCGCGACCAGCGCGCCGCGCGCATGGCGCAGCACCGAGGCCGTGCCCATCACGGCGGTGGAGACGATCGGCACGCCGAGCGCCATCGCTTCGATCAACACCAGGCCCTGGGTTTCCGTGGGCGAGGCGAATACGAACACGTCGGCGGCGCGGTAGCAGTCGAGCAGTTCGGTTTCGCGTTCCAGGTTGCCGAAGAAGCGTACGTTTTCCTGCAGCCCCAGCGCTTGCGTGCGCTCCTTCAAGCGCGGCGCGTCGGGCCCTTCGCCGGCGATCAGGAACAGCAGGTCGGGAATCTCGCGGCGCACTTCCGCCACCACCTCGAGCAGGAAGTCGATGTTCTTCTCGCGCGCCAGGCGGCTGACGGTGGCGATCACCGGCCGCCCCGGCGCGATGTGGTGGCGGGCGCGGAAGGCGGCGCCATCGCCGCCGGCGAAGGTACGCAGATCGATGCCGGTGGGCAACACGGTGTGCGGCACGGTGACGCCGTAGCCCGTCAGCACCTGCGCCATCTGTTCGCTCGGCACGATCAGGTGATCCACGGCATTGCAGAGCTTGCGCGACAGCCAGCGCGACGACGCGCGCAGCACGCCGGCCGGCAGGAACGGCAGGTAGTGCGCCACGTACTGCTCGAAGTAGGTGTGGTAACTCTCCACCGCCGGCACGCCGTCGCGGCGCGCCAGCCAGACGCCCAGCCGATGCGCCTGGAACGGCGTGTGGATGTGCTGCACGTCCCAGCGGCGCTGCGCGAGCGTGCGATAGGCGGCGCGCAGTGCGCGCTCGTGGATGAAGCGATCTTCCGGGTCGAAGAAGATGGTGCGCGCCGGCACGCGGATCACCTCGAAGGGTTCTTCCGGTGCCGCGCCGTAGTCGGGCGCCACCAGCGTCACCTCGTGGCCATGCTCGTGCAGCCAACGTGCGCCGGTGCGGATCGAGGTGGACACGCCGTTGACGCGCGGGAAATAGACATCCGAAAGCATCAGGATCTTCATCGCGACAGCATCGCCGCGACAGATTGCGGTCATGCGACGGTCACGCTTGAAAATTCCCGTGGCGTGTGGGAAACATGGCCGCCCGCACGCGGAGGACACATGGCCACTGCAAAGAAAGTGCAACAAAAACGTCATGAGACGGCGTCGTCGCGAACCCGCACCACGCCCGCTGCAGCGAAGAAGACCACGAAGAAGGCCGCCGGGAAGCCACGCAAGGAAACCGCGGCGGCCAGCAAGCCGGCGGCGCCGAAGAAGCCCGTGCCGCCGAAGCTCGCGCGCGACACCTTCCGCATGCCCGACAGCGAGTTCGACGGGTTGCGCAAGCTGAAGGCGCGCGCCAAGTCGCTCGGCGTGCCGGCCAAGAAGAGCGAGATCCTGCGCGCCGGCCTGCGCACGCTGCACCGCATGGACGACGAGCATTTCGCCGTGCTACTGGCGCAGGTGCAGGCGCCCTAGCGTCAGCGAACCGTCATGCGCCGGCAATGCCGGCGTGATGTTCGAGGCGGAGACTGGCCTCCCGGAACCCTACCGGGAGCGCGGCATGCGCGAGTTTCGCAGCATCTTCATTTCGGACGTGCACCTGGGCACGCCCGATTGCCAGGCCGAATACCTGCTCGATTTCCTGCGCGGCACGCGTTCGCGCCATCTGTATCTGGTCGGCGACATCGTCGATCTCGAATCGCTGCACCGGCGCGCCTACTGGCCGAGTTCGCATGCGCGCGTGGTCGGCGAGATCCTCGCCATCGCCGCGCGCGGCACCGAAGTGATCTACGTGCCCGGCAACCACGACTGCGCGTTGCGCGGCCTGGCCGGCGCGCAATTCTCGGGCCTGCGCGTGCAGCGCTTCGCCAATCATCTGGCGGCCGATGGCCGCCGCTACCGCGTATCGCACGGCGACGAATTCGATCCACAGCACCATGGACGGCGCTGGCTGGAATGGATCGGCGAGCACAGCCATCGCGGCCTGCGCTGGTGCAACCGCAGCCTCAACCGTGCGCGCCGCCGCTTCGGCCTGCCCTATCTGCCGCTCTCGATCGCGGCCAAGTCGCGCATCGCCGCCGCGATGAGCTTCATCCTCGATTTCGAGGCGCGCGCGGTGTCGACGCTCGAGATCGGCGATTTCGACGGCCAGATCTGCGGCCATATCCACTACGGCAACATCCGCCGCATCGGCGGCGCGCTCTATCTCAACTGCGGCGACTGGGTGGAGCATTGCACCGCGCTCGTCGAGGACGGCGAGGGCGCGATGCGTCTGCTGCACTGGAGCGAGTGCCGTTCGGAGCTGGCTTCTTCGGCCCCGCGCGAGCCGGTGCGCGCGCTGCCCGGGCCGATCGCCTTCGCCTCGCTTTCGCCCGAGCGCGTGGCGCTGGCGCGCGCCAATTCCAGGCTCGTGGCCTGACGCCGCGCTGTAACGCGCGTCCCGCAGAATGCCGGCGGTTTTTCCAGGGAGAATCGCCATGCTGCGCCTGTTGCTCTGTCTCGTCCTGCTGCTGCCTGCCGCGCTGTCGGCGCAGACGCTGCGCATCCACGGTTCCAACACCATCGGCGCGCGCCTGGCGCCGGAACTGGTGGAAGCCTGGCTGCGCGCACGCGGCTACGAACGCATCGAGCGCGTGGAGCCCGCGGCCAACGAGCTGACGCTGCGCGCCGAACGCGGCAGCGAACGTCTCGTGGTGGAGCTGCACGCGCACGGCACCTCGACCGGCTTCGCCGATCTCGTGGCGGGCAAGGCCGACATCGCGATGGCTTCGCGCCCGGCCAGCGCGGCCGACGTGGCGAAGGCCGCGGCGCTCGGCCCGCTCGATTCGCCGGCGCAGGAAGCGGTGATCGCGCTGGACGGCGTGGCGGTGATCGTGCACCCGTCGAATCCGCTGCGCTCGTTGACGTTGACGCAGGTGTGCGATGTGTTCACCGGACGCGTGCGCGACTGGTCGGCGCTCGGCGCGCGCGGCGGACGCATCGCGCTGCACGCGCGCGACGAGCAGTCCGGTACCTGGGAAACTTTCCGCACGCTGGTGCTGGGCGAAGAAGCGCTGCGCGCCGACAGCACGCGCTACGAATCGACGCAGGCCCTGGCCGCGGCGGTGGCGAACGATCCGCTCGCGATCGGCTTCGTCGGCGTCAGCGGCACCGGCGGCGCGCGCGCGCTCGCCATCGCCGAAGCCGCGCACGCGCTGGCACCCGAGCCTTTCACGGTGGCGGTGGAAGACTATCCGCTGTCGCGCCGCCTGTTCTTCTACCTGCCCGCCTCGCCCGCTCCCGCGGCGCGCGATCTCGTCGACTTCGCGCTCGGCGCCGAAGGCCAGCGCGTAGTGGAAGCCACGGGCTTCGTGGCGCAGGACGTACGTCCCTATCGCATGGCGGCGCGCAACGATGCGCCGGCCGAATATCTGGAGATGGTGCGCGGCGCGCGCCGGCTGTCGGTGAACTTCCGCTTCGGCGCGGGCAGCCGCCTGCTCGACGGCAAGGTGATGCGCGACGTCGATCGCCTCGCCGCCTTCATGCGCGAACCGGAACACCGCGACCTGCCGCTGCTGCTGCTCGGCTTCGCCGACGAGAGCGAAACCTCGCCCTATCTGGCGGTGTCGCTGAGCAACGATCGCGTCGACCTCGTGGCGCGGCTGCTGGAAGACCGCGGCGTGCCTGCGCACCGCTCGCGCGGCATGGGGGGCACGGCGCCGATCGCCGACAACGCCACGCCGCAGGGGCGGCAGCGCAATCGGCGGGTCGAGGTGTGGGTGGGCGGCTGAGGCTGGCAGGCCCCCATCTCGGCCTTCCCCCGCAGGCGGGGAACGAGCAAAGCGAGGCACCGCACTTCTCCTTCCCCGCCTGCGGGGGAAGGCTGGGATGGGGGCATGCACGCTTGATCGCCAGACAGCTTCGCAAGCGGCTAAGTTGTCGGCCATGGCCGCCCGCTTCACCGCCCTGCTCCTCCTGCTCACGATGCCCACGATCACGCTGGCCGAACCCCTGCGCGTCCTGGCCTTCAGCCGCACCACCGGCTTCCGCCACGATTCCATCGCCGCGGCACACACGGTGCTGCAAGCCATGGCCCGGCGCCATCGCATGAGCGTCACCGCGAGCGAAGACGCAACGCGCTTCACCGCGGCCTCGCTCGCCGGTTTCGACACGGTGCTTTTCCTCAACACGACGGGCGATGTGCTCGATGCCGCGCAGCAGTCCGCGTTGCAGGGCTTCATCGAGAACGGCGGCGGCTGGGTCGGCGTGCATTCGGCGTCCGACACCGAGTACGACTGGTCGTTCTACGGCACGCTGCTCGGCGGTGCCTGGTTCGCTTCGCATCCGCCGATCCAGCCCGCGCAGATCGTGCGCGAAGACGCTTCGCATCCGGCCACCGCGCACCTGCCTGCGAGCTTCGGCTTCACCGACGAGTGGTACAACTTCGCCGCCAATCCGCGCAGCGCGGTGCGGGTGCTGCTGCGGCTCGACGAGAGTTCCTACGTGCCGGGCGGCGGCGCGATGGGCGCGGACCATCCGATCGCCTGGTCGCGCACGGTCGGCGCGGGGCGCGCCTTCTACACCGGGCTCGGGCATCGGGCCGAGACCTTCGAGGACGCGGCCTTCCAGCATCATCTGGTGGCCGCGCTGCACTGGAGCGCGGGCCGCGCCTTCGACACCGTGTTCGTCGACGGCTTCGATCCGGCGCCCTGAACGCGCAAAAGAAAACGCCCGCTTTCGGCGGGCGTTTTCTTTCTTGAAAGTGGCGGAGTGGACGGGACTCGAACCCGCGACCTCCGGCGTGACAGGCCAGCATTCTAACCGACTGAACTACCACTCCGCGCTTGGATTTTTGGTGGGTGCTGAGGGTTTCGAACCCCCGACCCTCGCCTTGTAAGGGCGACGCTCTACCGCTGAGCTAAGCACCCAGCAGAGCGGGCTAGTTTACAGCGTCCTTGAGGGCTTTGCCAGCCTTGAAGGACGGATTTTTCGAGGCGGCGATCTTGATCTCTTCGCCCGAGCGCGGATTGCGGCCCGTGCGCGCGGCGCGGCTGCGCACTTCGAAGGTGCCGAAGCCCACGAGGGACACGTTGTCGCCCTTCTTGAGGGCGGCCTTGATCACTTCGATCATGGCGTCGGTCGCACGGCCGGCGTCGGCCTTGGACATTTCGGCGGCATCGGCGACGGCCGCCACGAATTCGGCTTTGTTCATTCTTGTCACTCCTGGGAACGAAAGGCGCGAAGATGTTCTCGGGGGGCGCTTTCGGTGCGGCGATTTATACCAGCGGGGTACCCCGCGCGCAAGAAAAAACGCGGAAATGCCGGGCATTTCCGCGTTTCGGAAGGCGTCGCTCAGTGCTGCCGCGTCGGCTGCGCCGGACCCTCGCCGCGCACCGGCACCTGGGCTTCGGCGGCATTCTCCGGCGTCACCGGCTCGCCGCTCTTGGTGTGCGGAACGATGGGCTTGGCGAGCGCGATGTCGAGCACCTCGTCGATCCAGCGCACCGGGATGATGTCGAGGCCCTGGGTGACGTTCTTCGGGATGTCCGCGAGATCCTTCTTGTTCTCCTCGGGGATGATCACGGTGCGGATGCCGCCGCGCAGCGCCGCCAGCAACTTCTCCTTCAGCCCGCCGATCGGCAGCACGCGGCCGCGCAGCGTGATCTCGCCGGTCATCGCCACGTCGGCCTTCACCGGCACCTTGGAGAGCACCGAGACCAGCGCCGTCACCATTGCGATGCCCGCGCTCGGGCCGTCCTTGGGCGTGGCGCCTTCGGGCACGTGCACGTGGATGTCGAACTTCTGGTGGAAGTCCGCATCCAGGCCCAGGCTGAGCGCGCGCGAACGCACCACCGACAGCGCGGCCTTGATCGATTCCTGCATCACATCGCCGAGCTGGCCGGTGTGCAGCAGCACGCCCTTGCCGGGTACCACATTGGCTTCGATCTGCAGCAGGTCGCCGCCGACCTCGGTCCACGCCAGGCCGGTGACGAGGCCGATCTCGGCCTGCTCTTCCGCGCGGCCGAAGTCGTAGCGGCGCACGCCGAGGTAATGGTCGATGTTCTTCGGCGTGACGGTGACGGGACCTTCCTTCTTCTTGCCGCGCTTCTTCTCCGGCTGCGGGCCGGCCAGCGCGATTTCCTTCACGACCTTGCGCGCGATCTTGGAGATCTCGCGCTCGAGGTTGCGCACGCCCGATTCGCGCGTGTAGTAGCGCACGATCTCGCGCACCGCGGCCTCGGTCAGCTTCAGCTCTTCCTCGCGCAGGCCGTTCGCCTTGATCTGCTTGGGCACGAGGTAGCGCTCGGCGATGTTGACCTTCTCGTCCTCGGTGTAGCCCGGGATGCGGATGACCTCCATGCGGTCGAGCAGCGGGCCGGGGATGTTGAGCGAGTTGGCGGTGGCCACGAACATCACTTCCGAAAGATCGAGGTCGACTTCCAGGTAATGGTCGTTGAAGGCGTTGTTCTGCTCGGGGTCGAGCACCTCGAGCATGGCCGAGGAGGGATCGCCGCGGAAATCCATGCTCATCTTGTCGATCTCGTCGAGCACGAAGAGCGGATTGCGGGTGCCGATCTTGTTGAGGTTCTGCACGATGCGGCCAGGCATCGAACCGATGTAGGTGCGGCGATGGCCGCGGATCTCGGCCTCGTCGCGTACGCCGCCCAGCGACATGCGCACGAACTTGCGGTTCGTGGCCTTGGCGATGGACTGGCCGAGCGAGGTCTTGCCCACGCCGGGCGGGCCGACCAGGCACAGGATGGGGCCACGCATCTTCTGCACGCGCTGCTGCACGGCGAGGTATTCGAGGATGCGGTCCTTCACCTTCTCGAGGCCGTAGTGATCGGCGTCGAGCGTCTCCTGCGCGAGTTTCAGATCCTTGCGCACCTTCGAGCGCTTCTTCCACGGCACGCCGATCAGCCAGTCGAGGTAGTTGCGCA